>JBBRCF010000036.1:0-28035 GCA_038205135.1 Rhodobacterales bacterium
GGACAACACCAGATCCGCTTCGCCCTCCAGAAACAGGCCATAGGCTTCGGACCAGCCGGGCGTGACGGTGACGATATTATCGGCAAGGTCGGCCCAGATCGCCGGAGCCTGATCGCCGTAGGCGGCCTTGATCCACATCACCAGCCCCAGACCGGGGGTGGATGACCGGGGGTCCTGAATGACGATTTTCAGGTCACTGGCCGCCAGCGCCTTGAAATCCGTCGGATATGTCGGACCCGCCAGCCCGACAAAGGCGAACCAGCCCCAGTCGAACGGCAGGAACATGTCATCGGTCCATGCAATCGGCAGCGCCAGGGCAGGGGTGATGCCGTGCGGTGCGAACAACCCCGTCGCGCGCGCCGCCGCCGTCAGGTTGGTGTCCAGCCCCAGCACGATATCCGCATCAGACCGCGCGCCTTCCATCTGCAACCTCGCCAGCAGGGCGGCGCCATCGCCCGCGCCGACAAACCGCAGGTCGCAGGCGCATTCCGCCTCGAACGCGGTCTCGATTGCGGGGCCGGGGCCCCATTCGGACACAAAGCTGTCATAGGTCAACACTGTCAAAACGGGTGTTTCCGCCAGCGCCATGCTGGACAGGAAAAGGCCCGGAACAAGGGAAAGGTATCGCATCTCAGCCTCCATTGCACACGGGGGCAAAGAATGGAGGCGCACCTGCCATACCTTCCCTCCGCCGGTTCTAACCGGATCAGGTTCAACGGGTTCGCAACTGCATCTCAGCCCTTCCGGGCACCCCGAGGTTCTATAAAAGTAGGACGGTTACAATCGCGGGACAAGTCCAAATCTGCTTGAGGCCCCGGTGCCCCGTCGGTATCGACGTTGGAAAGGAGTCCGCCCATGTCGTTCAACACCTTCGGCCATATCTTTCGGGTGACCACGTGGGGTGAAAGCCACGGGCCTGCGTTAGGCGCGACGGTGGACGGTGTGCCGCCAGGGGTGCCGGTGTCAGAGGCGGAATTACAACACTGGATGGACCGTCGCAAACCGGGGCAAAGCCGCTATACCACGCAGCGGCAAGAGGCCGATCTGGTGCGCATCCTGTCGGGTATCTATGACGGGCAGACCACCGGCACGCCAGTGCAGTTGATGATCGAAAACACCGACCAGCGGTCCAAGGATTACGGCAATATCGTCGACACGTTCCGGCCCGGTCATGCCGACATCACCTATTGGCAGAAATACGGCATCCGCGATCCGCGTGGCGGCGGGCGGTCTTCGGCGCGCGAAACGGCAGCGCGGGTGGCGGCGGGGGGCATCGCGCGCGCCGCGCTGGCGGTGCTGGCCCCGCAAGTGGTGATCACCGGCTACATGGTGCAGATGGGCGCGCATGCCATCGACCGGGCGCGGTTCGACGCCGCGCAGATCGAGGCGAACCCGTTCTGGTGCCCCGATGCGGTCATGGCAGATCAATGGGCCACCGCGTTGGACGCGCTGCGCAAATCCGGTAATTCCGTCGGCGCGGTGATCGAAATCGTCGCGCGCGGGGTGCCTGCGGGTCTGGGTGCGCCGGTTTATGGCAAGCTGGACGCTGACCTTGCCGCCGCGATGATGTCGATCAACGCGGTCAAGGGTGTGGAAATCGGCGACGGCATGGCGGCCGCCGCGCTGACCGGTGTGGATAACGCCGACGAGATCAGCATGGGCGCGGATGGTCCGGTCTATGCGTCGAACCACGCGGGCGGCATCCTTGGCGGCATCAGCACGGGGCAGGATGTTGTGGTGCGTTTTGCCGTGAAACCCACCAGTTCAATCCTGACGCCGCGCGCGTCGATCACCCGTGACGGCGAGGCCACCGAGGTCATCACCAAGGGCCGCCACGACCCCTGTGTCGGCATCCGCGCCGTGCCAGTGGGCGAGGCAATGATGGCCTGCGTGATCCTTGACCACATCCTGTTGCAACGCGGCCATGTCGGTGGCGCGGTCGGCGAGTTGCGCGGGCGGATCGGCTGAGGTGCTGACCGTCCTGTCCATCACGCTGCCGGTGTTTGCGGTGATGGGTCTGGGGTATGTCACCGTCTGGCGCGGGCTGTTCGCGGCGGGGGAAATGCGGACGCTGGGCAAGTTCGTGCTGAACATCGCGTTGCCCGCGCTGCTGTTCGTCACGGTCGCCACGCGGGATCTGGCCGAGGTGCTTAACCTGCGATACCTCGTCGCTTATGCTCTGGTGGGGCTGGCAACCGGGGGGATCGCGCTGGCGGTGTTGACGCTGCAGGGCGAAGGCGGCGCGCGGCGCGCGGTGGGGTGGATCGGGGTCAATTCGCCCAATTCAGCCTTTATCGGGTTTCCGCTTTTGATGTTTCTGGCGCCTGATATCGCCGGGCCAGTGCTGGCGATGAATTTTCTGGTCGAGAATTTTTTGTTGGTGCCCATCGGGTTGATCCTGCTGGATCAGTCAAAGGCGGCGGGAGCGGGCGCGCTGACGCTGCTGGGCCGCACCATCTGGGGCGTGCTGCAACGCCCGTTGATGATTGCGCTGCTGCTGGGCTTGGGTTTCGCGATGACCGGGCTGGACCTGCCCGCCATGCTGCAACGGCTGTTGGGGTTTGTCGGCGCATCCGCCTCGGCGCTGGCATTGTTCGCGGTGGGCGGTGCGCTGGTCGGGATGCCCGTGCGCGGCAACCGGCTGCTGGCAGGGCAGATCACCGCCGGCAAATTGCTGTTGCACCCTGCGCTGGCGGTGATCGCGCTGCTGGTCATTCCCTTGCCGCCCGTGATGGCGACGGCGCTGGTGCTGTCCTGCGCGCTGCCGATGTTCACCATCTACGGCGTGCTGGTGCAGGGGTCTGGCGAAGAAGGTGTGGCCGCACTGGCGATGCTGTGGGCCAATCTGGCCGCCGTCGTGACGGTGACGGCGGCCTTGTGGTGGCTGCAGATGGCGTTTCAGATACCTCAGGCAGCCTGAAGCGCGGTGTCCATCAGGGCCTTGATGTCGGCCTGCGCGGTGCCGGCGACAATGCGGCCCAGCTCCTTGTCGCCCTTCAGAACCACCAGCGTGGACCGGCGCGGGATCTTCATCGTCTGCACGATTTCGGAACTGCGCCACTGGTCCCAGTCGGCCTTGATGAAGGTGATCTGCTGCGCATAGGCGGGGTTTTCCGACTTCAGTGCGTTGATCACGCGTTCCTGCGCGGCGCAGGTGCTGCACCACGAGGCGCTGAAATCCAGGAAAACCGTCTCGCCCTTGGCCAGCCGGTCGGCCAGAAGTGCGGGGGTGTAGTCGATGAAAGCGGCCTGTGCGGCCATGGGCAGCACTGCGGCGGCGGCAGACAGGATCAGAAAGTCACGACGTTTCATGAAGATACTCCATTACAGGGACACGGACAGATCAATCAGCCACGCGGGCAGAACCGACAGCAACCAGGCCTCGGCGACGTGGTGCAGGCGGAACAACAGTGCCAGACCGACAAGGGCGAATACCGCCCCCATCACCGGCCGGGCATTTTCGGCGATGCGTTGCATCAAGGCACGGTTGCGCAGCAACAGCCCGCGCGCGCCATACCCAAGCGCGAGGATCAGCGTGGCAACGCCCGCCGCAAAGAACACCATGATCAGAAACGCACGGCCCAGGCTCTGACCCTGCGCGGCCAATGAAATCGCGGCACCCAGCGTGGGCCCGATGCAAGGCGACCACACCGCGCCCAACAACAGCCCGCCCATAAATTGCCCGCGCCCGGTCGCGCCGTCCAGCCGGCCCATGCCGGCGTCAGCCTGCGCCGCCATCCCGCCGGTCGCCAGCGAAAACGCGTCGGACGCGCGCGGCACCAGCAGCACCACACCGAACACGATCATCAGCACGGCCCCGGCCTGTGCGATCGTCTGTTCGTCGATGCCCAAGGCAAATCCGAATGTCGCGACCGTGAACCCAAGCGTGACGAACGATACCGCCATCCCCGCCGCCAGCAACAGCGGCCCGGATCGCCCGGCCTGCAATGACCCGGCGACGACGATGGGCAGAACCGGCAATACGCAGGGATTGATCAGCGTCATCAGGCCGGCCAGATAGGCAAGAATGTTTTCCATGTCTCACCCGTAACCCGGCGGGAACCCGCCTGTCACCTGAACTTGCGATGCCGTCGTTTCACGTCCGCGTGGTGGATTGTTTCGACAGTTGCACCGCCAGAATGCCCGCAGTGATGATCGCCACGCCGACCAGGTCCAGCAGGCGCAACTGTTCGCCCAGAATCACTGCCGCGATGGCGACGCCGAAAAACGGATTCAGGAAATGGAAGGTCGCTGCCTTGACCGCACCGATCTGGTTGACCAGCGTGAACCAGACAAAGGTGGCGGCAAGACCGGGCACCAGCGTGGTATAGGCAAAGGCCACCACCAATTGCCACGACCAGTTGACCGTGATGGTTTCGGTCAGCGCGGACACCACCGCCAGACAGGCCGCGCCGACAAACATCTGCAATCCGACGATCATCATCACATTGCCGCCGGAGGATGCGCCGCGCACCGACAGGGTGGCGACCGTCAGGGCCACCGCCGCCAGCAGGCACAGGCCAAGGCCGCGCAGGTCCACGCCCGAATCCAGCCGCGCCCCCATGATCAGGCCGACGCCCAGAAACCCCATCACCAGACCGATCACCCCCAGACGCGGCAGCCGGTCACGGAAAATCACCCAGCCCGCCAAGGCCACCATCAGCGGCATCGACGACGCAATGATCGAGGCCAATCCCGCCTCGACCGTCTGCATGGCAACGAAATTCAGCCCCAGATACAGCGCGTTCTGGCAGATGCCGAAAATGATCGTTGCCCGCCATTGCGCCTGGGTCAGCCGGAACGACTGGCCGAGCCAGACCGCGATGGCCACACCCAACCCGCCCGAAATCACGAACCGCAACGCCAGCGACGCCAAGGGCGGTGCATCCGCTACGATGAACCGCGCCGATGTAAAGGCCGAGGACCACATCAGCGCAAAGGCCAGCCCCATGACGATGGCGCGCAGGTTCATGGCAGGGACTCCGGTTTTCGCGTCACGTTAGCGGTTGGCGCGGCAGGGGCAAGCGGGGCCCGCCCTGATGCCCAAACAAAAAGGGTCGCCATCGGGCGACCCTTGCAAAACACTGGTTACCGGGTGCGATCAGACGTTCACGCTGTCTTTCAGCGCCTTGGCGATGGTGATCTTGACCACCTTGTCGGCGGCCTTTTTGACCTGTTCCTTGGTGGCGGGGTTGCGCACCATGCGTTCGGGGCGTTCGCGGCAATAGAACTTGCCGATGCCGGGCAGCGTGACCGCGCCGCCATTGGCAACCTCGGTGGTGATCACGTCAACGATGCTGTCCAGCGCAGCCGTGGCGGATTTCTTGTCGCTGCCCATCTTGGCCGCCAGCGCGGCGACCAGTTGGGTCTTGCTCATTGGTTTTGCCATTTTCAGGTCTCCTTTACTGCCCGATATGGGGCATTGTCGCAAAGATTAAACGGTATATTGCGTACAGGCACAACGGATAGTGGATATTCGCTGGAGGAAAACAAGGGTTTTTGCGCCATAACCGTGATGTGACGCAAGGTCACAAGAACGCGGTTTCCTCGAACGACCGCAACTTTCGGCTGTGCAGGCGTTCCAGCGGCATGGACCGCAGATGTTCCATGGCACGAATCCCGATCATCAGGTGGCGCGACACCTGCGTCTTGTAGAATTCGGACGCCATGCCGGGCAGTTTCAGTTCGCCATGCAGCGGTTTGTCCGACACGCACAACAGCGTGCCATAGGGCACCCGAAACCGGAATCCGTTCGCCGCGATCGTGGCGCTTTCCATGTCCAGCGCCACGGCGCGCGACTGCGACAGGCGCTGCACCGGGCCGGTATGGTCGCGCAATTCCCAGTTGCGGTTGTCGACACTGGCGACGGTGCCGGTCCGCATGATGCGTTTCAAATCGAACCCGTCCAGCTGGGTTTCCTGCGCCACGGCCCGTTCCAGCGCGATCTGCACTTCGGCCAGCGCGGGCACCGGCACCCAGACCGGCAGATCGTCATCCAGCACCTTGTCTTCGCGCAGATAGGCGTGGGCCAGCACGAAATCGCCCAGCGATTGCGAATTGCGCAGCCCCGCACAATGCCCGACCATCAGCCACGCATGCGGGCGCAGCACCGCGATATGGTCGGTTGCGGTTTTGGCGTTTGACGGGCCGACGCCGATGTTGACCAGCGTGATGCCCTGTCCTCCGGCGCGTTTCAGGTGATAGGTCGGCATCTGCGGCATCTTGGGCGTCAGGGGGATGTCGCCTTCGGGGTCGGTCAGCACATGGTTGCCGGTGGACACGAATGCGGTATAGCCCGATGCGGCATCAGCCAGCATGCGCCGGGCGTAGGCCTCGAATTCCGACACGTAGAACTGATAGTTGGTGAACAGCACGAAATTCTGGAAATGGTCCGGATCGGTCGCGGTGTAATGCGCCAGCCGCGCCAGCGAATAATCCACCCGCTGCGCGCTGAACGGGGCCAGCGGCAGCACGCCGTCAACCGGAACATACGTACCGTTCACGATATCGTCGTTCGTTGTCGTCAGGTCGGGCACATCGAAAAAATCGCGCAGGGTGAATTCGGCGGCGCCTTCCTGCGGCACCAGCCCGCTGCCCGCTGCCGATACCGCGAAATGCAGCGGCATCGGCGTGGTTGACGGCCCGATCAGCACCGGGGTGCGGTGGTTCTCCAAAAGCAGTCCGATCTGCTGGGCCAGATAATGGCGAAACAGGTCGGGCCGGGTGACCGAAGTGGCATAGCGTCCGGGTTCGGCGACATGGCCAAAGGACAACCGGCTGTCCACCTTGTCATGCGTGGTGGTTTCCAGCCGCACCTCGGGGTAATAGGCGCGATAGCGGCAATCGGGCTGGCCTTCGCGCAGCGCCCGTCCCAGAGCCTGCGTCAGGAATTCCGTGGCCTCGCGGTACAGTTTTTCCAGTTGGGCAACGGCGGCATGCGCATCGGTAAACGCCGCATGCGCGACCGTGGCGGGCGTCAGTATCGGCATGTCCTGCATCGTGCGCTCCTTCGGATTGCGCATCTATTGCCAGATACGGGCCGCTCCGACCAGTGCCCTGCGCATCAGGCCGCCACGCTGTCGCTGGCCCCGCGCAGAAACACCATCCGGGCGGCATCGCTGGCGTCCGGCTGGTACCGATAGCCGCCGGCGTTGAAATCCTGCAACGCGGCCGGGTCGGACACGCGATTTTCGCAGATGAACCGCGCCAGTGCCCCGCGCGCGCGTTTGGCGTAGAAACTGATGATTTTCGCTTCGCCCGCCTTTTCGTCCAGAAACACCGGCGTGATGATCGGTACCGCCAGCGTTGTCCGGTCGACCGCGGCGAAATATTCCTGACTGGCGCAATTCACCAGCAGCCTTGCGCCGGCGGACTGTGCCCGCGCGTTGATCGTCCGCGCGATCCGGTTGCCCCACCAGTCATACAGTGTGGTCCCGCGCGGGGTGGCCAGCCGCGTGCCCATTTCCAGCCGGTGCGGCTCGATCCCGTCGAACGGGCGCAGCAGGCCGTACAGCCCCGACAGGATGCACAGGTGATCCTGCGCATAGAGCATGGCGTCGGCGTCCAGCGTTTTCGCCTCGAACCCCTGATAGGTGTCGCCGGCAAAGCAATCGATGGCGCGGGTGGCGCCCTGCCCAGCAAAGGCCGCGAACCGGTCCGCGTTCAACCGCGCCAGCGCGTCCGACAGATGCATCAGGCGTTTCAGATCCGCCGCCGTCAGGCGCTGCGCGACCTTGGCCAGCGCGCGCGCCTCTTTCAGCAGGTCCGGCACGGTCATCACAGCCGTCGAGGGCGCGATATCCATTTTCTTGGCAGGCGACACGCAGACCAGCATTGAATTCTCCTTTCAGCGGAACTCGTCCGCCCCGGCCAGCACATCCAGAAACGCCGGGCCAAAGCGTTCGGTCTTTTGCTGCCCCATGCCGTTCAGGCGTTCCAGATCGGATAGCGAACCCGGGCGGCGTTCGGCTATCTGGCGCAATGTCGCATGGGTGCAGGACATCGGTTTCAGCGTGCCGCAGGCGCCGCGCGCCAGATCTGCCTGCACCGTCATCAGCTGGTCGAACAATCCGCCCGCGTCCCGCCCGGCCAATTTGCGCCGCGCGGGGTGCGTCTGATCCTCGGCCCCGGTGATCACCGCCAGAAACGCCGCGCCGTAGCTTTCCAGTTTTTTCGCCCCAACACCGGAAATCGACGCCATCTGGTCCAACGTGGCGGGGCGGCGTTCCGCCATTTCGATCAGGGTGCGGTCGGCGAACACGATGTAAGCGGGCATGCCCTGTTGTTCCGCCAGCGCGCGGCGTTTTGCCTTCAGCGCGGACAGCAGCGGCGCGTCCTCGTCATGCACCAGCGTTTTCACCACGGGCCGCACCGCCTGCACCTTCAGCGCGTCACTGCGCAGCGTGATCGGGGCGGTGCCTTTCAGGATCGGCACAGCGGCGTCGGTCATTACCAGCGCGCCGTGGCGTTCGGGGTCGGGGCGGATCAGGTCATGGCCCATCATCTGGCGAAAGATCGCGGTCCATTGCGGTTTGCCCCACGCGCGTCCGACGCCATAGGTCGGCAGTCCGTCATGGCCGCGTTCGCGCACCCGGTCGGTCAGCGTGCCGGTCAGGATATCGATCAGATGGCCCGCGCCGAAACTTTCCTGCGTGCGCAGGATCGCCGACAGCGCCATCCGCACCGGCGTGGTGGCGTCGAACAAGGCAGGCGGCGTGTCGCACAGATCGCAGTTGCCGCAAGGCGGTGCGGATTCGCCGAAATAGCCCAGCAGGGTCTGGCGGCGGCAGGCCTGCGCCTCGGCCAGCCCCAGCAGCGCGTTCAGGCGGCCATGATCGGCGCGGCGGCGGTCAAAGGGCGCGGCGCTTTCGTCGATTTGGCTGCGGCGCAGGCGGATGTCGTCGGCGCCATACAGCGTCAGGGTTTCTGCCGGCGCACCATCGCGGCCGGCGCGGCCGATTTCCTGATAATAGGCCTCGATCGATTTCGGCAGATCGGCATGGGCCACCCAGCGGATATCGGGCTTGTCGATGCCCATGCCAAAGGCGACGGTGGCCGCGACGATCAACCCGTCATCCTGTTGAAACCGTTCCTCGGCGCGGCGGCGCGCGTCGGCTTCCATCCCGCCGTGATAGTGGATGGCGGCGTGACCTGTGTCGCGCAGGGCGCCCGCCAGCGCCTCGGTCCGGGCGCGGCTGCCACAATAGACGATGCCGGATTGGCCACGCCGGGCGGCGGCAAAGGCCAGAACCTGCGCGCGGGGGCTGTCCTTTGGCGCAAAGGCCAGATGGATGTTGGGCCGGTCGAACCCGCGCAGGAAACTTTGCGGAGCCACGCCTCCGAACAGTTTCTGGGTGATTTCCGCCTGCGTTTCTGCATCCGCCGTGGCGGTAAACGCGGCCAATGGCACGTCCAGCGCCGTGCGCAGATCGCCGATCCGCAGGTAATCGGGGCGGAAATCATGGCCCCATTGGCTGACGCAATGCGCCTCGTCCACCGCGATCAGCGACACATTGGCGCGCCGCAGCATCTGGACCGCGCCCGATGACGCCAGCCGTTCCGGCGCGATATAAAGCAGTTTCAGCCGTTGTTCGTCCAGTGCCTGCCAGACGGCGGCGGTTTCTGCGTCGGTGTTGCCGGACGTCAGCGCGTACGCCTCGACCCCCGCGGCCCGCAGCGCGCGCACCTGATCCCGCATCAGCGCGATCAATGGCGACACCACCAGCGTCACGCCGCCGCGCATCAGGGCAGGCAATTGGAAACACAGCGATTTGCCGCCGCCGGTGGGCATGATCGCCAGCACGTTCTGCCCGCGCGCCACGGCCTCGACGATTTCGGCCTGACCGGGGCGAAAGGCGTCGTAGCCGAAGATGCGGCGCAGCAGGTCCTCTGCCGTTGTGCGTTCTGCGACTGCAATATGTGCCATGGCGGTGGTTTTCACATACCAAGGCTAGTTGGGCAAGCCCGCAGGTTGGCTGATTTCACGAAGCGGGGTTCAGTAAAACGCCGCCGCGTTGTTGCTCAGGATCACGCGCAACGCAGCGACGACGATGATCACCACCAAGGGCGCCAGATCCAGCCCCCCCATCTGCGGCAGGATGCGGCGGATCGGCCCGTAGACCGGTTCCAGCAACCGGTTCAGCCCGTTCCAGAACTGCCCAACCAGCGGCTGCCGGACGTTCAGCACTTGAAAATTGATCAGCCAGCTCATGATCACATGCGCGAGGATCAGGAACCAGGCGATATCCAGGATCAGCATCAGGATCTGGAACAGCGATGTCATGGGCGCACCTTTTTTAGCGGAAATTCGACCGGATGGCGGCACAGGTAAGGGGGCGGCGGCAAAAGGGCAAGCCTGACGCGTCGTTGGGGTTGACGCCGAAGTGCCGCATGACATGACCGGCGCAAAGGAGTGCTGCTATGTATCCCGTCCTGCGCCTTGCCGGTGAATTCATCCGACACCGCCGTGCTGCCCCGCTGTCACCGCTGGCAACACACGTCAGCCATCACCGTTGCATGCCCTGGGACCTCGATGTGTGGATGGAATTGAACAACGGCCGCGCGCTGACTCTGTATGATCTGGGGCGGCTGGTTCTGGCAAAACGGGTGGGGTTGCTGGCGGCGCTGAAACGCCGGGGCTGGGGCCTGACGATGGCGGGGGCGGTGGTGCGCTATCGCCGTCGGGTGCGGATGTTCGACCGGATCGAGATGCGGTCGCGCATGATCTGCTGGGATGACCGGTTCATCTATCTGGAACAGGCGATGTGGGTGCGCGGCGATTGTGCCGGCCACATCGTCTATCGCGCCGCCATCGTGGATGCGTCCGGCATCGTTGCGCCCGCCCGCGTGCAGGCCGAGGTGGCACCCGATCTGCACGCCCCGCCCATCCCGGCCTGGATCATGGCTTGGATTGCCGCCGAGGCGCAGCGCCCCTGGCCGCCGATGCAGGAACCGGCATTGACGCCAGACAAGGCCATATGACGCTATTCGGCATCTTGCCTTGGTCAGCGGCAACCTGTTCTATCTGTGCGGGAAAACGAGGGGCAGGACATGGCGATTTCACAAAAACGGCGCATCTGGGGCTGGTATTTCTTTGACTGGGCCAGTCAGCCGGTGAACACGCTCCTGTTGACCTTTATCTTTGGCCCCTATTTCGCCGAAGTCGCCCGCACGCAATACCTGTCCGAAGGCATGGAGATCGAGGCCGCCAAGGCCGCAGCCCAAAGCACATGGGCCTTGGGCCTGACGCTGGCGTCTATTCTGGTCGCGCTGCTGGCGCCGGTGCTGGGGGCCTATGCCGACGGCAGCGGACGGCGGTTGACCTGGGTCTGGATCTTTTCGGCGTTGTACGTTGTCGGGGCGTGGGGGTTGTGGTGGGTCCTGCCGACAGGGGGGGACGCGGTGCTGACCTGGGCGCTGGTCAGTTTCGGGCTGGCATTCCTGTCGATGGAATTCGCCACCATCTTTACCAATGCGATGATGCCCAGTCTGGGGCAGGGCGATGATCTGGGCGCGATTTCGGGCAGCGGGTTCGCCTTTGGCTATCTGGGCGGGCTGCTGGCGTTGTTCCTGATGCTGCTGCTGTTTGCCGAAAGCGGCAACACCGGCAAGACGATGATCGGGCTGGACCCGCTGTTCGGGCTGGATGCCAGCCAACGCGAGGGTACTCGTGCCGTGGGGCCGTTTTCGGCGCTGTGGTATGTGGTGTTCATGATCCCGTTCGCGCTGTGGGTGCGTGAAAAGCCGGTGAAATCCGCCAAGGTCAATCTGGGCGGTGCGCTGGCCAGCGTCTGGGGAACGCTGAAAGGGCTGCAGCACCGGCCCAGTCTGGCGGCCTATCTGGGATCGGCGCTGTTCTATCGCGACGCGCTGAACGGGTTGTATGCCTTTGGCGGCATCTATGCGTCAAATGTGCTGGAATGGCAGGTCACGCAGATCGGCATTTTCGGCATCGTCGGCGGCGCGTCCGCTGTTCTGACGAGTTGGGTCTGCGGCCGGCTGGACAAACGATTCGGGCCGAAACCGGTGATCGTGGTGTCGATCGCGGTGCTGATGGTCGTCTGTCTGGTCACTGTTGGCCTGTCGCGCGACCAGATCTGGGGCATCGCGCTGGACCCCGCGTCTGCCACGCCCGATATCATCTTCTTCATCTGCGGGGCCCTGATCGGCGGGGCGGGCGGGCCGTTGCAATCGTCCAGCCGCACCATGCTGCTGCGCCATTCCCGCCCCGACCGTGTCACGGAATCCTTTGGCATCTTTGCGCTGTCGGGCAAGGTGGCCAGTTTCATCACGCCCTTGCTGATCGGTCTGGTGTCGTATTGGAGCGAAAGCGCGCGCATCGGCATTTCGCCGGTGATTGGGCTGTTCCTTGTCGCGCTGATCCTGTTAATTTGGGTCGACCCCAAGGGAGACGTGAAAGCATGGTCCGCGCCCCAGCCCGCGTTCTGATCCTGTTGCTGTCGCTGGCCTTTTGGGCCGGGGCCGCGCCGGCGCAGATCGCGAAACAGCAATTCGGCGCGGTCGCGGTGCCGGCGGCCATGGCAACGGCACCTTTCGGGTCTTATGCCAGCGGCTGCATCGCGGGTGCGGTGGCCCTGCCCGAAACCGGACCGACCTGGCAGGCGATGCGGCTGTCGCGCAACCGCAACTGGGGGCACCCTGAAACCGTCGATTTCCTGAGGGATCTGTCAGGTTTCGCGGCCGGTCAGGCAGGATGGAAAGGGCTGTATGTCGGCGACATCAGCCAGCCGCGCGGCGGGCCCATGCTGACCGGGCATGCCAGCCACCAGATGGGGCTGGATGCAGACATCTGGATGCTGCCGCCTGCGCGACTGGACCTGAGCCGGAGCGCACGCGAGGAAATCTCGTCGATTTCCATGCGCCGTGCGGAAGGCGCCTATGTCAACGGCGACTGGACCCGCCAGCATCACGCCATCATAAAGGCCGCGGCGCGCGACCCCCGGGTTGCACGCATCTTCATCTTTCCGGGGGCCAAGGTGCAGATGTGCAAGGATGAACTGGCGGGCGACCGCGCCTGGCTGCGCAAGGTGCGGCCGTGGTACGGGCATCATTATCATTTCCACGTCCGGCTGACCTGCCCGCGGGGCGCGCGCAGCTGTCAGGATCAGGATCCGATCCCTGCGGGCGATGGCTGCGCCGATGCGCAGGAATGGGTGAACAACATCCTGAGCCCCCCAAAACGCGACCCGAACGCGCCCCGTGTCGAACCGAAACCGAAACGCGAACTGACCCTCGCCGACCTGCCCAAACAATGCACCGACGTATTGCGGGCGCGCTGATCGCGGCGGCGGTCGCAGGGGTCGCGCTGTGGGGGCAGGCGGGCGAACCCGGGCAGGCGGTTCATCTGGGCAGCTATCGCTGGTCGGAACCGGGCGACTGGTTCGGCGGGCTGTCGGGGCTTGATCTGCAGGAAGACGGCGCGGGCTTCGTTGCGGTCACGGATCGCGGCACGCTGGTCACCGGACAGGTCACGCGCGACGCGTCGGGGGTGATCGACGGGGTCGTCGATCTGGTTGTCAGGCCGGTGCAGGACAGTTCAGGGCGCCAACTGACCGCGCCCAATATCGATGCCGAAGGTCTGGCGATCCTGCCCGGCGGCGCTATTGCCTTGTCGTTCGAAGGCAACGCCCGGGTCATGGTCCATGCCGGGCCCGATGCGCCCGGACGGTTCGCGGGTGACGTCAGGGTGATGGGGCCCTTGCAAAGCAACTCCGGGCTGGAAGCGCTGGCTGTCGATCCGCAGGGTCGGTTGGTGACGTTGCCGGAACGGTCCGGCGCGTTGACGCAGCCGTTTCCGGTCTGGCGGTTGGAGGATGGGTTCTGGCGGCAGGCGTTCCAGTTCGCGCGACAGGGCGGTTTCCTGCCGGTCGGGGCGGATTATGGCCCCGATGGGCGGCTGTACGTGCTGGAACGCGAATTCAACGGCTTCGGTTTTGCCAACCGCCTGCGGCGTTTTCCGGTGCAGCCGACGGGCGTCGAAACCGGCGAAGCGCTGTTCACCACCCGCACCGGTACGCATGACAATCTGGAATCGGTGGCGATCTGGCGGGACGGCGAGGGCCGTTTGCGCGCCACCATGGTGTCGGACGACAATTTCCATTTCCTGCAGCGCACCGAACTGGTGGATTATCTGCTGCCGGAGTGAACAATGATCCTGCGTAAAGCGACGGCGGATGGTCTGCCGGCCCTGCTGGCGCTGTACACCCTGGCCTTTCCGGACGAGGACCTGCGTCCCTTGCTGTACCGCCTGTTCGCCACGCCCGGGGTGGTGTCTCTGGTTGCCGTGTCCGGTGAAACGCTGCTGGCGCATCTGGCCATGACACCGTGCAAACCCGCAGGGGTGCTGCTGCTGGGGCCGGTCGCGGTCGCGCCGGGCCACCAACGGCAGGGGTTGGGTCGCAGGATCATCCTTGCAGGCTGCGCCCGGATGGCCGCACGCGGTGCCGTGCAGATGCAGGTGCTGGGCGATCCGGCATTTTACGGGCGCCTCGGGTTTCAGCCCGACCGTGCGCTGGCCCCGCCGTATACCCTGCCGCCTGAATGGGCAGAGGCGTGGCAGATGCTGCGCCTGATCGATGCGCCGGCGCTGACGGGAACGATGCAGGTGCCGCCCGCCTGGGATGACCCGGCGTTGTGGCGGCCCTAACAAGGCTTGCCAAGCTTGCGAATGGGGCCTAAGCCGCCACCGTTCCGCCCTGTTCGCGGCGGGACCGTGTCGCCGCAACCATGTAAAAACGGGCATCCGATGAAACCTTCCCTACTGCCGGCCATTATGGCCATGGCGGCCACCGTGGTGGCCTCCAACATCCTGGTGCAGATCCTGTTCGGCCAATGGCTGACTTGGGGCGCATTCACCTATCCGCTGGCGTTTCTGATCACCGACCTGACCAACCGGTTTCACGGCCCCCGTGCCGCGCGCCATGTCGTTCTGGCCGGGTTCGCCACCGGGCTGGCCTGTTCCGCCATCGGCACGCAGATCATGGGCGAATTCGGCCCGCTGGTCACGTTGCGGGTCGCGCTGGCGTCCGGGCTGGCGTTCATGGTCGCGCAACTGACAGATGTGGCGGTGTTCCACCGGCTGCGCGCGGGCGCATGGTGGCGCGCGCCGCTGATATCCACTGTCATCGCCTCGGTGCTGGATACTGCCCTGTTTTTCAGCATTGCCTTCGCGGCGACGTTCACCTGGATCGATCCCGGTAATGACGTGGCCTGGGCCAATGAAATCCTGCCGATTCTTGGTGCTGGACCCGCTGCACCGCTGTGGATATCGCTCGCCATCGCCGACTGGTTGGTGAAATTGGGGCTCGCTGCGCTAGCCCTTGTGGCCTTCCGCGTCATTGTGGGGAAATCTTCACATACCACCACATGATTTCGGTTTGACTTTTCCACAGCCTGTGGCACGATTCTGGTATTCGAACCCAACCAGAAAGGAGGTGCTCCAGTGTCTATCGAGATTTCGGAGAAATGTGCCGGGAAAGTCTGGGAGGCGCAGGACTGAGGCAGCCCTCGGTTACGCAAACCCCGGATTGGTGATGCCCTTACCGGCCACCTCCTATCTCTTGGGCCGTCCCGCGCAGGTGGGGCGGTCTTTCAGTTTCCAGGCCGTTTTGCAGGGGAAAACGCCATGTTAGAGGTCGCGCCCGGCGTGGTGATCGCCGATTGGGAATTGACCGAAACATTCATCCGGTCAAGCGGCCCGGGCGGGCAGAACGTCAACAAGGTGTCCACCGCGGTGGAACTGCGATTCGAGGCGGACCGGTCGCCGAACCTGTCCGGCCCGCAAAAGGTGCGGCTGAAACGGCTGGCCGGACGGCGCTGGACCAACGAAGGCGCCATCGTCCTGCAGGTCGAAGACACCCGCAGTCAGGCCCGCAATCGCGAAATTGCGCGGGACCGGCTGCGCGAACTGATCGCTGCCGCCTTGGTGGTGCCAAAACGGCGCATCGCGACAAAACCCACGCTCGGCAGCCAGAAGCGCCGCCTGAAAGCCAAGGAAACCCGCGGCACCGTCAAGGCGCTGCGTGGCAAGGTCGACGGCGAACCCGATTGAGACGCCGGTTCAGCGCACGCTGACCGGAAACGCGGTGTAGCCACGGAACCGCGCCAGCGGCAGCCGCACCCGCGCGCCAGTCGGCTGCAGTGCCGGAAACCGCTGGATGAACCGCCCGATGGCGATGCGCCCCTCGACCCGCGCCAGGCTCGCCCCCAGACAGACATGAATGCCGGTGATGAAGGCGATATGCCGGTTGGGGCTGCGGCGGATATCGAACCGGTCCGGGTCGGGAAACTGCGCCGGATCGCGATTCGCGGCGGCGATGGACGTGTGAATGTAAGTGCCCTTGGGCAGCACTGAACCGCCCAGATCAATCGCCTCGCCGGCCAGCCGATTGCCGATCTGCAACGGACTGTCATGGCGCAGGGATTCCTCGACCGTGCCGGCGATCAGGCCGGGATCACCCTGCAACAGCCGGTGTTGATCGGGATGATCCAATAGCAGCCCCAGCGTGTTGCCAACCAGAGAGGTGGTGGTTTCATGCCCGGCGTTCAACAGAAAAATGCAATTCTGGATCAGTTCTTCCTGCGTCAGCCGCCGCCCGTCGTGTTCGCCGTGGATCAGCCCGTCCAGCACCTCGCCCGGACCGGCACCTTCGGGATGGGCGCGACGGTGATTGATCAGGTCGGACAGGACCGCGCTGAATTCCTCGACCGCCGCGTTGCCCGCGGCCATGCGGTCGGGCGGCACCACCGGGTCCAGCGCGCCAAGAATGGCAATGGAATAGTCGCGCAGCCGCGCGCGGTATTCCGGAGGAATCCCCAGCATCAGCGAGATGATTTCCGTGGGCAGCACCTTGGCAAAATCCTCGATCAGATCCAGATCGCCCAGATCGGCCACCCGGTCTAGCAGCCGGTCCACGATACCCGCGATCAGCGGCTCGAATTCCGTCAGCCGGCGTGGCGTGAACGCCCCGGAAATCAGCTTGCGCACCACGGTATGGTAGGGCGGATCGTTGAAGATCAGGCTGGTGGTATGATGGCGCTGCAACGGACATTGCCCGAACTTGCGGCCGAATTCCTCGGTCTTGTCCGACAGCATGTCACGACTGGCATAGACCCGCACGACATCAGCGTAGCGTGTCAGATAGACCGACCCGTCGGCATTGCTGTGTACCGGCGCCTGCGCCCGCAAGGCATGTAAGGTAGGATGCGGATCCTCGATGAACGCCGCTCCGATCCGATTCAGATCGAACGTCGCGATGTCCAGTGCCATGTTGCTCTCCCGATCAATCCAGCGGAGCGGCTTCGCCGCACTTCATGTCTCGTTGCCGCCAGAGGATCCGCCTTGATATGCCTCCGGCGGGGGTATTTAAAAACCAGAGAAGCTAGGGCGCCACGCCCGGGCTTCTTCGGTTTGAAAATACCCGGGGGGTGCCCTCAGGGCGGGGGGCAGCGCCCCCCTCTGCGGTTGCGATCAGCCGAAAACCCGTGTCAGGGCACCATCGACCGCTGTCAGGATTTCGTCGATGTCGTCCTTGGTCGCGATCAGGGCGGGGCTGAAGCACAGCGTGTTGTTTTTGCCCGGCAGCGACCGGTTGGTTGCGCCGATGATCACGCCTTGGGCCATGCAATCCTTGACCACGGCCTGCACGCGGGCTTCGTCCATCGGTTCGCGGGTGTCGCGGTCCTTGACCAGTTCTGCGCCGAGGAACAGCCCTTTGCCGCGGGCCTGTCCGATCACCGCATGGCGGTCGCCCATGGCGTGCAGCTGATCCAGCATGTAGGCGCCGATGCGGATGGTGTTGCCCAGCAGGTCCTCGTCTTCGATGATGCGCATGTTCTCGATGGCTGCCGCCGGGCCTGCGGTGCAACCGCCGAAGGTCGAGATATCGCGGAAATGGTTCATCGGATCGCTCGCGTCGTCCTTGAACATGTCGAACACGGATTCGGTCGTTGCCAGGCAGGCGATGGCGGCATAGCCGGACGCCAAACCCTTGGCCATGCTGACCATATCGGGCTGTACGCCGTAATGCTGGTAGCCGAACCAGGTTCCGGTGCGGCCCAAGCCGCAGACGACCTCGTCGATATGCAGCAGGACGTCGTATTTCCGGCAGATCTCTTGCACGCGCGGCCAATAGCCGTCAGGCGGCACGATCACACCGCCACCAGCCGTGACGGGTTCAAGGCAGAGGCCGCCCACAGTGTCGGGGCCTTCGCGCAGGATCACCTGTTCGATCTGGTCGGCGGCCCATTCACCGTAGTTTGCGACAGGTGCTCCCTGTTCGGCGGCACGGTATTCCAGACAATGCGGCACCCGGATGAAGCCGGGCGCGAAGGGTCCGTATTGCGCGTTACGCTCGTCCTGACCGCCCGCCGACAGCGCGCCGATGGTGGTGCCGTGGTAATCGCGGTCACGGTACAGTATCTTGTGTTTCTTGCCGCCGTAGCGCTTGTGCGCGATCTGGCGGATCATCTTGAAGGCTTTCTCGTTCGCCTCGGAACCCGAGTTGCAGTAATACACCCGCGACAGGCCCGGCATCTTGGCAAGCAGGCGGTCAGCGAAGATCGCACCGGGCACGGTACCAGAGGCCCCCGCGAAATAGCACATCTTGACCAGCGCATCGCGCACCGCATCGGCGATGCTTTCGCGGCCATAGCCCACGTTTACGGTCCAGACCCCGCCGGACACAGCGTCGATATGTTCCTTGCCTTTCTGATCCCAGACCCGCATGCCGCGCCCCTCGACGATGATGCGCGGGTCGGAGGTTTCATAGGGTTTGTGCTGGGACAGGTGGTGCCAGACATGGGCGCGGTCGGCGTCCACCACGGCCTGAATGTCGTTGTCGAACTTGCCGTCCATCATGGCGTGTCTCCGGAGTGCGGGGGCGGGTTGCGAGGTGTCGATCCCGGCATCATACAGACGGAATGCGCCCGTTGAAAAGGGCTGGGTGGGGGAATGACATGACTGGTGACCGCGCGCTGCTGACGGCGATGTTTCAGGCGGCCGTGCGCGCGGCGGACCCGCTGGCGGCGCTGGCCCCGCATCTGCCGGCGCGGCCCACAAAAGGTAATGGGGGGCGGACGGTGGTGATCGGGGCGGGCAAGGGCGCGGCGCAGATGGCCGCCGCATTCGAGACGCTGTGGGGCCCCTGCGAGGGCGTCGTTGTCACGCGTTTCGGGTTTGGCTGCGCCACGCGGTTCGTCCAGGTCATGGAGGCGGCGCATCCGGTGCCCGATGCGGCGGGGCTGCTGGCGTCTGACGCGCTGTTTTCGGCGGTCGCGGGGCTGGGACCTGACGATCTGGTAGTGGCGTTGATCTGTGGCGGCGGGTCGGCGCTGTTGCCCGCACCGGCGGAGGGGTTGACGTTGGATGACGAGGTGGCGCTGAACCGGGCGCTGTTGGCATCTGGGGCGCCCATCAGGGTGATGAACGCGCTACGCAAGCAGGTCAGCCGGATCAAGGGGGGACGGCTGGCGCTGGCGGCTTATCCTGCGCAAGTGGTGACGCTTGTGGTGTCCGACGTGCCCGGTGACGATCCCGCGCAGGTGGCGAGCGGACCCACCGTGCCGGACGGTTTGCGCCGCACGGACGCGCTGCGGTTGTCGCGGGATCATGGCGTTGTTCTGCCCCCGCGCGTGGCGGAATGGCTTGTCAGTGCCCCCGAGGCCCCCGCGCCCGACGATCCGCGTTTTGTGGGCAATACGGTGCGGGTGATCGCGTCCGCCGCGCGATCGCTGGAGGCGGCCGCAGAAGTCGCGCGCGCCGCTGGGGTGACGCCCGCGATCCTGTCCGACGCGATCGAGGGCGAGGCGCGGGATGTCGGGCTGGTGCATGCCGCGCTGGCACGCGAGGTGGTGCGGCGTGACCGGCCGTTTACGCGGCCGGTGGTGATCCTGTCTGGCGGCGAAACCACGGTGACGCTGCGTGGGCCGGGCGGGCGTGGCGGGCGGAACACGGCGTTCCTGCTAGCCTTTGCCCGCGCGTTGGATGGCCTGCCGGGGATTGCGGCGCTGGCGGCGGATACCGATGGCATCGACGGCACCGAGGAGAACGCCGGGGCCTTTGCGGATGGCACGTCTGCTGCGCGGATGCGCGCGGCGGGGGTGGACCCGGGCGCGGCGCAACTGGCGCAGGACGCCTGGGGCGCGTTTGCGGCTGTGGATGATCTGTTCGTGACCGGGCCGACGGGAACGAATGTCAACGATTTCAGGGCGATCCTCATTCGATAGCACGGGCCAAGGCAAAGCCTTTGCCCCCCTGCGGGAGCGGGGGGCGCGCTGCGCGCGCCGTTGCCAGATCAAGCCGGGCGCAGACCCAGCATGGCGCGCGCCTGTGCCACGGTGGCGATGGGGCGTTCATGTTTGGCGCACAGGTCCACCACGCGCTGCACCAGCGCCGCATTCGACGGCGCAAGGGTGGATTTGTCGATCCGCACGTTGTCTTCCAGTCCGGTGCGGGCATGGCCGCCCGCCGCCACGCACCATTCGTTCATCACGATTTGCCCCGGACCGATGCCCGCGCCGCACCATTCCGCCCCCGGCATCAGGCGTTTGACGGTGTCGATGTAGAAATCGAACGTCGGACGGTCTACGGGCATCGCGTTCTTCACTCCCATCACAAACTGGATGTAGATGCTGCCCGGGATGCGACTATCGGCGTTCATCCGCGCCGCCTGATGGATATGCGACAGGTCGAACGCCTCGATTTCCGGTTTCACGCCATGGGTTTTCATCTCGGACGCCAGCCAATCCACCAGATCCGGCGGGTTTTCGTAGACGCGGGTGGGAAAGTTGTTCGACCCCACCGACAGCGATGCCATGTCGGGGCGCAATGGCAACATCCCGCCGCGCGCCTGCCCCGCGCCGGACCGGCCGCCAGTGGAAAACTGGATGATCATGCCGGGGCAATGCCGGTCCAGTCCCTCTTTCAGGCGGGCGAATTTCGCGGGGTCGGAACTGGGTGTTTCGTCATCGTTGCGGACATGGGCATGGACGATTCGCGCGCCGGCCTCGAACGCGGCATGGGTCGATTCGACCTGTTCGCTGACGCTGATCGGCACCGCCGGGTTGTCGGCCTTGCGCGGCAACGATCCGGTGATCGCCACGCAGATGATGCAAGGTTTGGTCATAGCGGGCTCCTCCTCAGGGGTTAATTGACATTGACACATATCGCTCGGCTGCGGCAAGGGGCCGCGCCGCGCCGCGATCCGACCGGAAAACGCGGCGTCTATGCAGGGTCAAGCGGCGATTTTGACCTGTCCCGCGCGCGCGACAGATTATATCACAACGAGGATCATGCGACGCTTGCCGCGCCGTCCCGCAATTTTGAAAGAGGAGATCCCGCAAATGAAGGTGCTCGTGCCTGTGAAGCGCGTGATCGACTACAACGTGAAGGTTCGCGTCAAGGCGGACGGATCGGGTGTCGATCTTGCCAATGTGAAGATGTCGATGAACCCGTTCGACGAAATCGCCGTCGAAGAGGCGATCCGCCTGCGGGAAAAGGGCATCGTCACCGAGATCATCGTGGTGTCCATCGGCGTGAAGCAGGCGCAGGAAACCCTGCGCACCGCGCTGGCCATGGGCGCGGACCGGGCGATCCTCGTGCAGGCGTCGGATGACGTGCATCAGGATATCGAGCCGCTCGCAGTGGCCAAGATTCTGGCGGCCGTGGCCAAGGCCGAAGAGGTCGGGCTGGTGATCACCGGCAAGCAGGCGATCGACAATGACATGAACGCGACGGGCCAAATGCTGGCGGCGCTGCTGGGCTGGGGTCAGGCGGCGTTTGCGTCCGAACTGGTGATTGCGGATGGTGCTGCCACCGTGACGCGCGAGGTTGATGGCGGGTTGCAGACGATCAAGGTGGGCCTGCCGGCCGTGATCACTGCTGACCTGCGGTTGAACGAGCCGCGTTATGCGTCCTTGCCCAACATCATGAAGGCCAAGAAAAAGCCGCTGGAGGATAAGACCGCCACCGATTACGGCGTCGATGTCACGCCGCGGCTGACTGTGGTCAAGACAACCGAACCCGCGACGCGCGCGGCCGGGATCAAGGTAGGCTCGGTCGACGAGCTGGTGGCGAAACTGAAGGAAGTGGGGGCGATCTGATGGCTGTTCTACTGCTGGGTGAAGTGACCGATGGCGCTCTGGCGCTGGATGCGACCGCAAAGGCGGTGACGGCCGCCCGCGCGCTGGGCGAGGTGCATGTGCTGTGTGTGGGGGCATCCGCGCAGGGGGCAGGGAACGAGGCCGCGAAAATCGCGGGCGTCGCCAAGGTGCTGGTGGCCGAGGATGCCCGTTACGGCAAACGCCTGGCGGAACCCGTGGCCGATCTGATCGTGGGTCTGTCGGGCGGGTATTCCCATATCGTCGCGCCGGGCACGTCAGATGCCAAGAACATCCTGCCGCGCGTGGCTGCCCTGCTGGACGTGATGATTGTGTCGGATGTGACGGGCATCATCGATGCCGACACGTTCGAACGCCCGATCTATGCCGGAAACGCTATCCAGACGGTGAAATCCACCGACAAGATCAAGGTGATGACGGTGCGGACCGCGTCGTTTGACCTGGCCGCGATGGGCGGGTCGGCTGTGGTCGAGGCGGTCGCCGCGGCGGCGAACCCCGGCCTGTCGTCATGGGTCGAAGACAAGACGGCATCGTCGGACCGGCCAGAACTGACATCCGCCGGCATCGTGGTGTCGGGCGGGCGCGGCGTGGGGTCCAAGGAACAGTTCGCGATGATCGAAGGTCTGGCCGACAAGCTGAACGCGGCGGTTGGCGCATCGCGCGCGGCGGTCGATTCGGGCTATGCACCGAACGACTGGCAGGTTGGCCAGACCGGCAAGGTGGTGGCACCGCAGCTGTATGTCGCGGTCGGGATTTCCGGCGCGATCCAGCATCTGGCGGGCATGAAGGACAGCAAGATCATCGTCGCGATCAACAAGGACGAAGAGGCGCCGATCTTTCAGGTGGCCGACTTCGGTCTGGTGGCAGACCTGTTCACTGCCGTGCCGGAACTGACCGGCAAGCTGTAAACGCACGCCAGGTCGAAAAACTGCTTTGCGGAATGCGCCCGCCGCCGGTGACCGGCGGCGGGCGTTTTCATCATGTCAGCACGCGGCGCAGCGCGTCCGCGACCGCAGTTGCGGTTTCATCATGCGCGGCGGGGCCCGGCAACCCCTGTGCCACCGCGGCCTGAAGCCCGGCAAAGATCATGCCGTCGGTGCCCAGTGCCCGGGCCCGCGGGCTGGTCACAGCCTGCACGATCTCGTCGCAATCGGGCTGCAGGGCCTGCAACAGATCGGCGTCGATGCCCCAGGGGTCGGTGTCGCCCGCCGCAGCGTCCGGCGCGTGGTCGGCCATCCACAACACAATCCGCCGCCCGCCCGCCTGTTTCAGCAGACGGCGCATCCGGGTCAGCCAGACCGTGCGCAATTCCGTCAGCAGCGCCGGGAACCGGTCCGGCGCACGGTCTGCCAAAGCGGTGACCAGATGCCGGGTAAAATGGAACTCGGTAAAATCGACGTCGAAAAACACATGCCGCATCAACGGCGTCGGCCCCAGAAACCGATCATTGCGGCGCGGATGCACGGCGTAATAGCGGTTCGATACCTTTTGCGCCCCCGTCAACTGTATGACCGTCACGGCGGCATCGGCGACCATGGCCAGCACGGTGGGATCGCCCAGAAAGGCGTCCAGCCCGGCGTTCGCGCAGCCCAGATTGACCGTCGGCAGCCCGGTCAGATGTTCCAACCGGTCCGGCCACGGGTGCTGCACGAATTTGCCGAACGTCTGCGACCCCCCCAGACACACGGCAAATGGCCCGTCGGGCCGTCGCAACGGCCCCCGGAACACCAGACGCGACGCGCCATAGTGGCAGATATGGTAATCGAGCGCTCCGGCGCCCGGAACGTCTTGGTTCATGTCACTCACCCTTGTCTCACACCCGCCACCAAACTGCCGCAAAGGTCTTGCCGAAATCCTAATGCGCCAATTCGAACGATCCGACCGCTGTCCGGCCTGCGGCGTCTTGCAGCCTGTGGCCGCGCGCGCCTATTGTCGGGCAGGACAAAGCGGGAGGCGGGCATGGACATCCAGACGATCGGCGTGGTGGGGGCGGGGCAGATGGGCAACGGCATTGCGCATGTGATGGCGCTGGCCGGCTATGACGTGCTGATGACCGATATCAGTCAGGATGCGCTGGACCGCGCCATCGACACCATCACGCGCAACCTGGACCGGCAGGTCAGCCGGGGAAAGGTAACCCAGGACCTGCGCGACTCGACGCTGGCGCGGATCCGCACCACATTGACGCTGACCGATCTGGGCCCTTTGGACCTGATCATCGAGGCCGCGACCGAACGCGAAGAGGTAAAAAACCGCATATTTGAAACGATTGCGCCGCATCTGGGCGCCGACACCATCCTGACGTCTAATACGTCATCGATTTCGATCACCCGGCTGGGCGCACGCACCGACCGGCCCGAACGGTTCATGGGGTTTCATTTCATGAACCCGGTCCCTGTGATGCAACTGGTGGAACTGATCCGCGGCATCGCCACCGACGAGGCCACCTACAAGGCCTGCCATGCTGTGGTGGACCGGATCGGCAAGACCGTTTCCAGCGCCGAGGATTACCCCGCCTTTATCGTCAACCGCGTGTTGATCCCGATGATCAACGAGGCGGTCTATGCGCTGTACGAGGGGGTCGGGAACGTGCGTTCCATCGACCGGGCGCTGAAACTGGGGGCCAACCATCCAATGGGGCCGCTGGAACTGGCGGATTTCATCGGGCTGGATACCTGTCTGGCGATCATGAACGTGCTGCATGACGGGCTTGCGGACACGAAATACCGTCCTTGCCCGCTGTTGACGAAATACGTCGAGGCAGGCTGGCTGGGCCGCAAGACGAAACGCGGGTTCTATGATTATCGCGGGTCAGAACCGGTGCCGACGCGCTGAGGCGGTCAGTCCCGCAACGACAGCGTATGGTCGCGCAGCCAGGCCATGAACCCGCGCGGATCAGACCCGAGGCGTTCCATCTGCGCCGCGTCCAGCGGGTGGCCCACGATGGGCAGCATCGGCTTGTTCAGGGAATGCACGATTTCATGCAGCAGCATACCCTGCCGCATGGTGGCCGACACCCGGTTGGCGATCTGATACAGCCGCGAATTCGCGCCGGGAAAGAAGATCGGCACCACCTGTGCGCCGGACCGGCGGATCATCTGGGCCGTGAACACATTCCACTCCGCTTCGATCGCGGGGCCGAACCATGTCTTGGATGACGCAACCACGCCTGACGGAAACACGCTGACCAGCCCGCCCTGTTTCAGATGGCCCATCGCCTCGGCGCGCATTTCGACGCTTTTGACTTGCGCCTCTGGGTCGTGCGGAAACGGCACGGGGATCAGATAGCTGGCCGCGATTTCATCGATACCGGTCAACACCGACCGGGTCAGGATGCGGAAATCCTCGCGCCGCCGGGCGATCAGATCGGCCAGGATCATGCCGTCCACCATGCCGTGCGGATGGTTGGCGACCACCACGACAGGGCCGGTGGCCGGGATCCGTTCAATCATTGGCTGGGGCGTGGCCAGCGGAATGCCCATGACATCCAGCGCCGCCCGCCAGAATTCGATGCCCTGCGGCGCGCCGCGGCGTTCAAATTCGCGGATCAGGCGGATGATGGTGACCTTGCCCGTAACCCATTCCATCGACCGGATGACCGTCGATTGCCAGGCGTTGTCAAAAGTACTGGCGTAGGACAGGCTGCGGCGATCGTATTTCCGTGGCACCGTGGCAGATTTTGCCCGGGTCATCCGTACTCGCCTTTGCGCGCTGTCAACCACGTCTGTGCCACCGTTGTTCCGACAGCGTCGCCGCCGCCCGGGCCATTGCCCTGTTACATGCCTTCGCCGAACCGGTCGGCGACCAGGGCCTGCAATGCATCGGCCAGTGCCATCGCATCAGGACCCGATGTCTGAACCTCAATAGTGGTTCCCTTGGACGCTGCCAACATCAAAAGCCCCATGATGCTGTCACCACCCGCGCAGAGACCGTCGCGACACACTTCGGCCCGGGCATCAAACCCTTCGACCACTTCGACGAATTTGGCTGAAGCGCGGGCGTGCAGGCCCTTTTCATTCACGATTTTCAATTGGCGCGTCACGGCATGGGTCATTGCGGGCTTTCCGGGGGCATTCAGAGGCTTTTGCGAGTTACTCATTGGGGGATTGGCTGTCGATGTATTTGCGTCCAGCTTCCTTGGCGGCGCGCAATGCCTCGCCGACGGGCAGGTGGCGGCTTTTTGCCAGTTTGATCAGAAGTGGCATGTTTGCGCCGAACAGGATGCTGCGCCCGGCGGGGATAACGGCCTGACGGGCCAGATTGCAGGGCGATCCGCCGTGCAGGTCGGTCACGACGACAACGCCATGGCCCTGATCGACGGCATCGGCGGCGGCGCAGATCTCGGCTGATTTCATGTCCCGGTCGTCTTCGGGGTCGATGCCGATGGCGCGGATGCCGGTTTGCGGGCCCATCACATGCTCCAGGGTGGCCAGGTATTCCCGGGCCAAACCCCCATGTGCAACAATCACGATACCCAGCACGCCTGACAGCCCCTCTTATCCGGCGTGGGGCGGTGTCAGCGCCCGTTCCAGTTCCCGGTGTCTTATTGACACTTGCCAGCCCGCATTCGCAAGGGCCTTTGCCATGGCTTCCGTCACGGCGACCGACCGGTGTTGCCCGCCGGAACAGCCGAAACCCAGCCCCAGATGCGCCTTGCCCTCGGCGCGGTAGGCGGGCAGCAGCAGCAGGATCAGGTCCTGCGTCCTGGCCATGAACGCGGCCGCCAGCGGATCGGCCATGACATGATCGGCCACGCGGGGGTCGCGGCCGTTCAGCGCGCGCAGGCTGGAGTCCCAATACGGGTTGCGCAGGAAACGCACGTCCATGACCATGTCCATCCCCCGTGGCAGGCCGCGTTTGTACGAAAACGAATTCAGCGTGATGGCCAGATGGCGCAGCCCGTTCGGCGCAAACAGCCGTTCCAATTCGGCGCGAAGGTCATGCGGGCTGAGGTCCGAGGTATCGATCAGGATATCAGCGCGCGCCCGGATCGGGATCAGCAGATCGGTTTCCAGCGCGATGCCCACGTCGGGGCTTTCGGCGGGCGACAGCGGATGGCGGCGGCGGGTTTCAGAATAGCGCCGCAGCAGCACCTCGCGCCCGCAATCGACATACAGCAGATCAACCTCGGCGCCGTTGCGGTCACCCAGCCGATCCACCGTGTCGATCAGCGCATTGGCGGAAAAATCGCGGTTGCGGGGGTCGATCGCCAAGGCGAGCGGCCGGGTCAGCGGCGGCCCGTCCAGCAGCCGCGGCAACAGCGACAGGGGCAGGTTGTCGATGGCTTCGAACCCCAGATCCTCCAGCACGTTCAGTGCGGTTGACCGCCCCGCCCCGGATGGGCCGGTGACAAGCACAATGCGCGTTGTGGCCGGGGATGGTGTCTGCATGGCGGGTCTGGGTCAGCCGTTTTCGTTGGGGATAGGAGGGTGGGCCGGATCTGGGGCCAGACCAAGCACATATTGTAGAACTGCGGCAGGGAAATACGGCAGCGCGACATTGTGAAGCAGGGGCAGCACACATCCCAGAATGGCCCGGCTGCGTGCCGGGGGCAAGCGGGCGGTTTCCGTGTGGTCCAGATCGACGATCAGCGCGACGTCGGTTTGCAAAACTGCGTCGGCGGGCAGGATACCGACAAACCGCGCTTCGATCCGGCCGCGGATGGCATCGGGGGCCCGGGCGGTCAGCAGCGCCCCGTCGCTACGCAGACAGCAGCGGTCATCTGCCACCAGCCGCGCACCCAGTGCCATCAGTTGCAACGCCAGCGCCGATTTGCCCTGACCCGACGCGCCAAGGATCAGGATGCCCCGCCCCAGATACGCGACGCAACTGGCGTGAACCGTCGTGTCGGACAGTGCGGGGTCAGACCGGCAGGCCGACGACAAAACGCGCGCCCAG
>JBBRCF010000037.1:0-28026 GCA_038205135.1 Rhodobacterales bacterium
TCCATCCGTTCCTCGAGGCGCTGGAAGTCCTGATCGCAGACGGCCTGACGGCGGCCGATCTGGCCGGCGCGACCGCCTTTGTGCCCCCGCCCGAGGCGCCGCTGATCTGCGAACCATGGGCACGGCGGCAGGCCCCGGCCAGCGGCTATGATGCGAAATGGGCACTGGGGTATTGTCTTGCGGCGCGACTGGCGAACGGCCCGTTGACCGTGGTCGATTTCGTGCGGGACCCGGACCCGCAGGCCATCGCGCTTGCACGCAAAATTGGCTGGCAGCCGATGGCGGACCATGGTTTTCCGGCCCGCTTTGCTGCGCGGCTGGAGGTGACGACCCGTGACGGACGGACGCTGGTGGCCGAGGTGGGCAATGTGCGCGGCGCACCCGACCGGCCCATCGCGGCATCCGAGGTGCAGGCCAAGTTTCGGGCGAATGCGGCGCAGGCGCTATCTGCGCAAGCGGTCGCAGAGGCCGAGGCCGCGATCCTGATGCTGGACAGCGCGGGCGCTATTGCCCGGTTGCGCCGCGCCCTGACCAGTTGACCCGACACACGCAAACGGCACGGTGACAGGTGACCCGGTTGACGGTCCACCTGTCGCCGCCGACCTCACATCATGAGGTCGGGCAGGAACAGCGTGATCTCGGGGATCATGATCAGCAGGATCAGAGTGCACATGTCCATCAGGACGAACGGCATCACCCCGGCGAACGCCTCGTGCAGGGTGATCGGCACCGGGGACGCGCTTCGCACCACATAGACGTTCAGCCCGACAGGCGGTGTGATCAGTGAAATCTCGGCCAGCTTGATCGCGATGACGCCCAGCCAGATCGGATCATAGCCGGCCCCGACAAGGATCGGGAACATCACCGGCAAGGTCATCACCATGATGGCGATGGCGTCAAGGAACATGCCCAGGAACAGGAACAGCACCACAAAGGCCAGCAGGTAATAGTAGCGCGGCAGTTCCAGCGCCAGCATGTAGTTCGAGATTTCGGTGACCAGCCCGGTATAGGTCAGGAACCGGGAAAACAGGATGCCGCCGATCACGATGATAAAGATGGTCGAGGTCGTCAGACCGGCCTCCTTGAAGGTATTGGTCAACATGCGCCGGTTGATCCCGCCCTTGAAGAACACGATCATGAAGGCCCCGAAGGCGCCGACGGCACCGGCATAGGTCGGCACAAAGAACCCCAGATAGATGCCGCCGATCACCAGCGTGAACAAAAAGGTAATGCCCCAGACGCCCTTCAGCGAGGCAAACTTCTCGCGCAGCGGGATCTTGATCGTCTGGCGCGGCGCAAGTTCGGGGCGCAGCGTCACCAGCACGTAGATGCCAACCAGAAAGACCACTGCGGACAGCAGACCGGGGATCAGCCCAGCAATCAGCAGGCGCGCGACCGACTGTTCGGTGATGATGGCGTACACCACCATCAGGATCGACGGCGGGATCAGCGACGCCAGTGTGCCGGACGCCGCGATGCAACCCGCGCTCAGTCGTTTGTCGTACCCGAAACGCACCATTTCCGGCATGGCGAGTTTTGTGAACACCGCGGCATTCACCAGCGTGGACCCGCTGGCCGCGCCAAAGGCCGCCGAGGCCATGGTGGTCGCCATCGCCAACCCGCCCCGGAACCCGCCCAACCACGCATAGGCCGCGCGATACAGATCGGTGGTCAGCCCGGCCTGCGTCGCAAGCGACCCCATCAGGATGAACAACGGGATGACCGCCAGCGTGAACGAATTGGTCGTGCCGAACGGGATCGTCGCCATCTGGGCCAATGCGGCATCCGGCCCGATCGCCAGATACATGCCGATGAACCCGCCAAGGCCAAGCGCCACACCGATGTGGACGCCCACGGTCAGCATGAGTGCCAGCAGCACAACAACGATGGCACCGGCGATTGCGGGATCAAGCATGGTCGGTTTCCTGACGTTCAGTTGCGCAGTTCAGGCGCGGTGGTTTCCGGTCCTGACACGGGGGGTGGTGCGCCGGTTTTCACGCGGCCGATGTCGACGACCAGATCCAGCAGCAGCCGGATGATCATCAGCCCGACACCAAAGGCCAGAAAGATCCGTGCGGGCAGCAGCGGAAAACGGACTGCACCAAAGGTGGCCTCGCCGATCCGGTAGGAAAACTGGACTTCGTGCACCGCCTGCCAGAACATCAGGCCATAAAACGCGATGGCGGCAAGGTCCGTCACCACATCCATCGCGGCCTGTGTGCGGGGACTGCGGCTGTAATACAAAAGTTCGACCCGGATATGCGCCCGCCGCACCTGGGTATAGGCCAGCGCCCCGAACACGATCAGAACCATGGTGCTTTCGGTGATTTCGCGCGGGCCGGGGACGGGCAGCGACAGCAACTGGGTACCGACGATATCGGCAACGCCAAGAAACATCGACATCAACATGCCGATCCCGCCCAACAGCAGCAAGACAAGGGCCACACGCTCGGTCAGCCGGGACAAGGTTTCCACGATGGCGCTCCTGCGTTCAAGGCGATCATTTCGAGGCGATCAAAAGTGACGGGCCGCAATTGGTGCGGCCCGTCATCACGTCTGGCTGTGGATTATTCTGCCGTCTTGGCGCGCAGATAGGCCGCGACTTCGGTCGCTTGGGCGCCTTTGCCCTTGGCTTCCATGCCAACGACCCATTCCTGCAGAACATCCGGCGCCATCGCGCGCCACTTGTCCAGTTCCGCCTGCGAGATCGGCTTGAACGTGCCGCCCAGCGCTTCGATCTTGGTCTGCGCGTCGTTTTCAGCCGCGTCGATGGCGGCCATGTAGGCTTCGCCGGCCTTGCGCGCTTCTTCGATCATGATCGCCTGGATGTCGGCGGGCAGGCGGGCCCAGGTCCGTTCCCCCACGACGATGATGTGACCGGCGATGGCGAACACCGGGCCGCAGTTGTTCGGGGCGACTTCGTAGAACTTGTTCGCCAGAACGTTGCCGCGGTTGATCGTCGAATAGTCGATCGCGTCGCGCTGCAGCGCTTCATAGACCTCGGGGACCGGAACGGTCACGGGCACGGCGCCGATGCCGGTCATCAGCTTGGGAATGTCGGCCCCGAAGCTGCGCAGTTTCTTGCCCTTCAGCGCATCGACGGTGTCGCAGTTCGGATCTTTGCCGGTGAAGTAATAATCTCCAAGTGGCTGGTGGAACATGTATTTGACGCCGTAGGTCGCCAGTTCCTCCGACAGGACCGGCAGATCCTCGACCGCGGAGAACGAGATTTCCAGCGCCTGTTTCGGCGACTTGAACACGAAGGGGATCTGGAACGTGCGCCAGAACAGCAGCTGGTCGGCAAAGTAGCCGGGCACCAGTGCCGCCATGTCAACCGCGCCACGTCCGGCCAGCTGCAGCAGTTCCGGACCAGCACCCAGACCGCCTGCATAGGTGATCTCGATCGATACGCGCCCGCCGGTGCGTTCGGCCACTGCGGCAGCAAAGTCGCGCTCGACCTGCAGGAACGGCGTGTCGGCCAGATAATGCGCATAGCGCAGCTTGAATTCCTGCGCGGTGACGGTCGTGGCCGCACCCATCACGCCAAGCGCGGTCACTGCGCCCAGCATGTAGCTGATGTTCATCTTCATTGAAGGTCTCCCGTTGATTGTGTCGTTTTCATTCTGGCACACGATTCCGTGTCGGCCCGGCTTCTTGAGACATCGGAAGCTGTCGGGCGTCGGCGCCACTGGCAACTTCGTCAACTGTTGACACTTTCGCTTCCCTGCCATGGCTTGTCAATGTAATGATGCGTTGCGGGGTCCGGGTGCCTGCCAAAGATGCGATCCGGCAAAGCGGCCGGCAAAGAGGGAAGCCATGGCCATAGGAGCACGCGCCGAAGCGTCGCGCAATGAAAGCCCCGCAGTTGCGGCGCCGGATTGGCGTGCGATGCTTGATCGGATGGCAACGCGCCATTCCACGCGCGCATTTGACGGGTCGGACATCGACGATGTGACCTTGGCCGAGATCATCCGCGACGGCACCGAAGCGCCGTCATCGTGCAACCAGCAGAACTGGCATTTCATCGTGGTGACGGACGGTGACGCCAAGCGGCTGGCGCATGACATCTCTGGCGGCAACGCGCATTTTTCGGACTGTTCCGCGCTGATCTACCTGTGTTTCCACAAGGGCTGGACGCATGGGAATTTCTCGATCGTGCAGTCGGTGGCGGCGGCGGCCTATCACATGATGATTTCGGCGCATCTGCGGGGGTTCCAGTCGATCTGGAACGCAGGCATCGGCGATCAGGTGCGGCTGCGCAAGATGCTGGCGCTGCCACAGACCTTTGACGTGATCGGCGCGCTGGCCATCGGGCGCGCCCGGCCGGATGCCCCCACGATGAAGGCGCCGCGCCGCCCGTCGGGCGAGGTCTGTTCCTTTGGCCAGTTCAACCGCCCCGCCAATGCGGTCTATCCCGCCAAACCAGCCGCCAGCTATCCATATTTCCGCATCCGCAACGACAGCAATCCCTGGGCCGAATGGAACCCGGCGCGCTGGTCGCTGGCGCAACTGGCGGATTTCAGAGGCTATTCGGTCTGGGCGAAATCGCCGCTGCCCGGCGTCTATGTTTCGCGCCGTCAGGGGGCGGCGACGCAGGCGGAACTGGCGCTGTTGCCCGATCTGCCCGCTGGCGCGCAGGTGGCCGAACTGCTGCCATGGGGCGGCACCTATACCGTCGAATTGCGCCGCCGCCTTGGGCCGGGGGTGACGTTGCATGTTGATGATCTGTCCGACAACAACCTGTCCTTTGTCCGCGAACGGCTGCAGCAAGAAGGGCTGGCGTCCGGCCTGACCCAATTCGCCCGGATCGACGCCGGGCGGCTGCCGCATGATGACAACAGTCTTGATGCCGTGATCGCGCCGCAGATCCTGGAACATCTGCCCGATCCGCAGGCCATGCTGGCCCAGATCGCCCGCGTGCTGAAACCCGGCGGCGTGCTGGTGGTCAGTGCGCGCAACCTGTGGTCCGCCTATGGCTGGGTCTGGATGACGCGCGAAAGCCGCGCGCCGGTGCCCAATCAGGGCCCGTTCCGTCCGATCCCGGCCCCACGCCTGCGCGGCTGGCTGTCGCAGCGGTTCAGTGTCGAAATCGAAACCGGCATTGGCAAGGGTGTCTCCGGCGACGCCACCCTGACCGCGGGACGGAGCCGGCTGTTTTCGCGGCTATATGCGGCGCGGTGCCGCCTTGGCTAGCCGCGCCTTACCCCAGTTTGCGCGCCACATAGCGCCCGGTGCCAATGGTATCGGGCTGCAATGCGCCGTCACGCAGCACGACCCGGCCCCCGGCCATGGTATGCACCACCCGCACCCGCATCTCGTGGCCTTCATAGATCGAACAGCCCGCATCGGTCGCAAGATGCTCTTTGCCGACCGTCCAGCGCGCATTCAGGTCGATCACCGCCAGATCGGCATCCGCGCCGGGACGGATCGCGCCCTTGTCGGCCAGACCCATGGCGCGGGCGGGCGCGCGGCTGACCATGTCGATCAGCCGGGTCAGCGGGATACCGCGCCGCAAATGGCCCTCGGTAAGCAGTGCGGGCAGGAAGGTGTCCAGACCCGGAAACCCCGGCTGCGCCTTCCAGATGCCACCGTCCTTGGAACTGGACGGGCGGTGGATGTGGTCGGTGGCGATGGTATCGACATGGCCGTCGCGGATGCCCTGCCACAGCGCCTCGCGGTCGGCGGCACTGCGCAGCGGCGGGTTGACCTTGGCCTGTACGCCGACCGGGCTGGTCATGTCATGGGTCAGATAGTGGATGCAGGTCTCGATGCTGACCTCCGCGCCCGCCTGCCGTTGCCGCACCGCCTCGGTCAGCGCCGCACCGGACGAGGTGTGCACGGCATGCACGCGCGTCCCCGTCGCGCGCGACAGCATCAGGATGCGTTGCAGCGCCTCGGCCTCGACCAATGGCGGGCGGGTGGCGTTCCATGTTGCCAGACCTCCCGAGCCATCCGGGTCGGCGGCCAGCATGCGGTCACGCAGCACCCAGGCGATCTCGATGTTTTCGGGATGCGGGCACAGCACGCCACCATGGGCCGCGATCACCTCCAGCAGGCGGTACATGAACCCGTCATCGGTGCCGGGCAGACCCAGCCGCGCCCCTTCGTTGCCGCGAATGTTCATGAACAGCTTGGCACTGGGGGCGCCGCGCGCGATCAGATCGGGCAATTCGGCCAGTTGCGCCTCGGTCGCGATCACGAAATGAAAGCCGAAATCGATGCGCGCGCCCGCTGTGGTGACCGCGATCAGATCGTCAAAGGCGGGGCCGTGCGGGTTGGCGCTCATGACAAAGGAAATCACGCAGGTCACGCCACCCATTGCCGCAGCACCGGTTTCGCTGGCGGCGTCACCCGGCACCCGCGGGCGCGCGATGTCGGACCCGTGGCCCAGATGGATATGCGCGTCGATCGCGCCCGGCATGACGGTCAGGCCGGTGCAGTCGATCACCTGCGCCGCCGCCCCGCCCGCGCCGGGGGCCGTGATGGCCGCGATGCGCCCGCCCGTCACCAGTACATCGGCCTGCGCCAGCCCGCCGGGCAGCAGCACCGTGCCGTTGGCAAGCCGGGTGTCTGCCTGATCTGTTGGCTGATTTGTCGCCTGGGTCATCGCCTGCTCCTTGTCTTGTGGGGGGCGCGTGCATGATCCGCGACCGTATCCCCTATTCCCCGATCCACGACCGCCCGCGTCTGGTCTGGCCCGATGGGGCGCGGGTCGCCGTGTGGGTGGTGCCGAATGTCGAGCACTACGAATACTTGCCAGCCCATGTGGCGCATCGCAACCCCTGGCCCCGCATGCCGCATCCCGATGTGCTGGGATACGGGTTGCGCGATTATGGCAACCGGGTCGGGCTGTGGCGTATGGCCGATCTGATGGACGCCTATGCCATCCCCGCAACACTGTCGCTGAACATGGCGGTGTGGGACCATTACCCGGAAATTCTGGATGCCGGCCTGCAGCGCGGCTGGGATGTGATGGCGCATGGGTTGTACAATACCCGCTATCATCTGGGCATGTCCGAGGACGAGGAACGTAATGAAATTGCCGCCGCGCTGGACATCTATCGCCGCCACACCGGCCAGACGCTGAAGGGCTGGTTCGCGCCGGCCGCCACCTTCACATGGGCCAGCAGCGATCTGGTGGCCGAAGCCGGCATTACCTATTCCGGCGACTGGTATCACGATGACCAGCCCTGCGACATCGCCGTGCGGCAGGGGCGGCTGATTTCCGTGCCCTATCAGATGGATATCAATGACGCGATGGTGTGGCGGCACCATTTCGAAGCCGATGATTTCGCGCAGATGGCCATCGACCACTTCGACACCCTGTGGCGCGAAGGCGCGGATCAGGGCCGCGTGGTCTGCATTGCGCTGCACCCGTTCCTGATGGGCCAGCCGCAGCGCATCCGCGCGCTGGAACGGGTGTTCGCCCATATGCGGGCGCAGGACGGGGTCTGGTTCGCCACCGGCGCGCAGATCGCCGACTGGTATCTGACACAGCGCCCGCAGGCACCGGGGGTGCAGTCATGACGCCGCGCGGCCCCGGCATGGATCACGCGCTGTATCCGTTTTCGGCTCTGCCGACACGCCCGCCGCTGGCGTGGCCGGATGGCGCGCGGCTGGCGCTGGGGCTGGTAGTGCATTTCGACCATTGGGAAATCGACCCGCCCGACGGCGCGATCACCGACCCGCGGTTTCGCGATACCTTTGGCGCATTCCGGCCCGATCAGCGCACCTATGCGTGGCGAGAATACGGCAACCGCATCGGCATCTTTCGCCTGATGGACGTGCTGGACCGCCACGGCCTGACCGCCACGCTGGCCGCCGGCACCGCCGCCATCGCGCGCTGTCCGCAGGTGATCGACGCGGCCTTGGCGCGTGGCTGGGAGGTGGCGGGGCATGGCGATCATGCGACGCGGATGGTCTCGTCCGCGATGTCTGACGCGGCCGAGGCCGACCTGATCGAACACGCCGCCGCGGTGATAACTGCGGCAACCGGGCAGCGCCCGTCGGGTTGGATCGGGCAGGATTACGGCCAGAGCACGCGCACCCCAGCCCTTTTGGCGCAGGCCGGGTTCCGGTATCTGTCTGACTGGCCCAATGATGATCAGCCCTATCTGATGACGACCACGCCGCCGATCATGTCGATCCCGGTGCAGGCCGAACTGGACGATGTGCAACTGCTGTGGCACCGCCGCGTGCCCACGCCGCGCTATCCCGATCTGGTCACCGAGGCCGCCGACGTGCTGCTGACCGAGGGCGGTCGGTCGCTGGTTCTGGGTCTGCATCCGTGGCTGTTCGGGATGCCGCACCGCATCCGGTATCTGGATGCTACCCTGGCGCGACTGGCGCAGACCACCGGGATATGGCATGCCCCGCTCGCGCGTATCGCAGCCCATGTTTTCTCTGAAATCGGTAAAGGACGCACGGCATGACCACCGATGATTTTGCCCGCCCGCTGGTGGCCACCAACCTTGTCAGTCTGGCCCTGGAACGGTTGGAACGCGCGATTCTGGAGGGCGACCTGAAGCCCGGTCAACGCCTGTCGGAAACCGAGTTGGCGCGCCGGTTCGGCATCAGCCGCGGCCCCCTTCGCGAAGCGATCGGGCAGTTGGAAGGCCGCAAGCTGGTGGAACGGGTCACCAATCAGGGCGCGCGCGTGGTCTGGCTGTCGCCCGCCGAACTGATCGACCTGCTGGTGATCCGCGAAAGCCTCGAGGGCATGGCCTGCCGACTGGCGACGCAGCGGATGTCGGATGACGATCTGGACCAACTGGATGCCATGCTGCAAGATCACGCGTCCGACAGCACGCTGGTGGCCGGCCGGGGGTATTTTCAGGGTGCGGGCGACAAGGATTTTCACGGCCGCATCGCGCGGGCCAGCGGCAATCCGCGCCTGATGGCGATGCTGGAGGGCGAATTGTATTCGCTGATCCGGCTGTATCGCCACCGGTTGTCGATGCGCCCCGGACGCCCGCAGGACGCGCTTGACGAGCATCGCGTGATCCTCGCGGCCATGCGCACCCGCGACCCCGACAAGGCCGAAGCCGCGATGCGCGCACATATCCGCAACAGCAGTTCCGCCGTGGCCGAAGTGCTGGCGACCGAAGAGGCCGCCGCACATGATGCCGCACAGGCCAACTGACACACGAACGGCGGACCACGGCGCGGATCGCACCCCGCCCGGACCGGAACACCACAGGAGTTGGACATGACGGATTTGGGACTGCGCCAGGAAACGGTCGCCTTGCGCCGCACCGCGCTGCGGGCGGCGATGGGGCGGCGCGCGGCCCTGCTGGCGCCGGGGGCCGCCAATGCGCTGACCGCCCGCATCATCGAGGATTGCGGGTTCGACATCTGCTATGTCACCGGCGCAGGGATCGCCAACACGCTGCTGGGAGTGCCGGATATCGGGCTGGTGACGATGTCCGAACTGGCCGGAACGGTCGCGGCGATTGCCGAAATCTCGTCGCTGCCGCTGGTGGTGGATATCGACACCGGGTTCGGCAATGCGGTGAACACCTATCGCACGGTGCGGGTGCTGGAACGCGCGGGCGCTGCGGCGTTGCAGATCGAAGATCAGGTATTTCCAAAGAAATGCGGGCATTTTTCTGGCAAGGCGGTGATCCCGGTTGATGAAATGACCGCAAAGATCCGCGCCGCTGTCGATGCGCGGACCGACGCGAACCTGATGATCATCGCGCGTACCGATGCGGCGGCGGTGGATGGGTTCACTGCGGCGCTGGACCGCGCGGCGGAATTTGTCGCGGCCGGCGCTGACATGACCTTTGTCGAGGCGCCCCGGTCGGATACTGAGCTGGCGATGATCCCGGCCCGTCTGGCGGTGCCGCAAATCGCCAACATGGTGGTGGGCGGCAAGACGCCGTTGCTGCCGCAGGCGCGGCTGGCAGACATGGGCTTTGCGCTGGTGCTGTATGCCAACGCGCCGTTGCAGGCCGCGATGCGCGCGATGCACGACGTGTTGTCTGCGCTGCACCGCGATGGCGGTCTGGACGCGGTCGCCGACCGGATGGTCGGGTTCGAGGAACGCCAGCGGCTGGTGACGAAACACGTCTACGACGTGCTTGAAGACCGTTACTGCACGTCTTGACCCGCTGCCTGACCCGCTGCGGCCATGCGGTCCAGCAGGGTCATGGCGGCCGGCGCATCGGCCAGCGCCAGCGTTGCGTCCCAGATCGCCTGCGCCGCCGTCGCCTCCCAGACTCGGGTAGCCAGTGACAGGTATTTCGCCCGGATTTCAACGGCGGGATACGGATCGGCCCAATCGCCCCGGTTGGTCTGGGTTTCGGCCAGCGCGCAGTGGCCATCGGCAAACACCAGCGTGACCCGCGCCGGGCGTTTGTGTGGCAGGGCGGCCGACATGGCCGCATCCTCGCGCAGCACCACCTTGGCGGCCAACGCGCGGATCGCCGGATTGCCAAGGTTCGGCGCGGTGAAACTGCCTACGCCGGTCGTGCCGTTCACCAGCGCGGTCGCCACTGCGAATGGCACGGAAAACTTTGCCGCCAGCACGTTGCGCGGGGCGGGGTCATCCAGTTCGACCGCCAGCGCATAGGTATCGACCTCAATCCGCGCGATGCGGGTCAGATCAGGCGCGCCGTCGCGTGCCACGATCATGTCCAGCGCATCCAGCGTGGCGTGATTGTAACGGCAGCAGGAATGCATCTTGAAATAGTTCCGCGACACCTCCCACCGTGCGCCCAGCCCGTCGGTCATCGCGGCGGTGTCAAAGCTGTCGGAAACCACCTTGCCGAACACTTGGCCGACGCCGTCGTGATCGCCCTCGAACCCTGCGTTCAACAGGTCATGCGTGGTCAACCCCAACTGCCCGCTGATCCCGGCATAGGCGTTGCGCACCGTGCCGCCTTCCAGCATCGTGCGGCGCGATGTGGCCAGACAGAAACTGGCGGCGATATTCATCGCCTGCCGCATCCCCGCCGCATCCCGACCGGCCAGCCGCGCCACCGCAACCGCCGCCGCGATGGTGCCCCATGTGCCATGCGGGTGCATCGCCGGGCGCAGCCGTGTGGCGATGCCGACCCGCGCGCCGACCTCGTATCCAATGGCGATGGCGGCCAGCAGATCGCGGCCCGACACCGCCAGCCCATCGACAAAGGCCAGCGCAGCAGGCACGGTGTGCATGCCGGGGTGGCCCTTGCAGAACTGGTTGCCCTCGTCCATTTCCAGCACCGTCCCGGCGGTGCCGTTCAGGAAAGCCGCCCGCCCCGGATCGGTTCGCCACGCAGTGCCGATCTTCAGCGCGCCCGCGCCGCCCGCCCCATGGCGCAACACCTGCATTTCGGGTTCCGCCGCACCGCCCGCGATCGCCCCGATGCAATCCGCAAGGATCAGCGCCGTGCGCGAGATCACCGCATCCGGGATATCGGCGCTGCGGGTATCCGCGGCAAATTCGGCTACATGGCCCAGATAATCCATCACGCTGTTCCCCGTTCTGACCCTTGGCTTGCATCCGCCCTGCAGGCTAGGCATCCTGTCAACAGTCAACAACCCCTGAAAAAGGCCTGCCCGCATGAAACGTGTTCTGGTGATCGTGCCGTTTCCGATGTCGGACGCCAACCGCGATCAGCGGCGCGCGCAGATGGACGCGGTCACGCTGGGCCCCGACATCAGTTTCACCTTTGAATCGGTCCGCGCCGCGCCGCGCAATTACGTCAGCGCCGCTGACATGGCCGTGGCGGAAATCGGGGTGCTGGAGGCGGGATTGGCGGCAGAGGCGCGCGGGTTTGATGCCGTCTGCGTCGATACCATGAGCGACAGCGGCGTGGCCGCGCTGCGATCCGCGTTGACCATCCCGGTCATCGGGCCGGGCCGCGCCTCGGTGCTGACGGCGCTGATGCTGGGCCACCGGTTTTCCATTCTGGCGATGTGGCCGCATTGGAAACACCTGTATACCAAAACGCTGACCGAACTGGGCGTGACGCAGCATTGCGCCTCGATCCGCTGGATCGACGCCACGCCCGACAATCAGGCGCTGATGGCGGGCAAGGAATCCGAGATCTTTCCTGCGCTGGAGGCCGTCGCGCGCCGCTGCATCACCGAGGACGGGGCAGACGTGATCCTGCTGGGGTCAACCACCATGCATCAGGCGCACAGCTATCTGGCCGCGCGGCTGCCGATGCCGGTGATCAACCCCGGCCCGCTGACCTATAAACTGGCCGAGGCAATGCTGGGGCTGGGCCTGACGCATAGCCGCAGCGCCTATCCGACTTCGCCAGCGCCGCGTGACGATCTGATCCACGCGATGCTGGATGCGGGCGGGGCCTTTCCGCATTAGGGGCCGCACTGGACGGTTTACGCCCCGCCGCCCTGCGGCACGGGTTTGCCCGCTTCGGCCGCCAGCGCCGTCAGCCGGAAAAACCCGTGCACCATCTTGGAAAACGGCATCAGCAGGAACAGGGTCATCACGCTGGCCAGATGCACCGCCAACAGGGCAGGCACGGCGGCAGTTCCCGTCGCGGCATACAGCGCCAGCCCCGTCAGCGCGACCACGACCAGCAGCAGGATGAACGCCATCTCGCCACCCCAGACCCGCGCCGCCCCCAAGGCAGGATCAGCCTTCGTCTTGAGCCACGCCAGCCCGGCGCCGCCCACCACCATCATCACCCCGCCCGGCACGCCCAGCAGTTTCGGTGGCGCCCAGAACGGGTAGGGGGCCTGCCAGCCAAAACCGTAATGCAGCACCGTGGCGCTCGACGTGGCGGCAAAGCACAGCAGGAACCCGTACATCATCAGATGATGCTGTACGCGGCGGCGGTCCGAAAACCGGTCGCCCTGTTCGAAATTGCAGCCCTGACCCTGTCCGCCCGACAGATTTTTCAGCCGTGCGGCATCTTTCAGCGCGGTGACCACATGCGCCATCCGCACAGGCACCCCGCCGACCTCGCGCCAATAATCCCGCATCGCCAGCGCGATCAACGCCAACGGCGCAACAAAAGCGGGCACGAATATCGCGACCATCGTGTTATGCGCCAGATAGGCATAAAACCCTGCGCCGCTGGCGGGTTTCAGCGCCGCCAGCGCCCAGAAAAACCCGGTCAGCGCCACCAGCGCCAGCGCAGCCACCGCCACGCCATGGGTCTGGAACAGCCGCGCCAGTCCGCGCGGGCGGATCAGCCGTTCCCAGCTATCCACGCGCACCTCGGCCAGCGCGGCGGGCAGGTTCAGCGCGAATTCATGCGGTTCGGTGTACTGGCAGGCGTAATAGCAACCCCGGCAGTTGTGGCAGAGGTTGGCCAGATGTGTGATGTCGCCATCGGCAAACGCCTTTTGCCGGGTCATGGCCGGAAACACCGCGCAATAGCCCTCGCAATAGCGGCAGGCGTTGCAGATCGCGATCTGGCGGCGGGCCTCGTCGATCGGGCCGGATGACGGCAGGTTTAACAGATCAAGAGACATGGGCTGCGGCCTCCTTGCCGGCGATGCGTCCGAAAACGGTTCCGATGGTCATGCCGAACCCGGCCAGATAGCCTTCGCCCAGAATTGACCCGGCCATGATTTCACCCGCCGCCCACAGGTTGCGGATCGGGCCGGTGGCGCTATGGACCTGCGCACGGGCGTCCACCTTCAGCCCCAGATAGGTGAAGGTCACACCGGGGCGCAGCTGGTAGCCGTAGAACGGCGCAGTATCCAGCGCCCGCGCCCAGTTGGTTTTCGGCACGTTCAGCCCGTGGGTGCGCAGCCCGTCCAGTTCGGTCGGGTGGAACTGGCCGGGCTGGCAGGCCGCGTTGAACCCGTCCACCGTGCGGCGAAGGCTGCGCGGGTCCAGCCCCATCTGGGTCGCCAAGCCTTCGATGGTGTCCGATTTGATCGGCGGAAAGACCGAAGGCATGAACAGGTCGATGGATTTCGCGTCGATGATCGAATAGCCGACCTGATCGGGTTGCGCCGCTACCAGCCGCCCCCAGATCGCATAGCGTTTGGGCCAGACATCCTCGCCCTCGTCATAAAACCGCTCGCCGTCTTTGTTGACGACGATGGAAAACGGCACGCAATCCAGCCGGGTGACGATGCCGCCGTCGAACTGCGGCGCGCGCCCGTCGATGGCCACCGCATGGCATTGCGTCGGGTCGCCCACGCTGTCGGCGCCCTGATCCAGCATGTCGCGCAGCACCACGCCGCGATTGTAGGGCGTGCCCCGGATCAGGAAATTGCGCGCCGCCGGCCCCCAGGCGCGCGCCAGCCAGTCCAGATCGGCCTGAAACCCGCCTGATGCCAGCACGAACGCGCGCGCCCGCACCTGATGCGGCGCGCCCGCGACAGTCACATCCAGATGGGTGATGCGGTCGGCCTCGCGGTGCACATGGGTCACCTCGGCGTCATAGGCCACGCGCACGCCCAGATCGGCAGCAGTGTTGTAGTACGCATTCACCAGCGCCTTGCCGCCGCCCAGAAAGAACGCGTTGGTGCGCGACAGCGACAGCGTGCCCGACAGCGACGGCTGGAACCGCACGCCATGCGCCTCCATCCAGGGCAGGCATTCTTCGGATGCCCGGATGACCAGCCGGGCCAGCGCCTCGTCGGTATTGCCCTTGGTGACCAAGAGCAGGTCGTTGAAATACTCGTCTTCCTCATAGCTGCCGGTCAGCACCGACAGGGGGCCGTGATGCAGACAGCGGAAATTGCGGGTGTGGCGCGAATTGCCGCCGCGATACGGCACCGGCGCGCTTTCAAGGATCAACACCGATGCGCCAGTTTCGGCGGCTGTGATCGCCGCGCACAGCGCCGCATTGCCGCCACCCACCACCGCCAGATCGAATACCTGCGGCCAGTCTTTCATAGGTCGTCCTCCGGGGCTGGATCGCGGTTGCGCAGGCTGCGGATCCGCATGGCCAGCGCCGCCTCGATATGGGCGCGCATTGCGGTTTCCGCCGCAGGGCCATCACGCCGCTGCAACGCCGCCAGCACAAGCGCGTGTTCCGCCACCGCATCGGCCGCCCGGGCGGGATCGGACAGCGTGGTCGGGCCAAGGATCAGCAGCGTTTTCTGCAGGGCGCTGATGGATTTCAGCAGAAAACGGTTGCGCGCGGCCGCGTTCAACGTGCGGTGAAACTGCCGGTTCAGTTCCTGCGATTGCACGCCCGCAGGGGCGACGGCAAGCTCGCCATTCAACGCCGCCAGTTCTGCCAGTTCAATATCGGACGCGGCCCGCGCCGCCAGTCTGGCGGCGGTGCCTTCCAGCACGGCGCGCATTTCATACAATTCAATGACTTCGGCATAATCCAGACTGCGGATCGTCGCGCCCAGCCGGGGCAGATGGGCCACCAGCCCGTCGGCTTCCAGTTGCCGGATTGCTTCGCGCACCGGTGTCCGGCTGATGCCCAGCCGGTCGGCCAGGTCGGTTTCGCGCAACCGCGCCCCCTGCGCCAGCGTGCCCAGCCGGATTTCGTCCAGCAACCGGCGATAGGCGCCCTGTCCTTGCGAAATGTCGCCGTCGTCTGTCATCGGTTTGCTCGCTTGCTGTCCTGCATGCAGATGAATACAGTTGGATACATCATAGTGCAAGGAGCCTGCCGATGCCTGTTCTGCCGGACCGTGCGATGGCCACACTGGCGCTGGCGCTGGTGGGGGCCGGGCTGTTTCACATCGTGGGCTGGCCACTGCCGTTCCTGTTCGGACCGATGACCGCCTGTCTGCTGGCGGCGCTGGCCGGGGCGCCGCTGCGCGGGATGGGGCCGCTGTCGGTTGCCGCCCGCACCGTGCTGGGCGTTGCTGTAGGCGCGTCGATCACACCCGATGTGGTGGCGCGGGCGCCGCAGATGTTGGGCAGCGTGGCGCTGATGCCGATCTATGTGATCGTGATCGGGGCAATCGGGTATCCGTTCTTTCGCCGTCTGGGGTTTTCGCAAGCGACCGCATGGTATGCCGCCATGCCGGGCGGATTGCAGGACATGGTGGCGTTCGGCGGCGAAGCGGGGGCTGATGTGCGGGCGTTGTCGCTGATCCACGCCACCCGCGTGCTGGTCATCGTGCTGGCTGCGCCGTTGATCCTGACCGGGCTGTATGGTGCCACCCTGACCGGGGCCGTCGGGCCGCCCGTCCGCGACCTGCCGGCGGGTGAACTGGTGCTGATGGCCGCCGCCGCGCTGTTCGGCTGGAAGGCGGGCGAACGGATCGGGCTGTTCGGCGCGTCGATTCTGGGCCCGATGTGCGTGACGGCGGTGCTGTCGTTAACCGGCATGATCCACAGCCGCCCGCCCGCCGAGGCGATCATTCTGGCGCAATTGTTCATCGGCATCGCGATCGGGGTGCATTATGTCGGCGTGACGCTGCCCGAACTGCGGAAATTCGTTCTGGCGGGGCTGGCCTACGTGCTGATCCTTGCCGGATTGGCGGCGTTGTTCACACAGATCGTCACGGTGAACGGGCTGGCGCAACCGGTCGAGGGGTTTCTGGCCTTTGCCCCCGGCGGTCAGGCCGAAATGACAGTGCTGGCGCTGGTGGCCGGGGCGGACCTTGGCTTTGTCATCCTGCATCACCTGTTGCGGATGGTCATCGTCATCCTTGGCGCGCCGGTGGCTGCACGGTTCCTTTGAATCGGCGCAGCAGTGCCTGTCGGCGGCCATTTGACGCGGCACACTATCCTAGAGCAACGCCTGGCTGTCTCCAGAGTTCTATCAAGAGGAGCAAGCATCGATTCGTGCCTGCACCCGGCACCGGCAGATCGTGCTGGTCGGTCGGCCCGATGGGCCGGACGTCCCGGTGTCTTTCGCAAACAGTAACCAAAGGTGGCCACACATGAATTGGGATAGCATCGCGGTCAAATGGTCTGAAATGGCCCAACGGGCCCAGAGCGGCAATCACCAGACGGAACCGGGATCGGTCACCGGCAACGACAGCGTTTCGGCGGCACCTGCCGGCCGGCTCGTGGACGCCATCACCGTCGTGACACCCGCTGCCGCAGCAGTCAAACCGGAGCGGTCCACCGCTTGACCCCCATCCATCCGAGCAGTTTCGAGCGGTCAACGGCCTTGGTCGTCAACTGGTGGCGCAGTGTGCGCGCCGGGCCTTGGCACGATACGGCCCCGGTGCGCGCAGAGCTGTTCGGCATCGAACGGCTGGAACACCATGCCCGGACGCTGGCTGTTGCGCAGACCCTGCAGACCGGCAGAGCGCCATGGGTCGTTTCCCTGAAACGCCGGCTGAAGGACAATGCCGGCATTCTGCTGCTGGCGTATGGCACCATCGGCGCGTCGCAAAAGGACAGCGTCCCGATCACCCCGGCCGGGGAATGGCTGCTGGACAACTATCATCTGGTCGAAGAACAGCTGCGCCAGATTTCCGATGACCTGCCGCCCGGCTATTACCGCCAGTTGCCGAAACTGGCGGACGGACCGTTCGCCGGTTATCCCCGTGTGTTCGGCCTGGCCTGGGCCTATGTCGCCCATAGCGACAGTCTGGTCTCGGGCCCGATCCTCGCCCGCTTTGTACAAAGCTATCAGCAGGTCCAACCCCTGATGATCGGCGAGATCTGGGCCATTGCCATCTCGCTGCGGATCGTCCTGATCGAAAACATGCGCCGTCTGGCCGTCGACATCCTTGAGGCCGCAACGCTGCGCGCCGCCGCCGACCGTCTGGTCGACAGCATCCTGAGCGCAGACCCCTTGCTCGCCGGCACGGTCGGGGCGGCGATGGCGCCTTGGGCCGACGCGCCGCTGCCGCAATTCATGGCCGCACAGTTTGTCAAACGGCTGCGGGGGTCCGACCCGTCGGACACGCCGCTGCTGGCATGGTTGATCGACCATCTGGGCCGGCGCGGCCTGTCGCTGGAAATGGTGGTGCAGAACGCGCAGGACAAACAGGGCGCCACCAACGTGACGATGCGCAACATCGTCACCAGCATGAAAACGCTATCTGAAATGGACTGGGCGGATTTCTTTGAAGAGGTCAGCCTGATCGATGCCACGCTGCGCGCAGCGTCGGATTTTGCAGAGATGGATTTCGCGACACGCAACCAGTATCGCACCGCGATCGAGGAAACGGCCCGCGGATCGCGCCGGTCAGAGACCGAGGTGGCGGTGCTTGCGATGGCGCTGGCAGAGACCGGCACCGAGGCGCATGAACGTGATCCGGGGCACTGGCTGATCGGTGACGGGCGCGTTGCGCTGGAACGGCAGGCCGGATTTGCGGCACCGCTGCGCGTGCGGCTGCAACGGGCGGTGCGGGCCGGCGGACTGCCGGGTTATCTGGGCGCCGTCGGGGCCGCGGGTTTGTTGTTGTTCGGTATGGCGCTATGGGTCATCGCAGCCACCGGCGCGGCGGTGCCGCTGGCCTTGGCGGTGCTGCTGCTGATCCTCGCGACCGAGCCGGCCTTTGCGCTGGTCAACCTGTTCTTGACCCGTTTTCTGCGCCCCACATTGCTGCCCGAACTGGAACACGCCCATGGCGTGCCCGAAACCGAACGGACGCTGGTCGCCGTGCCGGTGCTTTTGACCGGGCTTGCCGATGTCGACGAGGTGATCGAGCGGCTGGAGGTGCATTTTCTGTCCAGCACCGGCGGCGCGGTACATTATGCGCTGTTGTCGGACGGACCCGACGCCGCCACCGAGGACACAGACCGGGATGCCGTCCTGATCGCGGCGGCGGCCAAGGGCATCGCGCGGCTGAACGCAACCTATCCTTGCGACGGAGCCGCCCGGTTCTGGCTTTTGCACCGCAGGCGGGTGTGGAACCCGCAAGAAGGCTGCTGGATGGGATGGGAACGTAAACGCGGCAAGCTGTGCGAACTGAACCGCCTGCTGCGCGGCGCACAGGACACCAGTTTTCTGCCGGTTGCCAGCCCGGTTGTCCACTCATTTGACAGCGCATTTGACAGCCCGGGCCCGGCGTTTCCGCCGGGTGTCCGGCACGTGATCACGCTGGATGCCGACACCCGCGTGCTGCGCGATACTGTAAAGATGCTGGTCGGCAAGATGGCGCATCCGCTGAACCGGCCACGGTCCGACCCCGCGACGGGCCGGGTGACCGGCGGTTACGGAATCCTGCAACCCCGGGTCACGCCCGCGCTGGCAGTCGGCACCGAAAGCTCGGTCTTTGCCCGCGTGTTTTCCAGCCCCGGCGGGATCGAGCCCTACGCCGCCCCGTCATCGGACGTCTATCAGGACCTGTTCGGCGAAGGGTCGTTCACCGGCAAGGGCATCTATGACGTCGATGCCTTTGCCACGGCCCTGGCCGGACGGGTGCCGGACAACACGATGCTGAGCCATGACCTGTTCGAAGGGGTTCTGGCCCGCGCGGGATTTGCGTCAGACGTTGCGGTGGTCGAGGAATATCCCGCCCGCTTTGACGTCGACACCCGACGCACGCATCGCTGGACCCGGGGTGACTGGCAGTTGCTGCCGTGGATATTCGGTCACCGGGCGCGCGGGCTGACGGCGCTTGGCCGCTGGAAAATGATCGACAATCTGCGCCGCTCGCTGCTGGCCCCGCTGACGCTGGCCGCGCTGCTGGCGGCATGGCTGCTGCCCATGGTCGCGGCGCTGGCTGCAACCGCGGTGATCGTGACGCTTGTGGCGCTGCCGCGTCTGGTGTCGCTGCCCTTTGCGGTGCTGCCGGGCAGGGCGGGCATCACCTCGAACAGCCATTTTGCGGCGCTGGGGGCGGATGCCACCACGGCATTTGCGCGCATCGGGTTCGGTCTGGTTTTTCTGCCGCATACCGTCTGGCTGATGGCGGATGCGATCCTGCGGACGGCGGTCCGGCTGGGCATCACCCGCCGCCACCTGCTGGAATGGATGACAGCGGCACAGTCCGGTCATGCGCCGCGGGCCGGGACGCCGGGTCAGGCGTGGCAGATGCGCGGCGGGTTGTTTCTGGGCATGGCGACGGGGGGGCTGGCCGTGGTTGTCAATGCCCCGGTCTGGCCGTTGGCCGTGGCGGCGGTGCTGCTGTGGCTGGCGGCCCCGGCGCTGGCCTGGAGGATCAGCCGACCGAGCCCGCTGCACGGCCGACAGCCGCTGAGCCCGGATCAGGCGCAGACCCTGCGGCTGATCGCGCGGCGCACCTGGCGGTATTTCGAAACCTTCGTGACCGCGGCCGACAATCACCTGCCGCCGGACAATTTTCAGGAGATCCCGGTTCCTGTCGTGGCGCATCGCACGTCGCCGACCAACATCGGGCTGTATCTGCTGTCGGTGACCGTGGCGCGTGACATGGGCTGGATTTCGGAAACCGATGCGCTGGCGCGGCTGGAACGGACGCTGCACACCATGGCGCATTTGCGCCGCTATCGCGGGCATCTGTTCAACTGGTATGACACCCGCAGCCTTGAAGTGCTGGAGCCCGCCTATGTGTCGTCGGTGGACAGTGGCAATCTGGCCGGCCATCTGATCGCTGTGGCCCGGATCTGTCGCGACTGGCAGGCGAACCCGGCCCAGACCCCCGACCGGGCCCAAGGCATAGCCGACGCACTGGTTCAGGCCCGGCAGGCGCTGACGGCCGAGGGTCGCGCGACCCCGCAGGCCGATGCCGATCTGGCCGCGATGATCGCGGGTCTGCGGACAACCGGCGCGGAAGGCGGTGATCCTGCAGCGCTTGCAGCGCGGCTGTCCGACCTGATCGACAGCAAAGGGACTGAAAGCGCCGCCCACGAAAGCGCCTACTGGCTGCGCACGGCCCGCGACGCCTTCGCGCCAACCGTTCTCGCGCCCGTTCTCGCGCCCGTTCTCGCGCCCGACTTCACGCCTGACTTCACGCCCGCCCCAGCACCTGACCGCGACGCCCGGCTGCAGGCCATTGCCGACATGGGCCAACGCCTCGCGATGGAAATGGAGTTCGGCTTTCTGCTCGATCCTGACCGAAAACTGCTGTCGATCGGCTATTCGGTCGCCGAAAACCGCCTTGACCCCGGCTGCTACGATCTGCTCGCGTCCGAGGCGCGGCTGGCCAGCCTGTTTGCCATCGCCAAGGGCGATGTTGCCACCCGGCATTGGTTCCGTCTGGGCCGGGCGGCGACGCCGATAGGGGCGGGGTCTGCGCTGATTTCGTGGTCGGGCAGCATGTTCGAATATCTGATGCCGACGCTGGTCATGCGCGCGCCCGTGGGGTCCGTGCTGGAACAGACCGAACGCCTGATCGTCATCCGCCATCAGGCCCATGCCAAGGGTCTGGGCATTCCGTGGGGCATTTCGGAATCGTCCTACAACGCGCGCGATCTGGAACTGACCTATCAGTACATGAATTTCGGGGTGCCAAGCCTGGGCCTCAAGCGCGGACTGGCGCAGAACCGCGTGATAGCCCCCTACGCGACCGGCCTTGCCGTGATGATCGACCCGCAGGCTGCTCTCGAAAATTTCGCAGTGCTTGAAGGGCTTGGCGCGCAGGGCCGCTACGGCTTTTACGAGGCGGTCGATTTCACCGCGTCCCGGTTGCCCGCCAAGGCGGATTTTGTCGTCGTCCGCAGTTTCATGGCACACCATCAGGGCATGACCATCGCGGCGATCGCAAATGCCCTGATGGACGACCGGCTGTGCGCGATGTTCCGGTCGGACCCGATGATGCAAAGCGTCGAACTGCTGTTGCAGGAACGCGTGCCGCGCGATGCCAGCGAATCGCGGACGCGGACCGAACCGGTTGCGGCCAGCCCGGTCGATCCGACCAGCGGCACGGTCGAGCGGCGATTTGTCGATCCGCTGCATGCAGCGCCGACGGCGCATGTGCTGTCGAACGGGCGCTACAGCGTGATGCTGACTCCGACCGGGACGGGCTACAGCCAGTGGCGTGACCTTGCCGTCACCCGGTATCGCGCCGATCCGGGTGAAAGCGCCTCGGGTACGTTCATCTACCTGCGCGACGTGTCGGGCGGCCCGGCCTGGTCTGCCGCCTTGCAGCCGCTGGTCCCCGAAACCCGGCGCCACACGGCGCGGTTCTGCGAACATCACGCGGCCTTCAGCCATCAGGGCCGGGATCTGGCGACCCATACCGAAATCGTCGTCTCGCCCGAAGACGATGCCGAGGCGCGCCGGGTCACCCTGACCAATTCCGGCCCGTACCCGCGCGATATCGAGGTGACGTCCTACGCCGAACTGGTGCTGGCCCCCGCCGCCGCCGATCTGGCGCACATGGCGTTTTCCAAGATGTTCGTGGTGACCGACCATTTCCCCGAACTGGACGTGATCGTCGCCACCCGGCGGCAGCGCAGCCCCGACGAGCCCAGCATCTGGGCGGCGCATCTTGCCATCGTCGAAGGCGAAGAGACCGCCCCGATGCAGTTCGAAACCGATCGCGCGCGGTTCATCGGCCGCGGACGCAGTCTGGCCACCGCGCAGATGGTCACGGCACCGCTTTCAGGCACGAAGGGCACCGTGCTCGACCCGATATTTGCGATCCGTCGCAGCGTCCGGGTGCCTGCGGGCGGCCATGTGCGGGTGACCTTCTGGACCATGCTGGCAGCCTCGGCAGAAGATCTGCTGCCGGTGGTCGAACGGCACCGCGACCCCTCGGCGTTTGACCGGGCCGATACGCTGGCCTGGACGCATGGGCAGGTGCAACTGCACCATCTGGGTATCGTCCCTGCCGCCGCGCAGGATTATCAGCGGCTGTCGGGTTTCCTGATCGGGGGCAATACCCGCCTGCGGCCCCCCGCCGCGCAGATCGCCGCCGGGGCGGCCCTGCAATCGGACCTGTGGCAGCACGGGATTTCGGGTGATCTGCCGATCCTGCTGTTGCGGATCGACGATGTGCAGGACATCGCCCAGGTGCGCGAAGTGCTGGTGGCGCAGGAATACTGGCAGATGCGGCGCATCGCGGTCGATCTGGTGATCCTGAACGAACACGCGTCGTCCTACATGCAGGACCTGCAATCCGCCATCGACAGTGCCCGGCGGTCGGTCGGTTCCCGGGCGACGACGGACCCGAGGCTGTCGGGCGCCGCAACGGGCAGCGTGCATTTCCTGCGTGCCGATCTGATGACCGCCGCAGCAAAAGACCAACTCGTCTCGGTCGCACGGGTCGTCATCATGGCCGCGCGCGGCAGCCTTGGGGCACAGCTTGACCGCATCGGCGATGCCGGACCCGTGGGCCGGACACCGCCGTCGTTTATTCTGCCCAGACCATCCTTGGCAGGCGCGGCCACCGCTGACACCGTTCCGCCGGTCGAAACGCTGGAGTTTTTCAACGGAACCGGCGGGTTTGCGAAAGACGGGCGCGAATATGTGACGGAGCTGGAAAACGGCCGCACGACGCCCGCGCCATGGATCAACGTCATCGCCAATGCAGGCTTCGGGTTTCATGTGTCTGCCGACGGGGCCAGCACAGTCTGGGCCGAAAACAGCCGCGAAAACCTGCTGACGCCCCGGTCGAACGATCCGGTCACCGACGCGCCGGGCGATGCGATCTATCTGCACGATCTTGACAGCGGCCAGATCTGGACCCCGACCGCCCTGCCGATGCGCGGGCAGGGCCGCTATGTCGCGCGTCACGGGTTTGGCTACAGCAGCTTTGAACACGCAAGCCACGGCATCCATGCGCGGCTGCTGCAATTCGTGCCGACCGACGATCCGGTCCGGATCACCAAGATCACGCTGCGCAACACCACGACGCTGCGCCGGCGGATTGCGGTGACGACCTATGCCGAATGGGTGCTTGGCACCTCGCGCAGCGCCACGGCGGCCCATCTGATCACCGCCATCGACCCTGAAACCGGGGCCATTCTGGCGCGCAACCCGTTTGGCACGGCGTTTCCCGGTCGCACCGCCTTTGCCGATCTGGGGGCCGGGACAACCAGCCGCAGCGCCGACCGCCGGTCTGTGCTGGGTCCGCTGGGGCGGATGTCGGACCCGACGGGGCTGCGCGAAACGGCGTTGAACGGCAAATCCGGTGCCGCCCTTGACCCCTGTGCCGCGCTGCAACGGGTCGTCGTTCTGGAACCGGGGGCCGAAATCACGCTGGTCGCCCTACTGGGTCAGACCGCCAGCGACGATGCGGCCCGCGCGCTGATCATCAGGCTTCGCGCCGCCGACATCGACGCGTTGCTGGCCGATGTCACGGCCGGATGGGCCGATCTGCTGGGCGCGGTGCAGGTCACCTCGCCCGACCGGGCGATGGACATCCTGCTGAACGGCTGGCTGATGTATCAGACGCTGGCGGGCCGGGTCTGGGCCCGGGCCGGGTTCTATCAGGCCAGCGGCGCCTACGGTTTTCGCGACCAGTTGCAGGACGGCATGGCGCTGGCCTTTGCCCGGCCAGAGATGACGCGGGCGCATCTGCTGCGTGCGGCGGCGCGGCAATTCCCCGAAGGCGACGTGCAGCACTGGTGGCTGCCCCATTCCGGCGAGGGCGTGCGCACCCGCATTTCCGATGACCGGGTCTGGCTGGCTTATGCCGCGGCGCAATATGTGACCGCCACCGGTGATCTGGCCGTGCTGGACGAACCTGTGCCGTTCCTCGAAGGTCGCCCGCTGGCCGAGGGCAGGCACGATGACTTTTTCCGCCCCGGCGTTTCGATCCTGACGGCGTCGCTGTTCGAACATTGCGCGCTGGGGCTGGATCAGGCGATTGCCTTGACCGGCGCGAACGGAATGCCGCTGATCGGCACCGGCGACTGGAACGACGGGATGAGCCGGGTCGGCCAGCACGGCTTTGGCACGTCGGTCTGGCTGGGTTGGTTTCTGATCACCGCGCTGACGGCAATGGCCCCGCTGGCCGACCGCCGCGACCCCGCGCGCGCAACGCGCTGGCGCGCCCATGCCGACGCGGTGCGGCAGGCCATCGAACGTGACGGCTGGGACGGGAAATGGTACCGGCGCGGCACTTTTGATGACGGCACCCTGCTGGGGACCGCTGCGGCACAGGAATGCCGGATCGACGGAATCGCGCAGTCCTGGGCGGTGCTTTCGGGGGCCGCCGACCCGGCCCGGGCGCGGCAGGCCATGGATGCGGTGATGACGGAACTGGTGCGCGATGACCCCGGAATGGTGCTGCTGCTGGCGCCGCCGTTTGACCGTACGCCGCTGGATCCCGGCTATATCAAGGGGTATCCGCCCGGCCTGCGGGAAAACGGCGGGCAATACAGTCACGCCGCGATGTGGGCTATCCTGGCGCAGGCCCGGCTGGGAGACGGCGACACCGCGCATCGGCTGTTTGCGCTGGTCAACCCGATCAACCACGCCCTGAACCCCGCGGAAGCACAGCGTTACAAGGTCGAACCTTATGTGGTAGCGGCCGATGTCTATTCCGCCACCGCGCATGCAGGGCGTGGCGGCTGGACCTGGTACACCGGATCGTCGGGCTGGATGCAGCGCGCCGGGATCGAGGGGCTGGTCGGTCTGACACGGCGCGGATCGGTGCTGTGGCTCGACCCCTGCTTCCCCCGGTCGTGGCCAAGGCTGGATTTGACGGTGACGCTGGGGGCCACCTGTCTTGCGATCACCGTGCTGAACCCCGAAGCCACCGGGCGCGGCATCGTATCAGCACGGATTGACGACCGGGAGGTCGAAGCAGGGCCGGGCCCGCTGGAACTGCCCCTGACCGGGCGCACCCAGAAGGTCACCGTTGTCTTGGGGACGCGACCGGGCGCCGCGCAACCGGCGTGACGGGTCCGGCATGCGGAACCGGGGTCTGTGCGACCCTGCATGATGGAGCTGCGATTGATGGGGCGCGTGTGGCACAACGGCTATCGCGCGCAGACCGAAGGACGATTGCTGCGCGCGTCGTGCCGGACTATGCCGCGCGGGCGGGGACGCCGCGATATCGCCCTGCGACTCGACCGATTGCGCTAGGGGGGCGGATTGTGACAGTTTGCGTGCGCCTTGGCCGTCGGACCACGAAGGCGCATCTGCGGCGCCGGTTGCCTGCGCAGGATCAGTCTGTGCATGCGCGGGCTTTGGCCGCGACCCGGCATTGCGCGCGCAAATAGGCCGCGCAGAATGTTTTGGCGGCGCGAGCGTGCCCGGCAAAAGATGGCCCGCGAACAGACCGCCCGCGAGCATCCGTCCGTTATTCGCTGGTCACACCATCGAAAACCTCGGTCGAGGCCTCTGCATCGGATTTGTCCTGCTGGACCAGCTTGTCGATGTGGTTGGGCGGGCCGTACAGCGTGTAAAGCCGCAAAGCCCGATCACCGGTATTGGTCAGATTGTGCCGCGCGCCGGCGGGGACGATGATGCCATCGCCGGCCTTGATGGTGTGGGTGACGCCGTCGATCAGGACCTCGCCGTCACCCTCTTCGATGCGAAAGAACTGGTCATGCGTCTTGTGCGTTTCCAGCCCGATATCCTGACCGGGCTCTAAAGCCATCAAAACCAGTTGCAGGTGGCGACCGGTGTACAGAACCTGCCGAAAGGCGTTGTTCTGTTCGGTCAGCCGTTCGATATCGGCAAGATAGCCCTTCATGGCGGCGTCCTTTCGACAGGGGTGGTTCAGTTGTTGCGGCAGCCCGGCACGTTCAGGTCGCGGCAAAGATAGCCTGCGGCACCGCCGACGACGGCACCGGTCAACGGGCTGCCACCGGTCGCGCCGGCAATCACGGCGCCGCCCGCCGCCCCGGCAATGCCGCGCTCGGTATCATTGGCAAGGCAGCCGGACAGGCCCATGGTGATTGCCGAAAGTAGCACGAGGGTTTTGATGAACATTGCGAACTCGATTTCTGGATAAGGTTGGGGGGACCAGCGGTTCGGGATGCGGCCTCTGGCCGCGCGCACCGCACCGTTGGATGACACCACCCAGTGTGCGCGCGCACGGGTCCGGGCGTGCTGCCGCAGATCAGTGAACCGCGGATTTCAGGGTGGCGGGCGCGGCTGCGGTTGCCATGTCCTTGCGGACGGCCCACCGCCAGATCGGTTTCAGCACCTCCAGCACAATCAGGACGGCAAGTCCGGCCAACGGCGGCACGGCCAGAAATTCGGGTTCAAGCACCGCAAAACCGAACAGGTCCCGCGCAGGTTGCCAGAACAGCGTGACGGACAGCAGTCCGACGACAACCGGCAACACCACCGCAAGCGCCCGGTTGGGCCGCAGGATGGCCGTCAGGATCGACGAGGACCGCGACCGGTCAACCAGGATCAGCGCCACGATCCCGAAGATCAGCGCAGCAAAGGTCAGCCCGCGCACCTGATCGATCGATAAACCGTATCCGGGCGCCAGTGCAAAGATCGTCGCCGCCATGCCAAGCACCACGAGGCCCTGCGTCAGGCTCCACACAATCGTGCTGCCCGAAAACAGCGGTTCCTGCGGCGGGCGCGGCGGGCGGGTCATGATGCCGTCCTCTTCGGTTTCCGCCTCGAAAACCAGCGAACTGACCGGGTCGATGACCATTTCCAGAAATGCGATATGCACGGGGCCGAACAGGATCGGCATCCCGAACAGCAGCGGCATCAGCGCCAGGCCCGCGATGGGCACATGGACGGCAAGGATAAAGCTCATTGCCTTGCGCAGGTTGTCGTAGATGCGCCGCCCCAGCCGTATGGTGGTGACGATGGACCCGAAATCGTCGTCCAGCAACACGATGCTGGCCGCCTCGCGGGCCACATCGGTGCCGCGCCCGCCCATCGCGACACCGATATGCGCGGCCTTGAGCGAGGGCGCGTCGTTTACCCCGTCGCCGGTCATCGCCACGACCGCGCCCGCAGCCTTGAGGGACATGACGATGCGCAGTTTCTGTTCCGGCATGATGCGGGCAAAAATCGTGACATCCCGCACGGCCACTGCCAGATCGGCGTCGGACATGGCCGCAAGTTCAGGACCGGTGATCACGCGGTCGCCCTGCAGACCGGCCTGTGCCGCGATCGCCTGCGCGGTGGCAGGATAATCGCCGGTGATCAGGATGACCCGGATCCCGGCGCTGCGGCATTGCGCGACGGCCTCGGGCACCGATGCGCGCAACGGGTCAGCAAGACCCACCAGACCCAGAAACCGGAACGCAAAGTCGCGCTGGTTTTCGGGCAGCGTGCCGGAGTGCGCCGCCTCTGCCACCGCCAGGACGCGCAACCCCGCCCCGGCCATCTGATCGATTTGCCCTGTCATCACCGCGCGGGCGGCGGCATCCAACTTGCACAG
>JBBRCF010000038.1:0-27616 GCA_038205135.1 Rhodobacterales bacterium
ACCCCCGCGATGGCCGCTGGCGTGACCAACGTACTGCACGACATGAACTGGCTGGTCGGGATCATCGACGCGGCGGCACCAGCACCCAAGCCGCGCGGACCTTACCGGAAAAAAGATAATTCAAACTGAGACACTACCTGCCGGGGGCGGGGGCTTTCCCCTGCCGCCGCAGCCAGTATGCTGTCCCGCAACAACGGGAGCGCCGCATGAAGATTGCCATTCTGGACGACTGGTCAGGGTCCGCGCTGGGCATGGCCGATTGGTCTCGCCTGAAAACGGATCTGGGGGCCGGGATTACCGTGTTTACCGCGCCTTTTGCGGGTCCAGCGGCGGTGATCGCGGCCTTGCAACCGTTCGACGTCATTTGCCTGATGCGCGAACGCACGCCGTTTCCGGCCGACGTGATCGCGGCGCTGCCCGCATTGCGGCTGATCGTGACGACCGGCCCGCGCAACCTGTCCATCGACGTGACGGCGGCGCGCGCGCAGGGCGTCACGGTCTGCGGCACGCGCGGGCGCAAGACGACGACATCCGAACTGACGCTGGCGCTGATGCTGGCGCAATCGCGCCGCGTGGTGGACGAGGCCGCTCGGCTGGCCGATGGCGGGTTTCAGGGCGCGCCGGGCCGTGATCTGGCGGGGCTGCGGTTGGGCATCGTCGGGCTGGGGTCAATCGGCCGGCAGATGGCTGCGCTGGCGCATCTGCTGGGGATGGATGTCACCGCATGGTCGCCGAACCTGACCGCGGACCGCTGCGCTGCGGCCGGCGTTACACTGGCGCCGTCGCTGACCGCGCTGGCAGCGATGTCCGATGTGCTGACCGTGCATATGGTGCTGTCGGACCGCACGCGCGGATTGATCGGGGCGGAGGCCTTTGCCGCTCTGCCGCCGGCCGCGTTGGTCCTGAACACCTCGCGGGCCGGTCTGCTGGACCGCGCCGCGCTGTTTGACTGGTTGCGGCGTGATCCCAACGCCCGCGCCGGGATCGACGTGTTCGAATCCGAACCGCTGCCTGCAGACGACCCGTGGCGCGCTTCGCTGCCTGAATTCGGCCCTCGCCTGCTGCTGACGCCGCATCTGGGCTATGTCACCGACGCCACCTGGCGGCTATTCTATCAGGACACCGTCGATGCCATCGCGGCCTTTGCCGCTGGCCAACCCATCCGCTTGCTCGAAGGACACTGACATGACGCTCTCTGGTATCATCTGCCCGCTGCTGACCCCGTTCGAATCCGACGGCCGCATTGCCCGCGACCTGTGGGTGGCGCATGCGAAATCCGTGCTGGATCAGGGCGCGCATTACCTGTCGCCGTTCGGCACCACCGGCGAGGCGCTGTCGATGACCATCGCGGAACGGATCGAGGCGGTGGACTGGCTGATCGCCGCCGGCATCCCCGCCGCGCAACTGATGCCCGGCACCGGCATGTGCGCGCTGGGTGACACCACGGTGCTGACCGCGCATGCGGTGCAATCGGGCTGTGGGGCGGCGATGGTGCTGCCATCGTTCTTTTACGGCAATACCGGCGAGGCGGGGCAGGCGCGCTATTTCACCGACCTGATCGAGGCGGTGGGCGATGACCGTCTGCGGATCATCCTGTATAACATCCCGCAGAATTCCGGCGTGCCGGTGCCGCCGTCGCTGGTGGCGACGCTGGCGGGACGGTTCCCACAGACGGTCGTCGCCTACAAGGACAGCGCGGGCAGCTGGGACAACACCGCCGCCGTGATCGCCGCCGCCCCTATGGTCGCTGTGTTCCCGGGGTCCGAGACGTTTCTGGTGCAGGGACTGGCGGCATGCGGCGCGGGCTGTATTTCGGCCACTGTCAACATCAACGCAGGCGGCATCCGCGCCGTGTATGATGGGGTGAAAGCCGGGCAGGATGTGGTGGCAGCGGATACCGAGATGAAGCGGGTGCGTCTGGCCGTGCAACAGGCCGGGCTGATCGGCGGGATGAAGGCGCTGATGGCGGTGCGGTCGGGGGATCACCGCTGGCTGAACCTGCGCGCGCCGCATCTGGATGCGGAATTGGCGGTGGGCGAGCGGCTGGCGGGGGTGATGTGAGGGCCTGCTATCCTTGACACTTGCTGGCGGATCGAAGCACTTTTAGTATGTTTATGTCCGGGGGCTAAATGGCTGTTTCAAAGATTTACTCAAAGAGGAAGGCTGTGCGTGAGCGCTCCGAGAATGATATTTACGTATACGATGACATTCCAAACCCTCTTAGGTCGCAGTTGAAGCGAATGTATGATGAAGCCTATCAAAATTATACTGGTAGTGTCTCGCGTCGGAGCAGTTTTCAGATCAATTTTGATGAATTAAAATCTATTGTTTCGATTTTAAGGAGGGAGTGAGGAAAAGATCATCTTTCAAAATGGGCAAGGACTCTCAAGGATGAGCTTCTCACCTTTATTGATGATTGCGATACTGATCAATTCTTGGATTGCTGTGAAATATTCTGTAAACATGTTGAAATAAGTGATCTTGAGATGCGGGGTGGAAAAGCGGAGCTCATATTTGAGCTAAATCATAGATTGAAGGAGGCACTCCTTGGATACGAGTATATCGAAGGGCGAATCATTAGAATAGACTCTACGGTTCTTCACTCGGAGGTTCTGAAGCCAAGCCTCGCTTTATTGTCATCTCAGCGAATTTTCACTGGAGCTGAGCAGGAAATAAGAGATGCATTTGATAAATTTCGGGCCCGAGATAACAAAGCAGCTGTTGTTGATGCGCTCAAAGCATTTGAAAGTGTGATGAAGGCTATTTTCGTAAAGCGTGGAAGGACTTACAATGAAACAGATACTGCTTCAAAATTGATTGGGGTCTGCTTCGATAACGGGTTGGTCCCACTCTACATGCAAAACCACTATTCTGGCCTCAGGACAATTTTGGAGTCAGGTGTTCCTACAATAAGAAACAAGACTTCGGGCCATGGCCAAGGAATGAACATTAAACCTTTGGATGATCATTTCGCAAGTTATGTTCTTTATACTGCACTCGCGAATATAAAACTCTTGATTGACTGCGATAAAGCTCTCCCATAGCCCCCTCTCACCCGAACATCCCCCCCAACCGCTCTCGCAGCACATTCTTCTGCACCTTGCCCATCGTATTGCGGGGCAGTTCCTCCACCACGACCAGCGCGCGGGGTTGTTTGTAGCGCGCCAGCACGACCCTCAGCCCCGCCAGCACGTCCTCCGTGTCCACCACCATCCCCGGCCGTGCGACCAGCACGCCAACGGGCGTTTCGCCGAAATCGGGGTGGGGCACGCCGATCACCGCGCTTTCCAGCACGCCCGGCGCGTCGTCCAGCGCTAGTTCCAACTCCTTGGGGTAGATGTTGAACCCGCCCGAAATTATCAGGTCCTTGTTCCGCCCGACGATGGTCACATAGCCATCCGCGTCCTGCACGCCCAAGTCTCCGGTGATGAAGAACCCGTCGGGGCGCAATTCCTCGGCGGTTTTTTCCGGCATCTGCCAATAGCCCTTGAACACGTTGGGGCCGCGCACCTCGATCTGGCCGATCTCGCCCGGCGCGACGACAGCCCCGCTGGCGTCGGTGATCTTAAGGTCCACCCCCGGCAGGGGCTGGCCGACGGTGCCGGCGCGGCGTGTCCCGTCATAGGGGTTGGACGTGTTCATGTTGGTTTCCGTCATCCCGTAGCGTTCCAGAATGCGGTGGCCGGTGCGGTGCTCGAACAGCACATGGGTTTCTGCCAGCAACGGCGCTGACCCGGAAATGAACAGCCGCATGCCCGACGTCAGGTCGCGGGTGAAACGCGGATCGTCCAGCAGGCGGGTATAAAAGGTGGGCACCCCCATCAGTGCAGTCGCGTGGGGCATGTCGCGGATCAGGGCGGCGACGTCGAACCCCGGGTAAAACCGCATCGCGCAGCCTGCGATCAGGCAGACGTTGGTGGCGACGAACAGCCCGTGGGTGTGAAAGATCGGCAGTTGATGCAACAGCACATCGTTGCGGGTGAACCGCCAGTGCGCGGTCAAAACCTCGGCGTTTGACAGCAGGTTGCCTTGGGTCAGCATCGCGCCCTTGGACCGGCCAGTGGTCCCTGAAGTATAAAGGAAAGCGGCCAGATCGTCGACGTCGCGTGGTACGGTCGCAAAGCTGTCAGGCTGGCCCGCAGCCATATCGGCAAAAGACCCCGCGCCATCGCCGTTCAGCGTTTCCAGCCGCGCGCCCAGCCCGGCCGCGATGGATGCCAAACCATCGTGGCGGGTGGCATCGCACAACACCAGTTTGGCACCGCTATTGTCAATGAAATAGGCGATTTCCGCGCCGGTGTAGGCGGTGTTCAGCGGCAGGAAGATCACGCCGGTCTGTGCGCAAGCGGCATAGACAGCCAGCGCCTCGGGCGATTTGGCGATCTGCACCGCCATCCGGTCCCCCGCGACCAGCCCCGCATTGGTGATTGCATGCGCCATCCGCGCGGCCATGCGCAAAAAGGCGTCATGGGTGATCACGCGGCCGCCTGGATTTTCATCGGGCAGGATCAGGAATGGGGTTTGCGCACCGGTGTGCGCGCCGAACAGGCGGTCGTAAAGCGGGTTCATCATCGGCTCCTATGTCCTGCCGTTGTCTGACAGGACGGGGGCCATATCAAGCCATCATGGCCAAGCGGTCAGGCATAGGCGGCCATCACGCGGCTCAGATGATAATCCTGATCGCCCAATTGCGCGTCCAGCATCACCAGCCGTTTCGCGTAATGGCTGACGGGATATTCCCATGTCATCGCGATGCCGCCGTGCATCTGGATCGCCTCTTCGGCAATCATGCGCCCGGTGCGGCCGATCAGGTGTTTGGCCATCGCGGCGGACCGATCCGCATCCGGCCCACCCAGTTCGGCTGCGGCCCTGATGGTGATGGACCGGGCCTGTTCGATTTCCGTCAACATATCGACGGCGCGGTGTTGCAGGACCTGAAACTTGCCGATCGGGACGCCGAATTGCTTGCGGGTTTTCAGGTAATCGACAGTGGTGGCCAAGGTGACCTCCATCGCGCCCACGGCCTCGGCACACAGCGCGACCATGCCCGCGTTGGTGGCGTCGCGCAGCGCCGCGCTGGCATCCGCCAGCAACAGCGTGCCGGGTGTGTCGTCCAGCAGCACCTCGGCCGCGCCACCGCCATCCATCATCGGATAGGCCACCATACGGGCATCCGTGGCGGCCACAGCAAACAGCGCCAGCCGTCCGTCCAGTTTCGCCGCCACCAGCACCTGATCGGCGGCTTGTGCGCCATAAACCGCCCCCTTGCGGCCCGACAGGACATGGCCGTCGCCCTTTGCCATTGCGGTGCAGGTGATGTCGGTCAGGTCCCACGGGGATTCCGGTTCGCCCATAGCGACGGCATAGCGTGTGGCGCCAGTGATCAGGGCATCGCAATCGGCGCCCGCCGCGACCAGCAACCGTGCGGCCATCGCCGCGCCCAGCATCGGTTCGGGGCACAGGACACGCCCCAGCGCCTCGAACACCACGGCAATATCCGCGCCCGCCCCACCAAAACCGCCGGCGGATTCAGGCACCAGCGCGCCCAGCACGCCAAGTTCCGCCAATTCGGCCCATTTCGCGGCGTCATGGCAGGGCAGGATATAGGCGATCTTCATCCGGTGCGTGACGGGGTATTTGTCGTTCAGATAGCGCGTCAGGCTGTCCGCCATCATGCGGCGGTCTTCGGTCAGGTTGAAATCCATGATTACAGGTCCAATGCCGCTTTTGTCAGGATGTTGCGCTGAATTTCATTCGATCCGCCAAAGATCGAGGTCTTGCGGTTGTTGAAATATTTAGCCGCGTTCATTTCGGTATCGTCGGGGCCGAACAGCATGTTGCCTTCGGTTACATGACCGGGAAACGGTGCAGCCATCGGACCCAGGGCGCGCCGCGCGATATCCTTCAATTCCTGATGGATCACGGTGCCTTTGATTTTCAGGATCGAGGTTTCGGGGCCCGGCGCGCCTTGTTCTTGCGCCTTGAACAGCATCCGCAGGTTGGTGATCTTCATCGCCTCAAGGTCGATCTCGGCCCGCGCGATGCGGGCAGCGAATAGCGGGTCCTGCGCCAAGGGGCGGCCATTGCGGCGGATGCGGCGGGACAGCGCCTTGACCTCCTCCAGCGATTGCATCGAAAACCCGACGCCGGCAATGCCGGTGCGTTCGTGCGACAGCAGGTATTTCGCGATGGTCCAGCCCTTGTCGACCTCGCCCACCAGATTGCCATAGGGCACGCGGACATCGGTGAAAAACACCTCGTTCACCTCGTGGCCGCCTTCGATCAGGCGGATCGGGCGCATTTCAATGCCGGGGGTGTCGAGATCTACAAGGATAAAGGAAATGCCTTCCTGCTGTTTCACCTCCGGATTGGTACGGCACAGGCAGAATATCTTGTTGGCGTGCTGGCCCAGCGTGGTCCAGGTTTTCTGGCCGTTGATGACCCAATGATCGCCATCGCGCACCGCGCGGGTTTTCAGCGACGCAAGGTCCGACCCCGCGCCCGGTTCGGAATAGCCCTGACACCACCAATCCTCGCCGGACAGGATGCGGGGCAGGTAGAAATCCTGTTGCGCCTTGGTGCCGAATTTCTGCAACACCGGGCCCAGCATGTTCAGGCCGAACGGCACGATGCGCGGCGCGTAGGCGCGGCAGCATTCTTCTTCGAAGATATGCTTTTGCACCGGGGTCCAGCCCGGTCCGCCGAATTCCACCGGCCAAGTCGCGGCCAGCCAACCTCTGGAATTCAGGATCGCATGCCATTGCTCTGACATGTCGCGGCCGACGTCATCGCCGGCGCGGACCGCGTCGCTGATCGCCTTTGGCAGGTTATCGGCCAGAAATGCGCGCACCTCGGCCTGAAACGCGACGTCTTCGGGGGAATAGTTCAGGTCCATTTCAGGCCTCCTTGTTAAGGTCAGCAAAGGTTCCGCCCTGCGCAGCCATACGGGCCAGAATGGGCGGTACCTGCCAGTATTGCGGGTCATCTTTCGCGTAAGCGGTGATGCGGTCCACCAGCGCCTGCGCACCGATGGTATCGGCATAATGCAGCGGCCCGCCGCGATGGCGCGGGAAACCATAGCCGAACAGAAACACCATATCGACGTCCAGCGGGCGGCGGGCGGTGCCGTCTTCGACGACGCGGGCCGCCTCGGAAATCATGGCGGTCATGTAGCGGTCGGTGATGTCGGCGTCAGTCATGGCGCGCGGCGTGATGCCATGATCCGCGCGGACCGTGGTGATCATGTCGGCTACCGCCGGGTTCGGCAGGGTCGTGCCGCCATCATAAGTATAATAGCCCTGCCCGGTCTTGCGCCCGAACCAGCCTTTTTCGCAGATCCGGTCGGCCACGTCGCCCGCGTAACGTTCCGCAGGATCACGGTCCGCCGCCTTGCGTTTGCGGGTCATCCAGCCGATGTCGAGCCCGGCCAGATCGCCCACCTTGTGCGGCCCCATGGCGAAACCGAACGCTTCCAGCGCGGTATCCACCTGCTGCGGACTGGCGCCGTCCAGCACCAGATAGGCCGCGCAGCGTGAATAATGCGCCAGGATGCGGTTGCCGATAAAGCCGTCGCAGACCTGCGCCAGCACGCCGATCTTGCCCAGCCGTTTTGCCAGCGCAAAGCCGGTGGCCAGCACGTCGGGCGCGGTCGCGGCCCCGCGCACGATTTCCAGCAGACGCATGACATGGGCCGGCGAAAAGAAATGCAGGCCCAGCACGTCACCGGGCCGAGACGTGCAATCCGCAATCGTATTGATATCCAGATAGGATGTGTTCGATGCCAAGATAGCACCGGGTTTGCAGATCGCGTCCAGTTGGCCAAAGATGTCGCGTTTCACCGCCATATCCTCGAACACCGCCTCGATCACCAGTTCGGCGTCGGCCAGCGCGGCCATATCGACGGACGGGTGCAGCCGGGCCAGCGTGGCGTCGCGGGCGTCACCCGCCAGTTTGCCGCGCGCCACCGCACCGTCGATGTTTTTCGTGATCGTCGCGACACCACGCGCCAGTCCGTCTGCCGCCACCTCGATCAGCCGTACCGTCAGGCCCGCCAGCAGACAGGCGGTGGCGATGCCGGACCCCATGGTGCCGCCGCCAATGACGCCGACAATCGCGACAGGCCGCGCCGGGCCCTTGGCCTCGGGGATGTTCGACACCGCACGTTCGCCGAAAAACGCGTGGATCATGCCGGCGCGCTGCGGTGTGTCCATGCTGTCGATGAAGGCCTGGCGTTCGATGGCCAGTCCTGCGCTGCGCGGCAGGTAGGATGCGCGCACGGCCTCGACGATTTTATGCGGCGAGAACATGTGTCCTTGCGTCTTGCGCAGCATCGCGGCGGTGTCCTCCAGCGCCTTGTCATCGCGGGGCGTCACCAGATCGCAGGTGCGGCGCGTCGGAAGCGTGCCCGCCAGCACATCACGCGCCGCAGTTTCCGCCACCGCGCGCGGATCGCCTGTGACCAGCCGGTCGATCAGCCCTTTGGCCAGCGCCTCGTCCGCGCCGACCTGCCGCCCCGACAACGCCATATCCAGCGCCATCGGAATGCCTGCCAGACGCGGCACGCGTTGTGTGCCGCCCGCGCCGGGCAACAGGCCCAGATTGATTTCCGGCAGCCCGAGTTTCAGCCCGGTGATACCGATGCGCGCATGACAGGCCAGACCGAGTTCCAGCCCGCCACCCAGCGCGGTGCCATGCATCACGACGACCACCGGAACCCTGCTGTCCTCGATCACATTGAACACATCGGGCAGGGCGGGGGGCATCGGGGGGCGCCCGAATTCACGGATATCGGCACCTGCGACAAAGGTGCGCCCGGCGGCATAGATCGCGATGGCCTTTGCGGTGCCTTCGGCGTTCAGCGCCTCGATCGCCTGTTGCAACCCTGCGCGCACTGCCTGACCCGTGGCGTTGACGGGCGGATTGTCGATACAGATCAGGGCGATATCGCCCATGTCCTCGATTCTCACCGGATCGGTGATCTGTCTGCGCGCGGTCATGGTGATACTCCTCTTGCAGAAAAGAAGGTATCGCTGGCCTTTGGGTCCGTCAATCTGACGGAAGGCGATTTTGCGCAGCGGAATTAAGGACGAACGCTGCGGCATGCTGTCCGGCCCATAGCCCCGTCGCCATGCAGGCGGTCAGCAGATAGCCACCGGTGGGCGCGTCCCAGTCCAGCATTTCACCGGCAGCAAACATGCCGGGCCGGTCACGCAGCATCAATCCGTCGTCCAGCGCGTCGAACCGCAGGCCCCCGGCGGTCGAGATTGCCTCGTCCAGCGGGCGCAGACCCAGATGCGGCAGCGGCAAGGATTTCAGCAGCGGGGCCACATCGGCGGGCAAAGGCCGGGCACATTCCAGCACCAGCGCCACCTTGACCGCGTCCAGCCCCGCCTTGCGCAGGCGGTTGCCGACGCTGTCGCCGGGACGGGCGCGGGCCAGCCGCGCGCGCAGGGCGTCGATGTTCAGATCCGGCGCAAGGTCCAGATAAAGCCGCGCGCCGTTGCGCAAGGCAGGCGACAGCGGATATAGCCCGCCGCCCTCCAGCCCGCGGGTGGAAATCATCGCCTCGCCGCGCGAAGCCAGCCCCCCGGCGCGGAGCGTCACCGATTTCAACGGTTGTCCGTAATGCGGTGCCATGTGCGATGACCATGCGACATGCAGCCCGACATTCGATGGCGCAAATGGCGCGACCGGACCGACCCAACCTGCCCAAGCCCCGTCCGACCCCAGCCGCGCCCAGCTTGCCCCGCCACAGGCCAGCACGGTCACATCGGGCGTCAGCACCTGTGGCCCGTCCGGTGTGTCAAAGGTTAAACCGTTGTCCCACCCCGTCCAGCGCCAGCGGGTGCGGAACGCCACCCCTTGGGCAGCCAGCCGCCCCAGCCATGCGCGCAACAGCGGCGAGGCTTTCATCGCCACCGGAAACACCCGGCCGGACGATCCGGTGAACACCGGTTGATCCAGCCCGCGCGCCCAGTCCTGCATCTGCGCGGGGCCGAACGCCGCCAGCGCTGCCTGCAGCGCGGGCGCGCGGTCGCCATATACGGCCACAAACGCCGCTTCGGGTTCATCCTTGGTCAGGTTCAGCCCGGATTTTCCCGCCATCAGGAATTTGCGGCCCAGCGTGGGCTTGGCGTCAACAACCGTCACAGCCAGACCGGCCTCGGCCAACGCACCCGCCGCCATCAACCCGGCGGGACCACCGCCGATCACGACTGCATGCATCATGGCTTTTGCCGCAATTCCACGACGCGGTGCGGATAGGGCATGTCGATACCCGCCTCTTTCAACGCGCCCCAGATCGCGAACAGCACTGGCGAGCCGTATTTGTTGTGCCCGTCGTCGATGCCGTTCACCCAGTATTCGACCGCGAAATCCACGCTGGATTCGCCAAACCCGCGCAATTCGCAATCCGGTCCATCCGGCACGTTCAATACGAACGGCAATCGCCCGACCGCCGCTTCGATGATCGCCGGGACCTTTGTGATGTCGGTTTCATAACTGACGGAAAACGTGGCCTCATACCGGTTGGCGCTGCCCTGGTCCGAATAATTCACCACCCGCGTCGTGATGAAATGTTCGTTCGGGACCACGATCCATTTGCCGTCAAAGGTTTCCAGCACGCAGGCGCGCGCGGTCATCTTGACGATTGTGCCCTTTTCGCCGCCATCCAGTTCGACGTAATCGCCCACCGTGGTCTGGCCCTCCAGCAGCAGGATGATTCCGGACACGAAATTCGCCGCGATCTGTTGCAGGCCCAGACCGATGCCGACGCCCAGGGCCCCGCCAAGCACCGCAACAGCGGTCAGATCGATACCCATGATCGACATCAACAACACGAACGCCGTGCCGAAAATCGCCACCTGCGCGGCTTTCATCGCCAATTCGCGGGTGGCGGGGCGCAGGTCCTGCTGGCCGCGGATCACCTCTTCGGTGCGGGTGGTCGACCAGCGGCCCAGCCAGAACAGCAACGCGCCGGAAATCGCCCCGCGCAGCAGCGCCAGTACGGAAAACGTGATGTTGCCGAGGTTGACCTGCAACAGCGCCAACCGCGCCAGCAGTGGGTCCAGCAGGCCCAGCACATAAAGACCGGCGGCCGGCACCAGCAGATAGCGGCCCAGCAGTTTCAGGAACGGGTCATGCAGCATGTCGCGCACAAAGGCGCGCACCGCCAGAAACAGGAACAGCCGCTTGCCCAGTGCGATCACCGCACCCGACCCGAACAAGGACCGCGTGACCTGTTCCCCGATCCCGGTCAGCGCATAGGCCAGCAGCGGCAGCAGCAGCGGCAACGCCGCGAGCCCGCCGCGCTGCACGGTGGCCAGAATTCCGCCGCGATCCGTCCGGGGTGTCAACAGCCGCGTCAGCAAGGGCCGCAACCGCCCCGCAATCACCCGCGCGATCAGATAGGCCGCGATCAGTAGCCCGAACTGCGACCACGCCGCCGGGCTGACCAGCCATTGCAGTACCAGATCGCGAGCCTGGTCCAGCCAGCCCAAGACGCGGTCCAGCATTTCGGCTTGTCGGTTCATCCGCGGCTCCTAGGATTTGTCGCCGGGTCAGTAGGGCAGGCGCGGTGCTTGGATCAAGGGGTGACGATGCCGGATTTCGGGAAACTAACCACGGATCACCCGGTCTGTGCGCTGTGTGACCGGCCCATGCCACCGTGGGTCAAGACATCGCTGCATCACCTGATCCCCAAATTGAAAGGCGGCAAGGGCGGCCCGACCGTGCGGCTGCACCATTTGTGCCACCGCGAAATCCACGCCACGCTGTCCGAAACCGATCTGGCTCGCACCTACAACACGGTCACGGCGCTGCGTGGTCATCCGCGGCTTGCGAAATTCGTGGCCTGGGTGGCGGGGCGCCCGCCCGAGTTCACCTCGCGCGTGCCCGGGCGACGGCGGCCCTGACCGCAGGCGACGTGGGGTATGTTGCACCCAAGGTGTCGGCGTCCGATCCGATTGCGCGCGGGGTTGCGATGACAGGTGAAACCGTCGCGGTGGCCAACCGGGCGGACCCTGCGCCGAAAACCCTGCCGCCGGATCAGACGGCAGCAATCAGGTGACGGGCCGGCATCCGGGTGCGCGCAACCCGCTGAATTTCATTCTGACGACCAATTTCGGGATGCGCTCTGACGACGTGATCATGGCCGAACAACAGCCTATCACCCAAGAAACCGCCTATTCAGCAGATCGTGCCGAGGCTGATCGCCTGACCCGTCGCGCGGGGTCATTCCTCGCCGACAAATCCTGGGCGTCCGATCGAGTCGTAGGCGACAAAACCGGCGCGGCGCACATCCTTGGCGGAATAGATGTTGCGCAGATCGACCATGCGCGGGGTCGTCATCTTGCGGGCCAGCTTTTTCAGATCCAGCGCACGGAATTCGTTCCATTCCGTCATGATCACCACCAGGTCGGCGTTGTGCGCCGCCTTGTAGGCGTCATCGGCCCAGACCACACCGGGCAACATCGCCTCGCCTTCGCGTTTGCCCTGCGGGTCGGTCACGCGCACCTTGGCACCGCTGCCGACCAGCGCGGGGATAATCGTCAGGGACGGCGCATCGCGCATGTCGTCGGTGTTGGGTTTGAACGTCACACCGAGGATCGCGATCGTCTTGCCATTGAACGACCCGTCACAAAGGTCGGCCAGTTTGTCGATCATCCGCCGCTTGATTTCCTCGTTGACCTTGATCACCGTCTCGATGATCTGGATCGGCGCGGCATGTTCCTGACCGATCCGGGCCAACGCGCGGGTATCCTTGGGAAAACAGGACCCGCCATAGCCCGGACCGGCATGCAGGAACTTGTTGCCGATGCGTCCGTCCAGACCGATGCCCTTGGCCACTTCCTTCACGTCCGCTCCGACACGTTCGCACAGCGCGGCGATTTCGTTGATGAAGGTGATCTTGGTCGCCAGAAACGCGTTGGCGGCGTATTTGATCATCTCGGCCGATTCCAGATCGGTGGTCACGATGGGAAATTCGCGCAGGAACAGCGGGCGATAGATATCCTGCATCACCTGAGACGCGCGGTCGGATTGCACGCCCACCACCACCCGGTCGGGTTTCATGAAATCATCGATCGCCGCGCCTTCCCGAAGGAATTCGGGGTTCGATACCACGTCGAAATCCAAGGTCGGGTTGGCCTTGTGCACCGCGTGCTTGATGCGGCGGTTGGTGCCGACCGGCACAGTGGATTTCGTGACGATGACCACGCCATCCTGAGCCACGGCGGCGATTTCTTCGGCTGCGGCCATCACATAGGTCAGGTCGGCGTGGCCATCACCGCGCCGCGTCGGCGTGCCGACGGCGATGAACACCGCATCCGCATCTGTGACTGCCGCAGTCAGGTCCAGCGAAAACGTCAGCCGTCCTGCCGCGACATTCTTGGCCATCATCTGGTCAAGCCCGGGTTCATAGATCGGCGACTCGCCGCGGTTCAGGCGGTCGATCTTGGACGGATCCTTGTCGACGCAGACCACATCATGTCCGAAATCGGAAAAACACACACCGGATACCAGTCCGACATAACCTGTGCCAATCATCGCAATCTTCATGATATCATCCTTATACTGAAACTACACGCATTGGGGCATGATGCCTGCCATCGTCGCCACCTGCGAGCAAAGAAATGTCGATACTGGGCGCAATCACGCGGTCGAAATCGCAAAATGGCAGCAGAGGCTTGCCATACCGGGGCGGCTTGGTCAAGGTGCGCCCATTCTAACCAGCGTCCAAACCAAGGATATGTCATGCAGATTGCTGAAACCGCCCTTCCGGGGGTGATGATGCTGACGCCACGACGTTTTGCGGATTCACGGGGGTTCTTTTCCGAATGCTGGAATGCCCGGGTTCTGGAAAACGCCGGTCTGCGGCGTGATTGGGTGCAGGACAACCATTCAGTGTCCCATCCGGTGAACACCCTCCGCGGATTGCATTTTCAGGCGCCGCCGCATGCGCAGGCCAAACTGGTGCGTTGCGGGCAGGGGGCGGTGTTCGACGTGGCTGTCGATATCCGGGTCGGGTCACCCACCTATGGCCGCTGGGTAGGGGCCGAGCTGACGGCGGACAATGGCCTGCAACTGTTCATCCCCGAAGGTTTCGCGCATGGATTTGTCACGCGAGCCCCGGGGTCCGAAATCCTGTACAAATGTTCGGATTTCTATGACGGACCATCGGACCGCGCGCTGCTCTGGGACTGTCCGGTGATCGGCATCGACTGGGGCCTGACGAGCGATCCGGTGCTGTCGGACAAGGATGCGCAAGCGCCGGGTCTGGCCGGCTATGACAGCCCGTTCCAATGGGCGGCCGCATGAAGATCCTGGTCACCGGTGGCGCCGGGTTCATCGGATCAGCCGTGGTGCGGCAGGCCATTGCGGCGGGTCATGCGGTCGTGAATGTTGATTGCCTGACCTATGCCGCCTGTCTGGACAACGTGGCGTCGGTGGCGGGCAATCAGCGCTATGCCTTTGAAAAGGTGGATATTCGCGATGCGGCCGCTTTGAGGCGGGTGTTGGCCGACCATCGTCCCGACGCGGTGATGCATCTGGCTGCGGAATCGCATGTGGACCGGTCGATCGACGGGCCGGGCGCGTTCATCGACACCAATGTGCGCGGCACGTTCACTCTGCTGGAGGCGGTACGCGCCTATTGGCTGGGCCGCGGCAAACCGAGTGATTTCCGGTTCCACCATATTTCGACCGACGAGGTGTTCGGATCGCTTGGCCCCACGGGCCTGTTCACCGAAGACACGCCCTACGACCCGCGCAGCCCCTATTCCGCGTCCAAGGCGGCCAGCGATCATCTGGTGCGCGCGTGGCACGAAACCTACGGCCTGCCGGTGGTTCTGACCAATTGTTCGAACAATTACGGCCCCTATCATTTCCCGGAAAAGCTGATCCCGGTCGCGATCCTCAAGGCGATTTCGGGCCAGCCGATCCCGGTCTATGGCGCAGGCCTGAACATCCGCGACTGGCTGTATGTCGAAGATCACGCGACGGCGCTGCTGTTGGTGCTGAAAAAGGGTGCGGTGGGGCGCAGCTACAACATTGGTGGCAACGCCGAGGCCCGCAATATCGATCTGGTGACGATGCTGTGCGGTGTGCTGGACCAGCTGCGCCCCGCCGCGCGGTCCTATGCCGATCAGATCACCTTTGTGACCGACCGGCCGGGGCATGATATGCGCTATGCCATCGACGCCAGCCGCATCCGCGCAGAACTGGGCTGGCAGCCGTCGGTGACGCTGCAACAGGGTCTGGAACGCACCGCGCGTTGGTATCTGGACAATGAGGTGTGGTGGCGGCCGCTACTGGCACGTCCGGGCGTGGGCGAACGGCTGGGGGTCACGTCTTGAATTCGGGCATGATCCTGATCTTTGGTCAGACCGGACAGGTGGCGCGTGAACTGGCGCGGCTGGTCCCGGATGCGACGTTTCTGGGCCGCGACCGTGCCGACCTGTCAGACCCCGCCGTCTGTGCCGCCGCGATCCGTCAGGCCCTTCCGCGCGCAGTGATCAACGCCGCCGCCTACACCGCCGTGGACCGCGCCGAGGCCGAAGAGGCGTTGGCGACGGTCATCAACGGCGATGCTCCCGGCGCGATAGCGCGGGAATGTGCGGCACTGGATATCCCGTTCGTCCAGATCTCGACGGATTACGTGTTCGACGGGTCGGGCACCATGGCGCGCGCGACTGATGCGCCCGTCGCGCCGATCAACGCCTATGGCCGGTCGAAACTGGCGGGCGAACAGGCGGTGATGGCGTCTGGCGCGCGCGCGGTCGTGCTGCGCACATCCTGGGTGTTTTCGGCGCATGGCGCGAATTTCGTGAAAACCATGCTGCGGCTGGGGGCCAGTCGCGACGGGCTGACCATCGTCGCCGATCAGGTCGGCGGGCCGACGCCGGCAGCGGATATCGCGCGCGCCTGCCTGACCATCGCGGATGCGCTTGGCGCAGGTGCACCCGGCGGCATCCAGCATTTCGCCGGCGCACCGGACGTCAGCTGGGCCGATTTCGCCACCGAGATTTTTGTGCAGGCGGGCCTTGCCACCCGTGTGACGCCGATCCCGTCATCGGATTACCCCACCCCGGCGCTGCGCCCGTTGAACTCGCGTCTGGATTGTACGGGACTGGCGGCCTATGGTCTGGCGCGGCCGGATTGGCGCGCGGGTCTGACCGCCGTATTGCAAGAACTGGAGCATCACCCATGACACGCAAGGGCATCATTCTGGCGGGCGGCACCGGGTCGCGGCTGTGGCCGATCACGCTGGGCCTGTCAAAGCAGCTGCTGCCGATCTACGACAAGCCGATGATCTATTATCCGCTGTCGGTGCTGATGCTGGGCGGGATCCGCGAGGTGGCGATCATCACCACCCCCGAAGATCAGGCGCAGTTCCAGCGCCTGCTGGGGGATGGCGCGCAATGGGGCATGGTGTTCACCTATGTGGTGCAGCCGTCGCCGGACGGGTTGGCACAAGCCTATCTGCTGACCGAGGCGTTCCTGAACGGCGCGCCGTCGGCACTGGTGCTGGGCGACAACATCTTTTTCGGCCACGGCCTGCCGGAACTGTTGCAATCGGCAGATGCGCGCACCACCGGTGGCACGGTGTTCGGTTACCGCGTGGCGGACCCGGAACGTTACGGCGTGGTGCGGTTCGATGCTGATGGCCGGGCGGCGGAAATCATCGAAAAGCCGGCTGTGCCGCCGTCGAACTATGCCGTGACGGGGCTGTACTATCTGGACGGCACCGCGCCCGATCGTGCGCGTGCCATCAAACCGTCGCCGCGCGGTGAACTGGAAATTGCCGATCTGTTGCAGATGTATCTGGAAGACGGCGTGCTGAGCGTGGAAACCATGGGGCGCGGCTATGCCTGGCTGGATACGGGTACGCATGGCAGCCTGCTGGACGCGGGTAATTTCGTGCGCACGCTGGAAAGCCGGCAAGGGTTGCAGACCGGCAGCCCCGAAGAAATCGCCTGGCAACAGGGCTGGATCAGCGACGATGATCTGCTCGCCATTGCCGCGCGGTACAAAAAGAACGATTACGGCACCTATCTGGCGGGCCTGCTGAACCGCTGAGGCCTCTGTTCAACGCGGTGATGCGCGGCTAGCCTGCCCGCCAAGGAGCCAGTGATGGAAACCGTTCTGGACAGTCGTTATTCTTGGGGGCGGCTGGCGTTGTCGCTGGCGATTGCCTGCGTCGGCAATGTCGCGATGTGGGCGATCATCGTCGTCATGCCCGCAATGCAAACCGAATTCGGCGTGGACCGCGCGGCGGCATCCCTGCCTTATACCGCCACGATGCTGGGGTTTGCCCTAGGCAATTTCGTGATCGGGCGGGTGGTGGACCGGTTCGGCATCACGTTCGCCCTGTGGGTCTCGGCCTGTCTGGTGGCGGCAGGGTTCGCAGGGTCGGCGCTGGCCCCCGGTGCGGGCTGGGTGGCGGCGGCGCAGTTTGTGGCGGGGTTCGGGTCGGCGGCTACGTTCGGGCCACTGATCGCCGATATCTCGCAATGGTTTCTGAAACGGCGCGGCATCGCGGTGGCCATCGCGGCCTGCGGCAATTACCTGTCCGGCGTGATCTGGCCCATGGTGCTTAAACCGATGATCGCGGCGGGCGATTGGCGCGGGGCCTATTGGGTGCTGGCGGTTGCGGTGCTGGTGACGATGCTGCCGCTGGCGCTGTTGTTGCGCCGCCGCGTGCCGCTGGCGGCACTGGCGCAATCCGATGCGGCGTCGGCGTTGCGGGTGCGGGCGTCGGGGTTCACGCCGTCGCAACTGGCATGGCTGTTGGGATTTGCGGGAGTGGCCTGCTGCGTGGCGATGTCGATGCCACAAGTGCATATCGTGGCCTATTGTGCCGACCTGGGGTACGGCCCGGCGGTGGGCGCGGAAATGCTGTCGCTGATGCTGTTGGGCGGCGTGGTGTCGCGGCTGATATCCGGGTTGTTGGCGGACCGAATTGGCGGGGTGATGACGCTGTTGATCGGGTCGGCGCTGCAGACGCTGGGGCTGATCCTGTATCTGCCGTTCGACGCGCTGGTGCCGCTGTATGTGGTGTCGGCGATCTTCGGCCTGAGCCAAGGCGGCATCGTGCCCAGTTATGCGGTCATCGTGCGCGAATACATGCCCGCGCGCGAGGCGGGCGCGCGGGTCGGATTCGTGATGATGGCGACGATTTTGGGCATGGCGCTTGGCGGCTGGATGTCGGGGTGGATTTACGATCAGACCGGCAGCTATGCCCTGGCGTTTCTGAACGGGATCGGGTGGAACCTGCTAAATCTGGCGATCGTCGGTCTGTTGATCATGCGGTCGCGGGGCGCGCAGGCTGCCTATGACCGCGCTGCGGCGTGAGGTCTGACGCCTCGTCCACATCCGCCAGCGTATCGACGTGCGCAATGCGCAGGCCGGGCAGGGACGCGATGCTGTCGGTCAGTGCATGCGGGCCGGACCATCGCACATCCCGGAACAGCGTGGCGGGAATTCGCCCTGTGCGCTGCATGCCGATCAGCCAATAGCCACCGTCCGGCGCGGGGCCGAACACCGCATCCGTCCGCCCCAAAGCGCGAAAGGCGCGGGCGATATGGGCGGGCGTCACGCCCGGAATATCCGCGCCGATGATGCACACCGGCCCCGGCGGCAGGCTGCGCAAAACCCGTCCCATCCGCGCGCCCAGATCGCCCGGACCCTGTGCCACCTGCGCCGTACCGCGCGGCCAATCGACAGCGTTGACCGCCACATCGGGCGCGACCGCCAGCACCAATTCCCAGCGCGGATCCACCAGCCGCCGCAGGACCCGGCGCAACTGATGCCGCATCCACCACGCGGCCGGCACCGCGCCGATCCCGCGCGCCAGCCGGGTTTTCACCCGACCGGGGCGTGGCAGTTTCACCATCACCACCAGACGCGGGCGGTAGTGCGGATCAGGCGAAATAGTCACGCAACATCCGGGCATAGATCGCTTTCAGCGCATGAACCTCGGCCACCGGGACCCGTTCATCGACCTGATGCATGAAATTGCCGACCAGACCGAATTCCACCACCGGGCAGTGGTCCTTGATGAAACGCGCATCGGATGTGCCGCCCGTGGTGGACATCACCGGCACATGTCCGGTTTCCGCCTGCACCGCGCGCGATACCAGATCGGACAGCGGGCCGGGAGGGGTCAGGAACGGTTCGCCGGAAATCTTGACGGCCATCTCCACCGTCGCGCCGGTTTCGGATTGCACGCGGTCGCAGGCGGCGCGCAGCCATTCGGTCAGGCTGGCCCCCGAATGCAGGTCGTTGAACCGCAGGTTCACCGTCGCGCGCGCCAGCGCCGGGATCACATTCGCCGCCGGATTGCCGGTGTCGATGGTAACGATGGCGAGCGTGGAGGGGTCAAAATGCGCCGTGCCCGCGTCCAGTGGATGCGACGCCAGCCGATCCAGCAGTCGCACCAGTGCGGTCAGCGGGTTGTTGGCACGGTGCGGATAGGCGGAATGGCCCTGCACGCCGCGCGCCGTCAGATACGCGGTCATCGCGCCGCGCCGGCCGATTTTCATCATGTCGCCCAGAACCTGCGGGCAGGTCGGTTCGCCGACGATGCAGGCGGTCATCTGTTCGCCCTGCCCGGCCATCCAGTCCAGCAAGGCGATGGTGCCATCGGTGGATGCGCCTTCTTCGTCGCCGGTGATGGCCAGAATGACCGCGCCATCCGGGGGCGTCTGGCGGACGAAATTGACAGCGGCGGCGGCAAAGGCCGCGACGGCGGATTTCATGTCGGTGGCACCGCGCCCCCAGATCAGACCGTCACGCAATTCGCCGCCAAAGGGGTCCGCCGTCCACGCGTCGGCATCCCCCACGGGCACCACATCGGTATGACCGTTGAACCCGAACGTGCGCGGATGCGCGCGGATGCCCCAGCGGGCGAACAGGTTCGGCGTGCCGTTGCGATCGACCCGCGTGCAGGTGAAACCGGCCCGCCCCAACAGATCCGCCAGCAGTATGAGCGCGCCACCTTCGGCAGGTGTCACCGTAGGGCAGCGGATCAGTGCGCGCGTCAGTTCGGCGGCATCGGTGGGGGCAAAGCTGTCTGTCATCGGCATCTCCTGATCCGGCTCCTGATCCGGGGCACCATTGTTGTCGCGCCATGGCTATCGCGCCACGGCAGGGTTGGCAAATGTGGCGCAAAGGACGCAGGTTCAGGCATCCCAGTCGAACCAATTGCTTTCAACAGGTTACACGGCAGCGCAAAGCGTGTTAACCAAATGGCAACAATAAAGTCCTGAGGCAGGGCATGAGCAGCGTGGCCGCAACGTCGGCCAAAGCCAGAAACACGCAACAGCGGTAACGGGTGACGGGGCGATACCCGGAGCCCAGTACCCTTATGCGGGCTGACCATGACCTGACCACGGGCCTCTGAAGGGGCACGGCAAGCATGGTTGCGGCAGCAGAACTGACCATCAATTCGAATGCCTCGGCGACGGCGATGGCAAACGAGATCTTTGGCGACGGCGTGACCGTCGTCAGCGCCAGCTATACCGGCGACCGGCTGTCTTCGGCGACCTACAGCAACGGGTTCGCCACATCACCGGGCGTAGTGCCGGGCGATACCGGCGTGATCCTGTCCACCGGGTATGCGCGGGATTTTACCAACAGCACCGGGTCGTCGAACCAATCGACACAGGTTTCCACCAACACGACAGGTCCGAACGGCGTCGCTGATTTCAACGCGGCCGCAGGGGCCGCCACCTTTGACGCGTCCTATCTGACAGTCAATTTCATTCCCACCGCCAGTGTCCTGACAATGCAGTTCGTGTTCGCATCCGAGGAATACCCCGAATTCAGCTCTGGCATCTATCAGGATTTCGTCGGCGTCTGGGTCAACGGCGCGCAGGTCAATCTGGGCGTGGGCGATGGCGATATCGATCCGAACAACCTGAACAGCGGCTCGAACCAGAACCTGTTTGTGGACAACACGAACGCTGCGTTCAACACCGAAATGGACGGATTTACCGTTACCATGACGCTGAAAATGGCAGTCAATCCGGGCGTCGTTAACACGATTCGGATCGGCGTGGCCGATGTGAGCGATTCAAATTACGACAGCGCAGTGCTGATCGCCGGCAATTCGGCGCAGACCGCGCTGATTGCCAACAATGATGCGCTAACGATGAGCGTCAGTACCAGCGCGACCATCGACGTATTGGCGAACGATGCAGGTCCGGTCGGGTCAACCCTGACGATTACCCATATCAACGGCCAGCCCGTTGTGGCGGGCAGCGTGGTGACACTGACGACCGGTCAGCAGGTGACGCTGAACGCGAATGGCACGCTGACCATTCTGGCGGACGGCGACACCGAAGCCTACAGTTTTACCTATACGGTTGCGAATGGTGGCGGCAACGGGCTGTCCGACACCGCCTTTGTCACCGTTGATCAGGTGCCTTGTTTTGTGGCCGGCACGATGATCCTGACATCCGAGGGCGAACGTGCGGTGGAAACCCTGACGCCCGGCGATCTGGTGATGACGCAGGATGACGGCGCGCAGCCGCTGCGCTGGATCGGACGGCGGTGCGTGGCTGCCACCGGCGATCTGGCCCCGATCCGGATCGAGGCGGGCACCTTCGGGTCGCATCGGACTCTGCTGGTGTCACCGCTGCACCGGATCCTGATCCGCGACGCGCTGGCAGAATTGCTGTTCGGCGAAGGCGAGGTGTTGGTCGCGGCAAAGGATCTGGTCAATGACCGGTCGGTGCGGCGGATCGCCGGCGGCACGGTTGATTATGTGCACATCCTGTTCGACCGCCATCAGGTCGTGTTGTCCGATGGGCTGGAAACCGAAAGCTTTCTGCCCGGGCCGCAGATCACCCGCAGTTTCGAAGCCGAGGCCGTCGCAGAGATCTGTCGCATTTTCCCGGAACTGAATCCATTGACCGGTGACGGTTACAGTCCTTCCGCGCGGCGCATGCTGAAATCCTACGAGGCGCGCGTCCTGTCCGGCAGAAAGGTCGCCTGAACCATGGCCTGGATCGGTGTTTCCACCCGTGACGAATTTCGTTTTGCGCTTGGCGGTCTGGGCCGTGACGCGGGCCTGTCGCCGCTGGCGCGTGGTCCCGGGCCGGGGTCGGCCATGTTGACCCAAGGCACCATTCTGGTCGAGGCGGAGATGCCGCTGGACGATCGCGCGGTGACGTTGCTGGCGTGGCGGCGGAAAATGCCGTGGCCCAGCACGTTTGCGCTGCGCGCCTTGCCGGGTCGCGGGATCGTCATGGTATTGACGCAGGGCGACCGGGTGCTGCATGCCACGCTGCCGCATGTGACGCAGACCCAGGGGGAACGCATCCATGTCAGCTATTGTTGGAATGCGCCGGCCCGGCAGGGGCGGCTGGCGTTGAAACTGGCGGGCACGCTGCGGATCTACACCGTCGATGTGCCCGCGCCGCCGCCGATCCCGCTGGCCGATTTGCGCGCCATCGTCGCCAGCCCGCATGAACGCGAAATCGACGACGAAACCCAGTTCATCGCGGTGTCGGATCTGGTCGAGCCGGTGGGGCCGCAAACCTCGTTGTCGCTGCACGCGCCGGTGCTGACCGTCGATGGCTATCGTCCGGCGGGCAAGATCGCGGCGGGTGATGTGATCCGCAGCATCGACGGTCGTCTGCTGCCGGTGCTGGCCGCGGTGCGGCGCACGGTCCCGGCCTATGGGTCGTTTGCGCCCGTGGTGCTGCGTGCGCCCTATTTCGGGCTGCGCGAAGATGTACTGGTCGCGCCGGATCAGCGGTTGGTGATCGGCGGGTCAGAGGTCGAATACCTGTTCGGGCAGGAATACGTGCTGGTCCCCGCGCGCCATCTGGTCAATGGCACGGCGGCCATGCATGGCACCGGCAGCCCGACCGTGACCTATGTGCAGTTGATCCTGCCCCACCATGCCGCGCTGATCGTGGCCGGCACCCCGATGGAAAGCATGTTTCTGGGCCGCATCCGCCGCAAACCCGATGTGCTGGCGCAAACCCTGCTGGCGGGCCTGGACCGCGATCTGCTGCCGGAACATGCACAGACCAGCTATCAGGTGTTGCGTCAGGTCGAGGCGATCACGCTGGCGCAGCGCCGCTCGGCCTAAAGCAGGGCAGGCGCCGCGCGGATCATCCCGGTCTGGATGCCGTTGCAATTGCGGATCGCCAGGTTCAAACGTTTGCGCGTCGCCGGGTGTTCGGGGTCCAGCAGACCCAGTTTCACCAGAATGGCGGCAATCGCCGCTTCTGACCCGCGCGGCGATCCATCGGTGATCTTCAAAGCGATACCCAGTTTGCGGTCGGGCACGATGGCGATGAAAAACGCCTCGGCCCCGGTTTTCAGCGCCACGCGCCCGTCCATCGCGCGCATCAGTTCCGTGCAGGCGCGCCCCTCGCCCGCCACCAGATCGGGATGTGCCATCATCGCGCTGCGCAGCGCCACGGCGGCGTCGGCGCGTTTGCCCTGCCCTTCTTCGGCATTGGCAAAATATGCCATCGCGCGCGCCATGCCCGTCAGCGTGGTGGCGAAATTCGGTGCGGAACAGCCATCGATGCCGTAGACGGGGTTGATGGTGCCGGTGAGGTCCTCGTGCGCCTCGACGATGGCGCGCTGCAGCGGGTGGTCCAGTTCGACGTATTCCGACCCCGCGCCCAGATGTTTCGTGGCGGTCAGAAACCCGGAATGTTTGCCCGAACAGTTGTTGTGGTACTGGCAAGGGCTGGTGCCGGTGCGGATCAGATCCTGCGCGGCGGCCACGTCATAGGGCACATGCGCGCCGCAGCGGAAATCATCGTCGGTGCGGCCGATATGGTCCAGCCATGCCCGCACCCGGTCGGTATGGATTGCTGCCCCCTGATGGCTGGCGCAAGCCAGCGCGAGGTGTTCCGGCCCAAGCCCGAACGCCGCCGCAGCGCCGCTTTCGATCAGCGGCAGCGCCTGGATCATTTTGGATGACGACCGCGGCAAAACCACCGCATCCGGGTCGCCCCAGGTCTGGACGATGTCGCCGCCCGGGCCGCAGATCACCGCATGGCCCAGATGCACGCTTTCGAGGATCGGACCGCGCCAGACTTCGGCCATTGCAACGGGTGCAGTCATCAGATGTCCTCTCGGGGATGTGTGCACTGGGTCTGTGCGAAAAACCGCCAACGGCACTTTCGCCCGTGGCAGATTTCAGGCTAATGTAGCATCGTCGAGAAGAAAATGGGCCATGCGACACAAAACGTCGGATCAACGACGGCGCGCGACGGGTCCGAGGCAAAATCAGGCCGGAGGCTGAAGACATGACATTACGCATCACGCGCGCGCTTTGGGGCGCCATACTGCTGTTTGCCGCACAGGGCGCCACCGGCGTTCAGGCGCAACAGACCAGCGCCAACCAGGTCGCGGAAAAATCCGACTGGTCCGTGTTCGAAGACAAGGATCCGCGCGAATGCTGGGCCGTGTCGTCGCCGACGGAAACCATCAATTCCAAGGATGGCCGCGTTGTTGCGGTGAACCGCGGCGAGATCCTGTTCATGACGTTTTATCGGCCCGATGCAGCGGTGCAGGGGCAGGTCGCCTTTACCGGCGGTTACCCGTTCGCGCCCGGGTCGGCGGTGTCGCTGGATGTCAGCGGCACGAAGTTCGATTTGTTGACCGAAGGCGAATGGGCCTGGCCATCGGCCGGGGCCGAGGATGCCAAGATCATCGCCGCGATGAAGCGCGGATCGTCTGCCGTTCTGGTCGCGCGATCAGCGCGCGGCACCCAGACGCAGGACAGCTTTTCGCTCAAAGGCTATACCGCTGCCGTCGAAGAGGCCGAAAAGCGCTGCAAGTGATTTGAGGTTGCCGCAAGGTCATCTGCTCGCCTAGGTTGGGTGCGGGGGGATGGATCATGCGGATTGGTCTGGTTCTGGCGGCACTGCTGCTGGCGGGGTGCGATACGGCGATCTACGATGCGGCCAAACCCGGCATGTTGCGGGGCACATTGGCGGTGATGTGGGTTGGCGAAGGTTCTCCCGATACAGGGAACGGCCAATTCGTGTTCGTTCCGCTGCGCAACGATCCGCTGACCTTTACCCGCCCTGATGGCCGCGTGATCGCCCCCGACATGATCTATACCGATGGCGGGTCGATCCCGCGCATCGCGCAGCCGCTGCGGGGATTGTCGCCTTGGGGATATGCGCCGGCCTATATGATGCATGACTGGCTGTTCGTGGCGAACAAATGCCTGACCGATGGCGACGCGTCGCCCAATGAGGCGGATGTGGTCGATGGCATGGAGTTCCGCGACAGTGCCGTGATCCTGGCCGAGGTGATCCGGACCCTGATCGCGGAACGCCGTGTCGCGCGCAACGATGTCGCGCCCGCCGCGATCACCTGGGCGGTGACCAGCCCGGCGTCGCGCACTCTGTGGCAGGCAAAGGGCGAATGCCCGTCCCCGCGAATTTCCGACGCGCACCGGGCGCAAGTCAACGCAGCCTTTGCCGATGCGGCGGGCCTGCGGTTTGACCGCACCCGAGTCACGCCCGCGCAGATCGTGGCGCAATTCTCGTTCTAGCGGGGCGGTTTCCTTTTGCGGCAAAATCGCCTATGTCACCCGCTACACCGTCACGGATTTCCCTCATGACCGCCAACGCCCCCCTCGTGCAGGATCTGCACACCATTCCGCGCAAGCTGGCTGACAGCGGGCGGGTCAACCTCGTCGGGCTGACCCGCGACGGGATGCGCGCGGCGCTGATCGCCGCCGGCACACCGGAACGGCAGGCCAAGATGCGCGTGGGGCAGATCTGGCAGTGGATCTACCATTGGGGTGTGCGCGATTTTGCGGTGATGACCAATCTGGCCAAGGATTACCGCGCATTTCTGGCGCAGAATTTCAGCATCGAGTTGCCCGAGGTTGTGACGCGTCAGGTGTCCAATGACGGCACGCGCAAATATCTGGTGCGGATCGCGGGCGGCCACGAGGTCGAGGTCGTGTACATCCCCGAAGAGGATCGCGGCACGCTGTGCATCTCGTCACAGGTTGGTTGCACGCTGACCTGTTCGTTCTGCCACACCGGCACGCAGAAACTGGTGCGCAACCTGACGGCGGGTGAAATCATCGGACAGGTGATGCTGGCGCGCGACGATCTGGACGAATGGCCGGAACCGGGCACCGGCACCGGCGACCAAGGTCCGCGCCTGTTGTCGAACATCGTGCTGATGGGCATGGGCGAGCCGTTGTACAACTTTGACAACGTCCGCGACGCGATGAAGATCGCGATGGACGGCGAAGGCATCGCCCTGTCGCGGCGTCGCATCACCCTGTCCACGTCCGGTGTCGTGCCGGAAATTGCCCGCGCGGCGACCGAAATCGGCTGCCTGCTGGCGGTCAGTTTCCACGCCACAACGGATGCCGTGCGCGACACGCTGGTACCGATCAACAAACGCTGGAACATCGCCACGTTGCTGGATGCGCTGCGCGATTACCCCAATGCGTCGAACAGCGAGCGGATCACGTTCGAATATGTGATGCTGAAGGGTGTGAACGACAGCGACGCGGATGCCCGCCGTCTGGTGCAACTGATCGCGGGCATCCCGGCCAAGATCAACCTGATCCCGTTCAACGAATGGCCCGGTGCGCCCTATCAGCGGTCCGATCGCGCCCGGATCGAACGCTTTGCCGACATCATCTATCATGCCGGCTATGCCAGCCCGATTCGCAAGCCGCGCGGCGAAGATATCATGGCGGCCTGTGGCCAGTTGAAATCCGCCACCGAACGCGGGCGGAAAAGCCGGGCCGACATCGCGGCCGAGGCCGGGATCACGCCAAGCGCTGGCTGATCCCGTCGGTCATTCTGCCGCCTTTGCAGGCGTTTCTGGTGCGGCGGTCGTCGCCGCGGCCCGAACAGCGGCCCGCTTTCGGTGCCGTTCCAGCGCGCGGAACATTACCGGATTGACCAGAATCGATACCAGCGCGCCGGCGACGATCAGATCGCGCGCTTCGACCGGAACGATATCAAGGTTCACCCCCATGACGATCAGGATAAAGGAAAACTCGCCGATCTGTGCCAAGGCCGCAGCGATCGTCAGGCCCGTGACATGGCTATGGCCGAACAGTCGCGCGATGCCATAGGCCGCCAACGATTTGACCGCCACCAGGATTGTCACCGTAGCCAGAAGGGCCAGTGGTTGTTTCAGGATCACGCCGGGGTCGAACAGCATGCCGACCGAAACGAAGAACAGCACCGCAAAAGCGTCGCGGAACGGCAGCGTGTCCTTCATCGCCTGGGCGGACAGGGGTGATCCGGCCATCACCATCCCGGCAAAGAAGGCCCCCAACGCAAACGACACGCCGAACAGCGTTGCGGCGGAAAAGGCGACCCCCAATGCGATGGCCAGTACTGACAGCCGAAACAGTTCACGCTGGCCGGTGGCGGCGGTCTGCTGCAGCATCCAGGGAATTACCCGCCGCCCGACCACCAGCATCAGACCGACAAAAGCCGCCACCTGCGTCAGCGTGATGGCGATGGTGGAGCCGACCACGCCCAGACCCAGACGCGCCACCTCGGCGGCATTGGCGTCCACCGGCGCGGCTTGTCCACCCAGCAGCCCGGCAAGCGGTGGCACCAGCACCAGCGCCAGCACCATCACCAGA
>JBBRCF010000039.1:0-27583 GCA_038205135.1 Rhodobacterales bacterium
GCGACCACGACCGAGGACCCGACTCCCCAGACCGGCCAAGGCGCATAGACCCCGCGGTTGGTAAACGCAAAAGACCCCATGACCATTGTGGCCGACGGATTCTCACCGCGAAACGAGTTTGGCGGCGGCAGGGCGGCGGTCATGATCGCAAAGATGATCAGGATCCAGATCAGCACCGGCACGTTGCGGAATGCCTCGACATAGACCGACATCAGTTTGCGCAGCAGCCAGTTCGGCGACAGACGCGCGATGCCGGCGAACACGCCCAGCACAGTGGCGGTGATGCAGGCCAGAAAGGCAACGATCAGCGTGTTCAGGATGCCGACCATCGCCGCGCGCAGGTTCGACGACCGGCTGTCGTATTCGATCGGGCGCTGGTTGATGTCGTAATTCGAAGGGGCCCACAGGAAATCGAACGATATCCGCAACCCTGCCTTTTGCAGGTTCTGCGCCAGATTCATGCCCAGATAGGCGAATATGCCGATGATGCACATCAACGCGATGAACTGGAACGTGTAGCTGCGGTAGCGCGTGTCGTTCAACAGCATGGATAGCCGGAACTGTTCCGCCCGCGGATCGGTAAGCGACGACATTCAATGTTTCCCCGTCAAAGCAGCCCGTGGTTTTTTCTGGTCCGTCCAGTCCTTGGCAGGGTGGCGGCAGGCCGTCATTAATCTTGCAGCAGTCGAGCGGGGCGCAGCGGACTGCGCCCCGGCCGGTCAGATATTAACGGAAGGGCGGGGTGTACAGCAGGCCACCATCGGTCCACTGGGCGTTCAGACCACGCGCCAGACCGATCGAGGTGCTGGCACCGATGTTCTTTTCGAACACTTCGCCATAGTTGCCGACCTGCATGATGATGTTCTTGGCAAAGGCGTTATCCACGCCCATCATCTTGCCCAGTTCGCCTTCGGTGCCCAGCATCCGGTTGATTTCCGGGTTGGTGGTCGGGGCTGCCGACAATTCGGCGACGTTGGCCGATGTGATGCCCAGTTCTTCGGCGGCGATCATCACGTTCAGCGACCAGCGCACGATGTCACCCCAGTCGCTGTCGCCGTGGCGTACCAGCGGGCCCAGCGGCTCTTTCGAGATGATCTCGGGCAGAACGATGTGGTCGGTCGGCGCTTCGAACGTGGCGCGCGACGCGGCAAGGCCCGACGCATCGGTGGTGTAGGCATCGCAGGCACCTGCCAGATACTGCTGCATGGCCTCGGCGTTGGTTTCGATCGGAACCGGGGTGTAGGTGATGTTGTTGGCCCGGAAGAAGTCCGCCAGGTTCAGTTCGGTCGTGGTCCCGGTCTGGATGCAGACCGTCGCGCCGTTCAGTTCCTTGGCCGAGGACACGCCAAGCGCCTTGGGCACCAGAAAGCCCTGACCGTCGTAGTAGTTGATACCGATGAAGTCGAATTTCAGGTCGGTATCGCGCGAGTAGGTCCAGGTGGTGTTGCGTGCCAGCATGTCCACTTCGCCCGACGCCAGCGCGGTAAAGCGGGTCTTGCCGGTGGTGGGAATGAACTCGACGGCCTTGGCATCGCCAAAGATGGCGGCGGCCACAGCGCGGCACATGGCAACGTCAAAACCTTCCCAGTTGCCGTTCGCATCCGGAGCGGCAAAGCCGACAAGACCGGTGGTCACGCCACAGTTCAGTTTGCCGCGGGCCTTTACGTCGTCGAGCGTCGCAGCAGCCGCCGCGCCGGCCGAAAGGGCCGCGACGGTCATGGCGCCGAGAATGACGGATTTATTCATGGTAACCTCATCCTGAGTGTCTCCCCGATGACCGGGGATGTTTCTGTCTGTTCGGTCAGAGTGACCTTTAGCGCCCCACAAACGTAGAACGTCGAGAGTGACACGAGTTTGGTCGGATTCAGGTCCACAGGTCAAGCCTGCCATCGGGGGACTGGCCCGGGAATGCCCGGTTCAGCAGCACAATTTCCAGTCAACTGCCCGGTTTTTCACAACCGGATGGTCGGACGCGCCAGAACAAGGAAACGTTCGGCATGAATCAGGTCGGCTTTCTTAAAGGCGGCCAGGGCATCCGCATCCTCGTCCGCGCCCCATTGGTCGCGCTGCCAGTGCTCGTCGACGCGCGACAGATCCCAGGCGTCCGGTGCGGTCAGCGCCCCCCGCGCCACCGCCAGACCCAGCACCAGCGACCCGGTCATGCCGACAAGATCATGCAAGGCAGCCAGCCCGAAATCATCGAACGCCGCCACGGCCGCATGCATCTGCACCAGTGTCGCGGGGGGCTGCGGCACCGGCATCACGCCTGCGGTGGTGACCAGAGCCGCGTCCAGCGTGGCGCGCGCCCAGTCATGCCAAGGGTCCCATGCCGCCGCCTGCAACCCCACCAGTTCTGCCGGGCTGGCGGCGCGGTAGCAGATCAGGTCGCTGCCGCCATAGGCGGCAATCAGGTCGATCACCTCGGCGCGTTGCGGGCGCACCTTGTCCAGCGCGGCATTGGCGGACCGGGTTACCGGCATGATCCGGGGATCGACTGTCGCGCCCTGCGCGATCCATTCGTCGGCAACCGCCTGCGCCATCGCCTCTGTCGGCAGGATCAGCGGCGCCTGGGCGGGCGTGCGCACCCGCCGCCCGTCCAGATCCACGGCGAACCCGTCTGGAACGACAACCACCGTGACTTCGGTCCAGAACCGCCGTGCGGTCCAGTTGCCGGTCATGTCGGCGCCGCCAGCACGCCGGGCAAGGCGTCGAAATGGTCGATCACCGTGTCGGTCCGGGTCCGCAGCGCAGCCGCCGCGTGATAGCCCCAGGTCACCCCGATGCCGCGTACCCCCGCAGCCTGCGCCATATCCATGTCGAACACCGTATCGCCCACCATGACCGTTTGCGTCGCCGTCACCCCGGTTTCCGCCATCGCCGCCCGGATCATCGACGGGTGCGGTTTCGACGGGTGATGATCGGCGACCTGCCGCGTCAGGAAATAGCGCGCCAGATCATGCGCGTCGAACAGCGCGTCCAGTCCGCGCTGCGATTTGCCGGTGGCAACGCCCAACACCGTATCCGGCTGCGCCAGCAACAGGTCCAACACGGCCCGCGCGCCGGGATACAGGGGCGACATCCCCGCACCATCCGCCACGCGCGCCGCGTTGAACGCGGCCTTGTAGCCAGCCACAAGGGCCGCCTGCCGATGCGCGGCCACCTCTGGCACCAGCACCGCCATCGCCCGGTCCAGCGACAGGCCCACGATCGACAGCACCGCCGTGCGGTCGGGGCAATCCAGCCCCTCGCCTGCAAAGGCCGCCGTCATCGCGGCCAGAATCTCGGCCTGACTGTCAACCAGCGTGCCATCCACGTCGAAAATCACCAGACGCATCTTGATCTGGGGCGTCATTCGCGGATCGACTCGAACGGGTCATCTTCGGCCAGCGACAGGTCCCACTGGAACATTTCCCACGTCCGTTCCATGTGTTCCGGCAACGGCGCGGTAAAGTGCATCAACCGCTTGGTCATCGGGTGTTCCACGCTCAGGCGGCGGGCATGCAACTGCATCTTGCGGCTGATGTCGCCGCCCATCACCGCGCCCCAGCCGTCGCCGGGATTGTCCTGCCCCGACCCGCCGTATTTGCCGTCGCCCGCGATGGGATGGCCCAGTTCGGCCATATGAGCGCGCAATTGGTGAGTGCGGCCCGTCACCGGTTCCATCGCGACCCAGGCACAGCGCCGCCCGACCGATGAAATTACTGAATAATCCGTCACCGCGCGCTTCGCGCCGGGGGTGCGGTCCACCTCGGCGGGGTGGATGCATTGCATCTTTTCGCCCTCGCCGGCCGCGCCGTGCCCCGGCGCCTTGATCAGGCCGTATTTGATCGTGCCCTGTTTCGGGCTGGGTACGCCCGCCACCACGGCCCAATATATCTTGCGCGTCGCCTTGTGCCGGAACGCCGCCGTCAGCGCCGCCGCCGCCGTGCGGGTGCGCGCCATCACCAGAACACCCGATGTGTCCTTGTCCAGCCGGTGCACCAGCCGCGGCTTGTCTTCCAGCCCGAACCGCAGCGCATCCGACAGCGCGTCCAGATGGCGCAGCGTCTTGGACCCGCCCTGCACCGCCAGACCCGCGGGTTTGTTCAGGACCAGCATATGGTCGTCACGCCACAGCACGCTGGCCTGTATCATCTTGACGTCGGCGGCGGAAATGCGCATCCCGCCCGGCACTTCGGGCGGCGGGGTATCGGGCAGCGGCGGCACCCGGATCGTCATGCCGATCTCGACCCGGTCCGAAGCCTTGGCGCGCGCGCCGTCGATGCGCAATTCGCCCTTGCGGCAGATCTTTTCGATCACCACCTGGCTGATCTGCGGAAACTGCCGTTTCAGCCAGCGGTCCAGCCGTTGCCCGCCGTCATCCTCGCCCACCGTGATAATCTGTACGCCCGTCATGTCAGCGATCCCCGCATCATCATCAGCCCCGCCGCGCAGGCCCCCAACGACAGCACGACCGACAGCACCACATACAACGCCGCCGAACCGATGCGCCCGTCTTCCAGCAGCCGCAGCGCGTCCAGCGAAAACGCCGAAAACGTGGTGAACCCGCCCAGAATGCCGGTGATCAGGAACGGCGCGGCGGGATGCGCCTTTGGCCCCAGCAGCAGTGCGGCCAGCATCCCCATCGCCAGCGACCCGGCGACATTGACCGCCAGCGTGCCCATGGGAAACCCGGTGCCAAAGGCACGGGTGGTGCCGGTGACGACCAGAAACCGGGCCACAGCCCCGATGGCGCCGCCAAGGGCGACCTGAAGAAGGGTGATGAACATGGCCCGTGCAATCGCGCGCGGGCGGGGCCGTGTCAAGCGCCGCCCGTCATGCGCAGCCCGTCATGCGCCGTCCTTGCCCCGCTCTGCCTTGACCCGCTCTGCGCGGGCTTTTGCAAACCAGTCCAGCCGTTTTTTCAACTCGCGTTCGAACCCGCGTTCGACGGGGTGGTAATAGGCCCCGCGCGCCATGGTTTCGGGGAAATAGTTCTGCCCCGAAAACGCATCCGGCGCGTCGTGGTCATAGGCATAGCCCGCGCCGTAGCCCTGATCCTTCATCATCTGCGTCGGCGCATTCAGGATGTGGCGCGGCGGTGGTTCAGACCCGTGCCGGCGCGCGGCGTCCTGTGCCGTCTTCCACGCCACATAGACCGCGTTGGATTTCGGCGCGAGCGCAAGGTACGTCACCGCACCCGCCAGCGCCAATTCACCTTCGGGCGACCCCAGCCGTTCGTAGGTTTCCCACGCATCACGGCAGATCGCCTGCGCCTGCGGATCGGCCAGCGCGATATCTTCGACCGCCATGCGCAGGATGCGGCGCGCGAGGTAGCGCGGGTCCTCGCCCCCCGCCAGCATCCGCGCCAGCCAGTATAGCGCAGCATCCGGGTCCGATCCGCGCACCGATTTGTGCAGCGCGGAAATCAGGTTGTAATGTTCATCGCCCGATTTGTCGTATTTGGCGGCGCGTTTCATCAGGCGCTTGGCCAGTGTCTCGCGCGTCACCGGCACAGCGCCCCAGCCCGCCACCTGTTCCACCAGATTCAGGCAGGCGCGCCCGTCGCCATCCGCCATGTCGATCAGCGCCACGCGCGCATCAGCGGTCAGCGGCAGCGCCCGGCCCAGATCGGATTCCGCCCGCAAGATCAGGCGTTCCAGATCATCGGGCGCCAGCCGGGTCAGCACCAGCACCTGCGCGCGGGACAGCAATGCGGCGTTCAGTTCGAACGACGGGTTTTCCGTCGTCGCCCCCACCAGCAGGATGGTGCCATCCTCCATGTGCGGCAGAAACCCGTCCTGCTGCGCCTTGTTGAAGCGGTGGATTTCATCGACGAACAGCAGCGTGCCGCGCCCCTGTTCGGGACCGTGGGTCCGCCGCAGCCGCGCGGTGTCGAACACCTTGCGCAGGTCCGGCACACCGGTGAAAATCGCGCTGACCTGCACGAAATGCCGGTCCGTCGCATCCGCCAGCAGCCGCGCGATGGTAGTTTTGCCCACGCCGGGCGGCCCCCACAGGATCATCGAGCCCAACGTGCCCGCCGCCAGCATCGCCCCCAGCGGCCCATCCGGCCCAAGCAGCTGATCCTGCCCGATCACGTCCGTCAGCGCGCGCGGCCTTAGTCGGTCCGCCAAGGGACGGTGCGCCTCGGGGCCCGGTGCGGTTGCGAACAGGTCGGTCATAGCCGCGCCCGGATTGACAGGCGTTGCAGACCCCGCTGCACGTCCAGCGCCAGCGCGCGCAGGCGTTCGCCCATGACCGCCGCCAGCATCGCGGTATCCGTCACGGCCACGCCGTTCACCGCCACGATGACGTCGCCCGGTTGCAGCCCCAGCCGCGCGCCGCTGGGACCGGGGGTTTCCACGCCCACCCCGCGCACATTCAGGGGCAGGTTCAATTCCGCCAGCACGGCAGGGTTCAGGTTGACCGCGACCAGCCCCGGCAGGACCGACGCCGCATCGAGTTCGCGGCGGTCGCGCGGCGGCGTGTCGGGTGCCGCGACCAGCCGCAGATCGGCGCTGCGTTCATGCCCGTCGCGCAGATATGCCACTACGACCAGCTGCCCCAGTCCGGCGACCGCCATGCGAAACACCATCTCGTCGGCGGTGTTCACCGGCGTGCCGCCCACCGACAGGATGACATCGCCCGGCTGCAACCCCGCCGCACCGAACGGGCTGACGGGATGCACGTCGGAGATCAACAGCCCGCCTGGCCGGTCCAGCCCCAGCGATGCCGCGATATCGCCATCGACGGGCTGGCCGTTCATCCCCGCCCACGGCCGTTCGAATGTGGTCTTGCCCGCCCGCGCCTGTTCGACGAACCGAGCCACCAGATTGGACGGGATGGCAAAACCGATGCCGTTCGACCCGCCCGACCGCGTCAGGATCGAGGTGTTGATGCCGATCAGCGCCCCGGTCACATCGATCAGCGTGCCGCCCGAATTGCCTGGGTTGATCGCGGCATCGGTTTGCAGGAAATACCCCCGCCCCGTCCCCGCCGCCGCGCCGGACCGCGCCAGCCCCGACACGATCCCGCTGGTCACCGTCTGACCCGCCCCGAACGGATTGCCGATCGCCAGTACCAGTTCGCCGACCTCGACCCCGTCGCTGTCGCGCAGGCCCAGCGCCGGCAGATCCTGCGCCCCGTCCAGTTGCAGGATGGCGAGGTCGGAGGTTTCGTCCGCCAACAGCACTTGCGCCGAAAACTCACGCCGGTCCGCCAGCACGACGCGGATATCGGTCGCCATGCCGACCACATGGCAATTCGACACCACCAGACCATCCCCCGACAGGATCACGCCGGAACCGAGGCTATTCTGAACACGCGGCCGCGCCGGGCCCCGGTCGCGGAACATGCCGCCAAAGAACGGATCATCGGCAAACGGCGATTGCCGCGCCGCCACAACGCGGCGGGCATAGATGTTCACCACCGACGGCGCGGCCTGTTTCACCAGCGGCTGAAACCCCAGCGCGATGTCGGCCTGCGAAGTGGGCACGCGCGTCTGGGCCAACGCGGGCGCGGCGAGGATCAGCAGGATACCAACGATACGCAGCATGAAAACCTCTTGTTCGCAGCAGATATGTTCCCCACCGGCCGGCTTTGCAACCGGTCCCTGCGACAGCCTGCACGTTGTCCGGCCCCGCGGCGGGGCTATGTATCGGGGCGAACAAGGAGTGCCGCCGTGTCCCTATCGAAACCCGCGCGCTGTATAATGGCGACTGTCCGATCTGCGACGCCGAGATGTGCCACTACGCGGATTATGCCCGCGGTGCGAACCTGCCCATCGCCTTTGACGATCTGACGCGCACCGATCTGACCGCTTGGGCCGTGACCGAGGACGCCGCGACGCGGCTGCTGCATGTGCTGCACCAGGGGCAACTGCATGTCGGGTTCGACGCGTTTCTGGTGCTGTGGGATCAGTTGCCGCGCTACCGCTGGGCGGCGCGGGTCTGCCGCACGCCCGGGCTGTATCAGGTGCTGGACTGGGGTTATGTAAACATCGCGGCGCGCTACATCTACCGGCGGCATCTGCGGCGCAAGGCGCGGGGGCAGGTGCGGCCGGGGCGGCGCGTTTCGCCGGACTGACCACATGAAAAAGCCCCGCTGGCAGACCAGCGGGGCCAAAAGATCAGGCCGGCGGCCAGTTTTTACGCGGCGGCCTCTTCGGCGGCAAGGCGGGCCTTGTCGGCGGCGCCTTTGGCGGACATGTCGCGGTCAACAAACTCGATGATCGCCATCGGCGCCATGTCGCCGTAGCGGAAGCCCGCCTTCATGATGCGGACGTAGCCGCCCTGGCGTTCCTTGTAGCGCGGCCCGAGGATCTCGAACAGCTTGGCCACATACTGCTCCTGCTTCAGCTGCGATCCGGCCATGCGGCGCGCGTGCAGGTCGCCGCGCTTGCCCAGCGTGATCAGCTTTTCGATGATCGGGCGCAGTTCCTTGGCTTTGGGCAGGGTGGTCTTGATCTGCTCATGTTCGATGAGCGATCCGGCCATGTTGGCAAAAAGCGCCTTGCGGTGCTCATGGGTGCGGTTCAGGCGGCGGTATCCGCGGGCGTGACGCATGTCTAATCTCCGTAATCGTTTTATACTTTGTATTGTGACCCGTGCGTGCGGGCCACTTCGTTGGGGCGGGATTGCCCGAGGGGTGTCAGTGGGTTACCCCACCCTGCCCCGGTGATCGACCGGTGGGTTATGAACCCACCGGCACGTCAAAACGCGTCTTCGTACTTCTTGGCCAGTTCCTCGATGTTTTCTGGCGGCCAGTCTTCGACGTCCATGCCCAGATGCAAGCCCATGCCCGACAACACTTCCTTGATTTCGTTCAGGGATTTGCGGCCAAAGTTCGGCGTGCGCAGCATTTCGGCTTCGGTTTTCTGGATCAGATCGCCGATATAGACGATGTTGTCGTTCTTCAGGCAGTTCGCCGAACGCACCGACAGTTCCAGCTCGTCCACCTTCTTGAGCAGCAGCGGGTTGAATTCCAGACCGTCATCCAGATCTGATTTCAGCGAGGATTCGGGTTCGTCAAAGTTCACGAAAACCTGCAACTGATCCTGCAGGATGCGCGCGGCATAGGCCACGGCATCTTCGGGCGTCAGCGAACCGTCAGTTTCCACCTTCAGCGTCAGCCGGTCGAGGTCCAGATTCTGGCCCTCGCGGGTCGGCTGCACCTCGTAGCTTACCTTCTTGATCGGCGAAAAGATCGCGTCGATCGGGATCAGGCCGATGGGCGCATCCTCGGGGCGGTTCTTGTCGGCGGCGACATAGCCCTTGCCGTTGTTCACGGTCAATTCCATGTAGACGCTGGCACCGTCATCGAGGTGGCAGATCACGTGATCCCGGTTCAGAACCTCGATCCCGGCCGTGGTAGCGATGTCGGCGGCGGTGACCACGCCCGGACCCTTGGCGGAAATCGACACCCGTTTCGGGCCTTCGACGTCCATCTTCAGGCCGATGCCCTTGAGGTTCAGGATGATGTCGGTCACGTCTTCACGCACGCCCGGCACGGATGAGAATTCGTGCAACACGTGGTCGATCTGCACCGAGGTGATGGCCGCGCCCTGCAGCGACGACAACAGCACACGCCGCAGCGCGTTGCCCAGCGTCAGGCCAAAGCCGCGTTCCAGCGGTTCGGCGACCAGCGTGGCCTGCCGATGCGGGTCATTGCCCGCCTTGGTGTCCAGTTGTGCGGGCTTGATCAGTTCAGACCAATTCTTGTGGATCATGGGTCCCTCCATTCTCGCGGTGCCCCCATGTCCCGAAGGGCACAGCACTCGAGGTTGTAAAACGGCAATCCGGGACCCCGCCACATTGAACGGGACCCCGGCAATCAGGTCAAACGGTCAGACGCGGCGGCGCTTTGGCGGACGGCAGCCATTGTGCGCCATCGGCGTCACGTCGCGGATCGAGGTGATCTGGAACCCGACCGACGCCAGCGCGCGCAGCGCCGATTCGCGACCCGAACCGGGGCCTTGCACTTCGACTTCCAGCGTCTTGACACCGTGTTCCTGAGCTTTGCGACCGGCGTCTTCTGCGGCCATCTGGGCGGCATAGGGCGTCGATTTACGCGACCCCTTGAAGCCCATGGTGCCCGAGGACGACCATGCAATCGCATTGCCCTGAACGTCGGAGATCAGGATTTTCGTGTTGTTGAACGAAGAGTTCACATGCGCAACGCCAGTGGCGATGTTCTTGGAAACCTTCTTTTTTCCGCCGCGGCGGGTATCACGTGCCATATTGCCAGCCCTCCCTTACTTCTTCTTGCCGGCAATGGCCTTTGCAGGACCTTTGCGCGTGCGGGCGTTGGTGTGGGTGCGCTGGCCGCGCACGGGCAGGCCCTTGCGGTGGCGCAGGCCGCGGTAGCAGCCCAGATCCATCAGACGCTTGATGTTCATCGTGGTCTCGCGGCGCAAATCGCCTTCGACCGTCAGATTTGCGTCGATGTATTCGCGGATGGCCAGCACTTCGGCATCCGACAATTCGTTGACCCGGCGGCTTTCGGCAATCTTCGTCGCTTCGCAGATCTGCTTGGCGATGAAGGGGCCGATGCCGGTAATGTAGGTAAGCGCGATGGGAACCCGTTTTGCAGTCGGGATGTTCACGCCAGCGATACGTGCCACGTTCAGTCGTCCTTTCGTTGCGGTTCCGTAGTTCCAGAACCTTTTTTCACAACTAAGGCCCGGGGTGTGACCCGCAAGCCGTCGCTGATGAGGTGATCCGGTTCCATGGGGCCTTCGCCCGCCAGGAATCAGTATCTCGGCAGAGATAGGGCTGGTTATGGAGTTTTTTCCGGATCGTCAAGGCCGCCGGCGGACAATCGCCAGCGCCGCGGATCACACTGGCCGGGCGGCCAGAATTGCGGCGATTTCGGCGGCGACGGCATCGATTTCGCCCAGGCCGTCGACCGTGTGCAGCTGGTTCTTGGCGTAATAATAGCCCACCAGAGGCGAGGTCTTTTTGTAATATTCCATCAGGCGGGTTTTCAGGCTGTCGGCGTTGTCGTCGGCGCGGCGGGTGAATTCGGACTTTTGCCCGCAGGATGTGCAGATGTGATCAGCCGGAATGGGCTTGGTCACGTCGTTGTACACTTCGCCGCACCTGGCACAGGTGGACCGGGCAGCAATGCGGCTGACCAGCGCCGCGTCATCGACCTGCATCTCGATCACCGCATCCAGACGCTGCCCCATCTCGGACAACAGACCCGCCAAGGCATCGGCCTGTTTCAGCGTGCGCGGGAACCCGTCAAAGATGAACCCGCCGCGGATGTCGCCGGCCAGTTGTTCGCGGATCAGACCGATCACTATGTCATCGGTGACCAGTTCGCCCCGGTCCATCACAGCCGCCACGCGGCGGCCCATGTCGGTGCCGGAGGTCCGCGCGGCACGCAGCATGTCGCCCGTGGACAGTTGTGTCATGTCATGTGCGTCGGCCAGCACCCGCGCCTGTGTGCCCTTGCCCGCGCCGGGCGGTCCCAACAGGATGATGTTCATCGCCATATCCGACACCACTCCGTCAACGCCGGGCTGAACCGCGGGGGCTGCCCCGCTTCTTGCCCTTGCCGCGCAGTTGCGATTTTTCCAGCAGGCCTTCGTACTGATGCGCCAACAGATGGTTCTGCACCTGCTGGATGGTGTCCATCGTCACCGCCACCACGATCAGCACCGATGTGCCGCCGAAATAGAACGGGATGGCCAGTTGCGCCCGCAAGATTTCCGGCAACAGACAGACCGCCGCCAGATAGGCCGACCCCAGCACCAGAACACGGTTCACCACGTATTCCAGATAATTGGCCGTCTTTTCGCCCGGACGGATTCCCGGCACGAAGCCGTTCTGGTTCTTCAGGTTTTCGGCCACTTCTTCGGGTTTGAACGACACGTTGAAGGTATAGAAGTAAGCGAAGAACACGATCATCGCTGTGAAGAACGCCAGATAAAGCGGCTGTCCGGGGCCGAAATAGGCCAGAATTGTTGACATGATCGGGCTGGTCTGCTGCCCGGAAAACGTCGCGATTGTGGTGGGCAGCAGCAGCAGCGATGACGCAAAGATCGCCGGGATGACGCCCGCCGGGTTCACCTTGACCGGCAGAACTGACGATTGGCCGTCATACACCTTCATGCCGACCTGACGACGCGGGTATTCGATCCGGATCTTGCGCAGGGCGCGTTCCATGAACACCACAAAGGCGATGGTGCCGATCACCATAATCAACACGGCCAAGATGGCTATAGGGCTGATCGCGCCCGACCGGCCCTGGCTAAAGAACTGCGCCAGCGCCGCCGGAATTTCGGCGATGATGCCGACGAAGATGATCAACGAGATGCCGTTGCCGATGCCGCGCGCGGTGATCTGTTCGCCAAGCCACATCAGGAACATCGTGCCCCCCACCAGCGTGATCACGCAGGTCGAGATAAAGAACCAGTAGGGCAGGTCCGCCTGGACCAATTCACCGGAATACAGGCTGACCGACAGGCCGTAGGCCTGCAACGTCGCCAGAACCACCGTGCCGTAACGGGTGTACTGGTTCAGTTTCTTGCGGCCCGCCTCGCCTTCCTTTTTTATCTGTTCCATGGCGGGGACCATCGCCCCCAGCAACTGCACGATGATCGATGCCGAAATGTAGGGCATAATCCCCAGCGCAAAGATGCCCATGCGCCCCAGCGCCCCGCCGGTGAACATCGTCAGGATGCCCCCCAGACCTGCTGCCGCGCCTTCCATGAAGTCGCGCAGCGCCGCGCCGTCGATCCCCGGGACCGGAATGAAGGTGCCAATCCGATAAACGATCAGCAGACCCAACGTGAAAAAGATGCGATGGCGCAGGTCGGTCGCCTTGGCCAAAGCGCCCCAACTGGTGTTGGCGGCCATCTGCTCGATCTGGGATGCCATTGCACGTGGTCTTTCGAAGCTGAAACGCCGCCCGGCCGTTTTCCGGAGGGCGGCGTTGGGGAAAACTGAGGGTTATGTAAGGGGCGGATGCGCCCCCCACAAGCCGAAATCAGGAGGACGCAGCCGCTGCTTCCTTGGCCGCCGACGCGGACCCCGCCTTGGTCGGTGCCGGCAGGGGTGCCTTGATCGAAAGCGTGCCGCCCGCTGCGGCAACCGCCGCGACAGCACCAGCCGACGCGCCGGTGACGTCGATGGTCAGCGCCGCGGTCACGTCGCCCTTGGCCAGAACGCGGATGCCATCCAGCTTGCGGCGCACCAGTCCCGAGGTCACCAGCACGTCTTCGGTGATCGGCTGCGTGCCGTCGATCTTGCCGGCATCGATGAATTTCTGGATCAGGCCCAGATTGACCACCGCGAAATCCAACCGGTTCGGTTTGTTGAAACCGCGCTTGGGCAGACGCTGATACAACGGCATCTGGCCGCCTTCGTAGCCGTTGATCGCCACGCCGGACCGGGATTTCTGCCCCTTGATCCCGCGTCCTGCGGTTTTGCCCATGCCCGAACCCGGGCCGCGTGCCACGCGCTTTCGCTTTTTCGCGGCGCCTGCGTTGTCGGAAAGTTCATGCAGTTTCATGTCGCTGTCTCCTTGCCGGAAAACCTGTCCCAGCGACGGAACAGGCACACGGCGTGTTTAACGTGAATCGAGGCCGGATCGCCGTCGGAGACGTATAGACGTCAGACCGTCCGGCAGCAAGAGGTTTAGGAGGCCCGCTCGGCGACGGAAACGCCACATTTTCTGCCGCAGCGCGGAAAAATCGCTGATGTTCAGTATTGTCGGGCTTGACACCGCAAAACGGCGTGCCAAATGAGAATGAACATTCACTCAGTCGTTGGTCGCCCATGAACGTGACAATCCCCGTGACGCCGTTGCACCCGGCCCCCGTTCGGGAACGGGAACGCGAAATTGTCGCGTCCGTGCGGGGCATCTTTGCCGAAAAGGGCTTTGACGGCGCGTCGATGCAGGATCTGGCCCGGGCCGCCGGGATGAGTGCCGGCAATTTCTACCGCTATTTTCCGTCCAAGGCCGCGCTGATCGAGGCGATGATCCGCGCTCACCTGTCCGAGGTCGAAGGCCAGTTCGCTGTTGTGGTGGCCGCCCCGCACCCGATTTCTGCCCTGCGCAACGCGCTGAAGATGCGCATTCAGGCCGAAAGCCTGGGGTGCGAGGATGCGGCGATCTGGGCGGAAATCACCGCCGCCGCGCTGCGCAAGCCGGACATCGCGCAGGTGGTGCATCGGGTCGAAGACGAAATCGCCCAGTATCTGACGGGCGCAATGACCCTGTCACTGGGATTGCCGCCCGATGCCGACAAAACGCGGTTCGAAGCGGCGGCCCGGCTGCTGGTGCTGCTGGTCAAGGGGCACGCCATGCAGGGACGCACGCGCGGTCGGGTGATGCCGGCGCTGACGACCCTTGTCCTGCGCACTGTCGACGACATCTTGAACAGCATCGAAGATCTGGCGCCGGCCACCCAGCCCGGCTGTCAGGACAACCCCGGGGAAAAGACATGACGACGACCGTTTCCATCACGTCACTGGTGGTCGCGCTGGCCCTGTCCGCGCCGTTGACCGGGTTGGTCGGAACGCCGGTTCTGGCGGCCGGTGGGACGGAACCCGCCGTTGTGGCCGCACCGTCGCTGCCGGCAATCACGGTGTCAGCCGTAAAGATGGTGCAGTTGACCGACCGGGTGTATGCCGGCGGGCTGGTACAGGCGGTGCAACTGGTGCAGGTCGCGCCCCTGATCGAAGGCCAGCCGATCGAGGCGCTGATGGTTGATGTGGGCGACCGCGTGACCGCCGGACAGGTGCTGGCGCGGCTGTCGACGACCACGCTGGAGCTGTCGCGCAGCCAGTTGCTGGCATCCGTCGCCTCGGCCCGCGCGACCATCGCGCAGGCCGGCGCCCAGGTGCTCGAAGCCGAAGCCTCTGCCGACGAGGCCAACCGCGTCGCCGCGCGCAACAAACTGCTGCTGGGTCAGGGCAACGTCAGCCAGGCCGCCGCCGATCAGGTGCGCTCGGCCGCGATTTCGGCAACGGCGCGCGTGACGGTCGCGCAGCAATCGCTGGAAGCGGCGCGGGCGCAACTGACCAATGTCGAGGCGCAGCTGGCCAATGTCGCCCTGAGCCTGACCCGGACCGACGTGATCGCGCCCGCCGCCGGCGAGATTCTGACCCGCAACGCGCAGGTCGGCTCGATCGCGTCGGCAGCAGGGCAGCCGATGTTCACGCTGGTGCGCGACGGCGCGCTCGAATTGCGGGCCGAAATCGCCGAACGCGATCTGGCGCGGCTGGCCGCCGGGCAGACGGCGCGGATCGCGGGGGTGGGGTTGCTGGCCCCGATGACCGGGGCGATCCGGCTGGTGGAACCCAGCATCGATGTGGCGTCGCGGCTTGGCTATGCGCGGATCACGCTGGATGATCCCGGCGCGGCGCGGGCGGGCATGTATGCCGACGCGGAAATCGTGTTGGCCAGCCGCATGGCGCTGGCGGTGCCGGTGACGGCAATCAGCGCCGGGACCGAAGGCGCCACAGTGATGCGCATCATCGACGGCGTCGCCGAACGGGTGGTCGTGCAGACCGGCATCCGTGACAGCGGCATGGTCGAGATTGTCGCCGGTCTGGCCGAAGGTGACAGCGTGGTGACAAAGGCGGGCGCCTTCGTGCGGCCCGGCGACCGCATCCAGCCGGTCGCGGCAGAAACCAACTGAGGGGCAAGCCATGAACTTTTCCGCCTGGTCGATCCGCAATCCCGTCGCCCCTCTGCTGGCCTTTGTGCTGCTGGTCGTGCTGGGCTGGGTGTCTTTCCTGAACTTGCCGATCACACGGTTTCCCAACATTGACGTGCCGCTGGTGGCGGTCCGCGTGGCCCAGCCCGGCGCCGCGCCCGCCGAGATGGAAACGCAGGTCACCAAGGAAATCGAAGATGCGCTGGCCGGGATTTCCGGGGTCAAGCGGGTGATTTCCACCGTGACCGACGGCGTGTCGACCACGGCGGCGGAATTCAACATGGATGTGCCGACCGACAAGGCGGTACAGGACGTCAAGGATGCCATTGACCAGATCCGTGGCGATCTGCCTGGCGACATCGACGCCCCTATCGTCACCCGTATCGACGTGGAAGGTCAGGCGATCCTGACCTTTGCCGTATCCGCCCCCGACCTGACCATGGAAGAGATCAGCTGGTTCGCCGATGATACGATCAAGCGGGCCCTGCAGGGCAAACCGGGCGTCGGCCGGATTGACCGCTATGGCGGGGCCGACCGCGAAATCCGCATCGAACTGGACCCGGTCAAGCTGGACAGCTGGGGTGTGACGGCACAGGCGGTGTCGCAACAGTTGCGGTCGACCAACACCGATCTGGGGGGCGGGCGCAGCGAACTGGGCACCGGCGAACAAGCGATCCGCACGCTTGGCAACGCCGGCACCGTGGAAAGCCTGCGTCAAACCACCATCGCGGTCCCCGGCGGCCGTCACGTCCGGCTGGAGGATCTGGGCGAGATCAAGGACACCTACGAGGAACTGCGCAGTTTCTCGCGCTACAATAGCGAACAGGTCGTGACGTTTTCGGTGTTCCGCGCCAAGGGAGCGTCCGAGGTGTCGGTGGCCGAAACCGTGAACGCCACGCTGGACATCCTGCGCGAAAAGCACCCGACCGTCGCCATCACAAAAGTGGATGACACGGTGTTCTATACCTATGGCAACTACGAAGCCGCGCTGCATACCCTGCTGGAAGGAGCGCTACTGGCGGTGCTGGTGGTGTTTGCGTTCCTGCGCAACTGGCGTGCGACGCTGATCACTGCCGTGGCGCTGCCGCTGTCGGTCATTCCCACGTTCTGGGTAATGGACATGCTGGGTTTCTCGCTGAACCTTGTCAGCTTTCTGGCGCTGACGCTGGCCACGGGTATTCTGGTCGATGACGCCATCGTCGAGATCGAAAATATCGCGCGGCATATCCGAATGGGGAAAACCCCCTATCGCGCGGCGATCGAGGCCGCAGACGAAATCGGTCTGGCTGTGATCGCCACCACATTCACCATCGTCGCAGTGTTCGTGCCGGTCAGTTTCATGCCTGGAATCCCAGGGCAATATTTCGAACAATTCGGTCTGACAGTGGCGATTTCCGTGCTTTTTTCACTTCTGGTGGCCCGGCTGATAACGCCGATGATGGCCGCCTACCTGATGCAGCCGAAGGATGCCGCAGGCCATGGCGCAGAGGAGACTGACGGCTGGTTCATGCGCAACTATCTGCGTATCGTCCGCGTCACGACGGCGGGGCGGTTCCTGTTCGTTCCGTCCCGTTATCTGACGATGATCAGCGCCATCGGCGTGCTGATCGTGTCGGTTCATTACATGATGCAGGTGCCCGGCGCCTTCATGCCGCCCGAAGACGTCAGCCGCGTGTCGGTCAGCGTCGAATTGCCCCCCGGATCCACGCTTGAGGAAACCGACCGCACCACACAGGCCATGACGCGCGCCATCGAAGATATCGAAGGCATCGAATCGGTGTTCGTACTGGGTGGTGCGTCGCCCACCGGGGATCTGGACGTGCGTCTGGCCTCAATGACCGTGGTGCTGGAAAAACTGGACCACCGGCTGTCTTACAAACTGTCCACCATCGCGAATTCAATTCCGTATCTGGAAGCCGTGCTGCCCGATATGGCAAGCACCGGCCGCACCAACCCGCAGAACGTCATCGAGGCCGAGATTTTCCGCCGCCTGCAGGCGATCCCGGATGTCCGCACCTTCAAGCTGAACGACCGCGGCGAGCGCGACATTTCGTTTTCCGTGTTGTCGGAAAGCGAGGCCGACCTGAACGAGGCGGTGCGCCGTCTGGAAGAGGCGTTGGCGGGTGAACCGCTGTTGGCCAATGTCGCGTCCGAAGGCGCCCTGCCCCGCCCCGAATTGCAGGTCACGCCGCGCCTGAACGAAGCCGCGCGGCTGGGCATCACCACGGCGCAGATCGCCGCCGTTCTGCGGGTGGCCACCATCGGGGATATCGATTCGCAACTGGCGAAACTGTCGATCGACAACCGGCTGATCCCGGTGCGGGTGCGGCTGAACGATGCGGCGCGCACCGACATCTCGCGCATCGCCGCGCTGCGCATCGCGACCAATACCGGCGCATCGGTGCCGCTGGCGTCCGTGGCCGATATCGCCATCGCCGAAGGTCCGTCGATGGTGGACCGTCTGAACCGCGAACGCCGTGCCACCATCGGGGCAAACCTGCCGGTCGGCGTCGCGCTTGGCACGGCCACCGCGCGTTTCAACGAAATCGTCGCCACAGTTGACCTGCCGCCGTCAGTGCGGATCGCCGAAGCCGGCGACGCCGAGGTGCAGGCCGAACTGATGACCAGTTTTGTCAACGCGATGATCATGGGCCTTTTGCTGGTGCTGACGGTGCTGATCCTGCTGTTCGGGTCGGTGATCCAGCCCTTTACCATCCTGTTGTCGCTGCCACTTGCCATCGGCGGGGTTGCGGCCGCGCTGATCCTGACCAATTCGGCGCTGTCGATGCCGGTGCTGATCGGGATGCTGATGCTGATGGGGATCGTGACCAAAAACGCCATCCTGCTGATCGATTTCGCCATCGAAATGCGCGCCCGTGGCATGGACCGGTTCAAGGCGGTGATCGAGGCCGGGCACAAACGCGCGCAACCCATCGTGATGACGTCGATCGCGATGTCGGCGGGCATGTTGCCCTCCGCGTTGGGTGTCGGCGAAGGCGGTGCGTTCCGGGCCCCGATGGCCACCGCGGTGATCGGCGGCATCATCGTGTCCACCGTGCTGTCGCTGATCGTGGTGCCGGCGTTTTTCCTGATCATGGACGATCTCAGCCGTCTGATCAGCTGGATGTTCCGCGGTGTCATCGGTGAAAAGGACGAAGAGCCCGCCGCCCCCGCCCCCGAAGAACTGGCGCGCCAACTGGCGGAAGCAGACCTTGAGCGCGCCGCGCTGGCGCGTCGCATCGACCGGCTGGAACAGGGCAACAAACCGGCGCTGGCGGCAGAATAGTTCCGGCGCGGGCTGGTCATCAACGCACGATCAGCCGGCCCTGACCGCGTGCGACAAAAATCGCCCTGTCCCGCCACGGTTCGGCTCTGCGATGGTTATTCCGCCGGATGTTCGCGCCCCGCCGCGACCCGCAATTCGTCCTGCAGCAACTGGCTTTCGGCAGAACGCGATCGCGAAAAACCCGCCAGCAGCAAATAGGCCACCGGTGTGACATACAGCGTGGCCAGCGTGGCCAGACCCAGACCGCCGACGATGATCCACCCCAGCACCTCGCGCGCTTCGGCGCCGGCACCTTGGGCCAGCACCAACGGCAGGCCGCCCAGAACGGTGGCGATCATGGTCATCATCACGGGCCGCAAACGCACGGTGGCGGCCTCTTCGATGGCATCGCGCACGGTCGCGCCGCGTTCGCGCAACTGATCGGCGAATTCGACGATCAGGATGCCGTTCTTGGCCATGATCCCCACCAGCAGCACCAGCCCGATCTGGGAATAGACGTTCAGGCTGCCCCCGGTCATCAAAAGCGCAAACACCGCACAGGCCAGCCCCAGCGGAACCGTTGACATGACGATCACCGCGGACACAAAGCTTTCGAACTGTGCGGCCAGCACCAGAAAAATGACCGCAAGCGCGATGCCGAAGATCGCCGTCAGACCCGAAGAGGTTTCGCCCAGCGTTGCGGCCTCGGCCAGCGGCACCAACCGCATGTCATCGCCCAGCGCTCCGTCGGCCATGGCCTGCAACGCGGTCAGCGCGTCGCCCAGCGCCAGTTCGGGTGACAAGGACGCGGTGATCGGAACCGACCGCCGTTGTTCCTCGCGCCCCAGTTCGGGAGCGACGGCCCGTTCCGTCAGGGTCACGAAAGATGATACAGGCACCATCTGGCCGTCGCGGGACGGCACAAAGGTCCGCTCCAGATCGCCGGGATCGTTCACCGGATCGGCCGTCGACACCAAACGGATATCGAAACTGTCGTCATCCAGAAAGATCGTCCCCACCGTGCGCCCGTCCAGCACGGCCTGAAACGCCTCGCCCAGACCGTCGATCCGCACGCCCAGATCCTCGGCGCGGGCCCGGTCGATTTCGATGAAAAGCTGTGGCTGCGTGGTGTCATAGCCCAGACGAACCAGACCGAAACGCCGGTCCTGTTCCAGCTTTTCGACCAGATCCCGCGCCACCTCGGCCAGCCGGCCATAGTCGTCGCCAACCAGCGCCACCGACAGCCCCTGACCGGCCCCCCGGATCCCCAGCGAATTGGGCTGGATCGCAAAGGTCCGCACGCCGATGACGTCGCGCAGGCCGGCGTTCAGTTCCAGCGCGATTTCCTGCTGGCTGCGGGTGCGGTCGGCCCAGTTGACCAGCGTCACCACCATGAAGCCGCGATTGTCCTGCTGTTGCGATCCGACGATGGCGAACACGCTCCTGACCTCGCCCGTGGCGCGCAGCGGTGCGACCTTGGCCTCGATCTCGCGCATCTTGGCATCGGTGTATTCCAGCGACACGCCCTGCGGGGCCTGCACGGAAATCAGGATGACCCCCCGGTCCTCGCTGGGGGTCAGTTCTTGCCGCAACGATCCGGCAGCCGCTACAGCCAGCGCCGCGATCAGCACCGTGACCGCCACGGATACCAGCGGCGCGGCCAGACAGACGCGCAGCGTGGCGGCATAGACGCGCGCCAGCCACGTGCCGAGGACCGAAAGTGCCCCATGTTTTTCGACATGCGGGCGCAGCATCCGCGCGGCCAGAACCGGACACAGCGTCAGCGCGGTAATCGACGACAACAGCACCGCAATCGCGAGCGTAAAGCCGAATTCGCGGAACAGGCCGCCGGTCTGTCCGGGCAGAAACGACAGCGGCACGAAAACGGCGGCCAGCGTCGTGGTGGTTGCCAGCACCGCAAAAAATACCTCCTGGGTGCCCAGCACGGCAGCGGCGCGCGCGCCCATGCCCTGCGAACGGCGGCGCACGATGTTTTCCAGCACGACGATGGCATCATCGACAACAATCCCGGTTGCCAGCACCAGCGCCAGCAAGGTCATGATGTTGATGGAAAATCCGACGAGCCATATCGCCGCCAGCGTGCCGATCAGCGCCACCGGCATGGCGATGATCGGGATCAGCGTCGCGCGCGCATCGCGCAGGAACAAAAAGATCACCGCCGTAACGATCAGCACCGACAGACCCAGCGCCACCTTGACCTCGTGGATCGCGCCGTCGATGAAATCGGCGCTGTCCGACGTGATGAACATCTGGACGTCGTCGGGCAGCAGCGGTTGCAGGTTCGCCACCACGTCACGGACGGCCGCAGAAATCGCCAGAGTGTTGCCATTGGCCGCCCGGATGATGCCCAGCCCGATGCCGGTCTGGCCGTTGGCGCGCAGGATCGACGCGCCGGTTTCCGGCCCCAGCGTCACCTGCGCCACATCGCCCAGCCGCACATCACCGGCGATAGCCAGCGCTTCGATCTGTTCGGTGGTCCGGATGGCGGCGGTGGTCCGCACCTGCAGGCTCTGCCGGTCCGAATTCAACGCCCCAGCGGGCGAATCGAACGCAGCCGCCCCCAGCACCGTGCGCAGATCGGCCAGGGTCAGGCCCCGCGCGGCCAGTTGCATCAGATCCACATCCACCCGAAAGGCCAGTTCGCGGTCGCCGAAAATCTGCAGGTCAGCCACACCCGGCGCAGCCAGCAGCCGGGTTTCCACCAGATCCTTGACCAGTGTGGTCAATTCATCGGCGGTGCGGCGCGATGATGTCATGGCAATGCGCATGATGGCGTCGGAATCGGCATCCGATTTCACGACGCGCGGCACCTCGGCGTCCGTGGGCAGCGTGTTGGCGACGCGCCCGACCGCATCGCGCAGGTCGGTTGCCGCGACATCCAGCGCTATGTCATCGCGGAATTCCACCGTGACCCGGCTGGTTCCGAACCGCGAGGTGGACGAAATCGACTTGATCCCGGCGACCCGGCTGACGGCACCTTCGATAATGGCCGTCACCTCGCGGTCGATGGTTTCCGGCGCGGCCCCGGCATAATTGGTGCTGACGGTCACCACGGGTCGGTCCACGTCGGGCAATTCGCGGACATCGGCACCCAGAAACCCGGCCACACCGGCAATCACGATCAGCGCGTTCAGCACGAAAGCCAGAATCGGGCGACGCACGAACAGGGCGGTGCCGTGGCCCGCCGCCATGGGGTCGGACTGTTCCGCGGGCGGGGTGGGGACCATGTTCAGCTCCTGTCGGGGTTCGGACCGGTTTGCGGCGCCGGTGTTCAGCTTCGGGGTGGCGCGATGGCCACATCGGCCCCCGGTCGCAGCGCCTGCACACCTTCGGTCACGACCATGTCGCCGGGTTTGAACGCGGCATCGACCAGCACGTCGGTGGCGTTGCGTTGCAGGATACGGATTGGCACGCGCAGCGCCTTGCCCGCCCGCACCACCCAGACAAAGGCGCCGTCCTGACCCCACTGGATCGCCAGCGGGTCAACGGCCGGCTGGTCCGGTCCGGTAAATTCAAGGCTGATCTGAAACGCCATGCCGGCCCGCAGGCTGTCGTCGGCGTTGCCGATGCTGGCCTGAACCCGCAAGGTTCGGCTGGCCTCATCGACCCGGTTATCGACGGCGATGATACGACCTTCGATCGGTTTGCCGGGGGCCGACACCGCCATGGCCTGCACACTGTCGCCCACGGCAACCATGGTGGCGGCGCGTTCGGGGACCCGGAAATCCACGATCAGGCTGGACCGGTCCTCGATGCCGGTGATCGGCGTCGCGGGCGAAACCAGATCGCCGACCTGCAATTCGATCAGCCCGACATATCCGGCCACGGGCGACACCAGACGATGATCGGACAGGTCACGCTGCGCCGATTGCAACCCAAGCTCGGCGGTCCGCAGCGCCAGTTGCGCATCCTGCCGCTGCAAGGCGGTTGTGGTGCCGGACTGCGCCAGTTGTTCCAGCCGGCTGACATTGGTGCGGGCGTCTTGCAGCACCAGCATGGCGCGATCCACCAAAAGCTGGGCCGCAGCGGCATCCAGTTCGGCAATCACCTTGCCGGCCCCGACCAGATCGCCGGGCGCGGCTTTCAGCGCGGTCAGGCGGCCGCTGACCTCGAACGACAATTCGACCGACTGGACGCCGCGTGCGGACCCAATGGCGGAAATCACGTCCTTCAACGCTTTTTGCTGCAATTCGGCGGCCACCACAGCGGTTCCGGCACCACCCGGGCGTGATTGCGACCCTAGGGCGGCGGCGGCATCGACCGGGGCGGGCACCACGCCTGCCTCGATCAGCGGCTGCAACAATCCGACCTGGTCCAGCCACGGCCGCGTGCCGGGAACAAACTTCGCCGACAAGGGAACAGCCACCACTCCGATCAGCCCTATCACGAGGATCTGCGGTATCAGCTTCATCCGGGTGGCCTGCTTTCTGTCATTTTCACCTGTCATCGTGCCCTGTCGCGGCGATCAAGCCAATTGGCCATCGCCATCATACGGCGACTCGTATCGAATGTTGTAGCCCGCAGGGGACATACTGCCATTGTTGACGGATGCAGATGCGCCGGATGGCCGGTTTTTGGGCGGGACTGTTGCCGCCGATGCCGGTATCCCGGCCGTCGTCGCAGCAGGGCCCGCGCCATGACTGCCGTGATTTTGGGCCCGTTCGACGATTTCGACACTCTGGTGATGATGCCAACCCTGCCTGACCGCGCGCCTGTCGCCTGTCAAACAGATCTGCGCCGGACCGCCAGCCCGTCAGATCATGACAGTGTCGACGGGTCTGCGCGCGGAATAAGGCATCGCCGGCGCGCGGCCAAACCGCATGACGATATCCGGCCTGCGCCCCGGCAGGCCGACCAGCGCCGCCAGTTCGGCCCGCAGGGCCGGGACTTCGACCGGCTGGTTCACATAGGCGCTCTTTAGCCCCATCGCGGTCGCCTGCAGGGAAAACCGCTGGCACGACCGTCCGACCTGCACCCAGTGTTCAGGATCGGCCGCCGCCCCGCTGAACACCGCGATGCCGGCCGAGGTGGCGATCTGCCCGGCATATTTTGCCGTCTCGGCCTTTTCGGTAAAGACGAGGTCGAACAGCCGCGGCCCGAGCCATTCCGGCAGGGCGGGATTGCCGCTGGCGACGCTGAACAGTCCGTCACCGGCCCGCAACGCCGCCACCGGGCTGAACCGCAGCCAGTGCTTCAACTCGGCCACAAACGCCGGATCGGCGATCTGCACCGCGTTGCCCGCAATCACCAGATCCGCGATCCGGGTCATCTGTGCCCGTTCCGTCACCAAAACAACGTCCACACCAGGCACCGCCGACATAGCCGCCAGCAGCGCGAGGTCGGATGCGCTGACAACAGAGCCGTCATAGTCGGACCGGGTCGATTGCCGGTGCGGGATGGCGTCGAAAAGCGCCGGTTCACCGTTGCTGCCGCCAAAACGGGCCACCACCGCACCGTCCCCGGTCGGATCATAGACAATCTCGCCTGAGCGGCCTGCCGCACCCGCCGCAAGCATCAGGTTTTCGGCAGCGCAGCCAAGCGACACAAAGACATGGTGATCGTCGGGGTCCACGACGGGCGTACGCCGCGCCATATCTGGCAGGATCGTGATGGCATTGTCGCCCGGACGGAACAGCCAGGCCTGGGTATTGTGGCCGTTGGCCGCCAGCGTCGCGTAGCGGATCAGATCGCGGATTTCAGGCGCTGCCGGCAGAACGGCGCGGGTCTGCATCGCGGCGGCCTCGAAGTCGGCCATCGACCCCATCTGCCGCCATGCCAGACCCGCTGCGCCGCCTAGCCCCAGAACAACGGCCCCGCCGCCGACCAACAGCGCCTTGCGGCGGCTCGTCATGATTTTTCCGCAACGTGCCGCAATAGCAGGCGATCCGGCAACAAGAATGCCGCCAGTGTGCCGATACCAAGCATCGTCAGACCCAGCACAAAGAACCAGCCCACCACCGGAACCAGCCACGCCAGCCCCGCGACAAACGCGCCGAGGCAGGCCAGCCCGAATTTGCCCGCCAGCCCATCAGGCATCGGTTGCCCGCCCGCCAGCCAAAGCCCGACGCCCAGAACATAGGACCCCAGCGCATACCCCGCATAGATCGCCAGCGCCGTGATCGCCAGCATGACCGGCAACAGGAACACCCCCACGATCGTCAGCATCAGGACAAACCCCGATCCCGCCAGCGCCGAGGCCACCAGAAACCCTGACCAGATCGCCCGCCCCGGGTGCGTCACCGCCAGTTCGCGCCAATTCTGCACCGCCTTGGGGGCAACCGCGATGACCAGCGCCGCCAACAGACCCGACATCAGGATGCCCATCAAAAACCCGGCCACGATCCGCCAGAACGGCACCTTGACCGGCATCTGGTCTTCCCAGTCGCCACGGTCATAGGTGCTGCGCGTCGAGATCGTCACCCGCGCGGCCGGGGCCACGGTTTCGGGCACTGTGATGCTGGCGGGATCAGCGGCGTAAATCATAAGGTTGCCCGCCACACTGGCGGCCGGCCCGAATACGATCGTGTCGGCGACAAGCACCGCGTCGCCCGCAATCGCACCCTGCAACACGACCTCAGCGCCGGTGATCAGCGCATAGCCCCCTACCGTGCCGACCTCGACCTCGGACCCCGCCGCCCGCAGATTGCCGGTGACGGATCCCAACCTGACCTCGTATCCGGTCGCCGACGCGTTGCCACCCACGGCCCCGGTCACCGCAACGCCGTATCCCACTACAAACAGGTCGCCGGTCACCGCACCTTCGACCGCCACCCGCCGCCCTGCCAGATGCGCAGATCCGGCCACGGGTGCCGCGATCACCACGCGGCCGCCGGCCATGAACAGGTCAGCCACCGCGGGGCCGTCGAACTGCAACGTCCGTCCCGCCTCGTAGCGGTCCTGCGCAATCGTCAGCAGCGTGGTGTCGGCAAATGCCGGGGGGGCCAGCAGGCCGATGGCTAGAATCAGGGGGCGCAACATGGCGGCTGTCCTTGCATGGTTCCCATCGGACCCTGCCCGTAGCGGATAGGTATGTCACTGATGCACATCAGGGGCGGCGGGCTTTTGCAAAGTGGCGGCCGGCACGACCCCGGCCCGGTTTCCCATGCAATCAGCGGCAAAGCGGCGTCCCGCCAGCCTGACGCGTGACGCATAATGCATGACCCATGATGCAGGATTGGCGCCGAGGGCGGGTCTGCGCGCAACCGGCACGGCGTGATCGCACGGGGGTCGTACCTTTGTTTGCGCGCAGGTTTCCGGGGGACGCAATCCCGTTGGACTGATGCAGGTCAAGTTTGCGTGGTCCCGGCTTGTGGCAGGGTGCGCGCGACGCCCTGCCGAGGAGCACTGCCATGACCGCCCAACCCGATCCGACGCCGCACCACGGACTTTCGGCGGAACAGGCGCAGTCCCGTCTGGCCACCGAGGGATACAACGAATTGCCGCGCATGCAGCGCCGTTCGTCCCTGCGGATCGTGTTCGATGTGCTGCGCGAACCGATGCTGGCGCTGCTGGTTGCGGGGGGCGTGGTCTATCTGCTGCTGGGCAACCGGGGCGAGGCGCTGATCCTGCTGGCCTTTGCCTGCCTGTCGGTCGGCATCACTGTGGTACAGGAGGCCCGGACCGAACGCGTGCTGGAGGCGCTGCGCGACCTGACCAGCCCGCGCGCATTGGTCATCCGCGATGGCAAACGGGTTCGGATCGCGGGGCGAGAAGTGGCGCGGGGTGATGTGGTCGTGCTGTCGGAAGGCGACCGGGTGCCAGCGGATGCGTCTCTGATCGAGGCACAGGATCTGTCGGCAGACGAATCGCTGCTGACCGGCGAGGCCGTACCGGTCCGCAAGGTCGCCGGCCCCGCGACCGATGCCCGACCGGGCGGCGAGGATCAGCCGATGGTCTATTCCGGCAGCCTGATCGTGCGCGGCACCGCGCTGGCCTGCGTCACGGCGACGGGGGCTGCGTCCGAAATCGGCCGCATCGGTGCCTCGTTGGGCCAACTGGAAATCGAAACCCCGCATCTGCAGCGTCAGATGCGCAAGCTGGTCATGGTGTTTGCTGCGGTAGGGGCGTCGGTCAGCATTGCCGTGGTGGTGCTGTACGGTCTGCTGCGCGGTGGCTGGCTTGAGGGGTTGCTGGCGGGTATCGCGGTGGGCATGTCGATGCTACCCGAAGAGTTTCCGATGGTGCTGGCGGTGTTCATGGCGATGGGGGCCTGGCGTATTTCCAAGGCGCGGGTCCTGACCCGCAGGGCGTCCGCCATCGAAACGCTGGGGGCCGCCAGCGTGCTGTGCACCGACAAGACCGGCACCCTGACCGAAAACCGCATGACGATCACCGAATTGCGCCTGCCCGACGGCACAGCGGCAAAGGCGGACGCCATCCTGCCCGAAGCGTTCCGCGAACTGGCGGCGGCGGGGGTGATGGCGTCGGCGCCAGAACCGTTCGACCCGATGGAAATGGCATTTCACGCGCTGTCCAAGGCCGATCTGCGTGAAGGCGAAGCCCTGCCCGGCGCAGAGCGGCAACTGGTCCGCGGCTATGGGTTGACGCCCGAAGTTCCGGCGATGTCGCAGGTCTGGAATGCGCCGGGGCCGGGTTGGCAGGTCGCAGCCAAGGGGGCGCCCGAGGCGATGGCCGACCTGTGCAAG
>JBBRCF010000040.1:0-27182 GCA_038205135.1 Rhodobacterales bacterium
GTCTCGACCGCTGGCGGCGCGTTTCTGGAATGGATGGAGGGCAAGGACCTGCCCGGAGTCGCCGCGCTGGATCAGGCCTGAGCGGCAACGGTCGTCCGTTGCAGGACGTCAGTGCACAAAAACGCCGGTTCCGCACCGAAAAAAGCAATATTTCGGCAGCCTTGCGTGCCGCGAGGGATTCCCAAACCGTGTCGGACATGCGATTCATTTGCCATTCGCCGGTGTACGGCCCCGATCCACGGAGTTGATGAATGTCCAGCGCCCGTCCATCCCTGGGACTGCTGATCTACTGGAGCGCATGCCTGTTGCTGGGCGCGACCTTCGTCTTTGCGGCGATGCAGGGAAATTACGGTCTGTTCCGCCGGGCCGAAGTTCGGGCCGAAGCGGCAAACATGCGCGTGGAACTCGCCATCCTCGAGGCGCGGATGGCGCAGATGGAAAACCAGACACGGCGGATGTCGGATGATTTCCTTGACCTTGATCTGTTGGACGAACAGGCCCGGTCGGTGCTGGGCCTGTTGCGCGTGGATGAAATCGTCATCCGTTGATATCAGCTAGCCTTGCGGTTTTCCAACGCGAGGTTGATCCCGGCCGTCCTGAGTGCTGCATTGAATTCGCGCAGATCCATCCCCGCCGCCTGAGCCTCGGCCATCAGTGCCGCCATGAGTTGGACAGGTGACAGGTTTTCGATGAACGGGAATTTGGTCACCAGATCCCGGTCGAACACCAAATCGTCGAAATCGAACAATGGCTGGCCGGGTGCGATCAGGTTTTCCGCCTTGCCGGTCGTGATCGGCAGGCTGGACTGGCTCTGGCCCTTGGGGACGCCGGTGGCCGGATCGGAATACTGTGTCCGGTTCTGCGCCGTCAGCAAAACCTTGACCGGCGCCGCGGCCTGCGCCCGGAACAGGAAGGGCGGCAGCGTCAGCGTGGCATAGCCGCGGCATTCGAAATTCGCCATGGACGGCGGAACCAGTGCCGGCGGGAACGGATCGCTGGGCAACAGCGCCAGCAGCGCCGTGCCATGCGCGGGCACCACGATGCGGCGGTTCAGGCCAAAGGATTTGCTGGCCAGCGCCCCGGTGATCGAAAACACCCCGATGTTGTTGTCGATCCCGGGGGTATCGACGAACACGGCGGCATTTCCGAACAGGCTGCGGTTCGCGTCGGTGATCGGCGAGGTGGTGAAATTCAGCGCGAATTCCAGCTGGATGGCCTCGAGATTGGTGATCTCGAGGAAATAGCCCTGCAGCACCGTGTCGGCGGGGCCGGCGGGGCTTTGTGGTTTGTAGACCAGTTCAAAGTGCGAGACGATCATGGGATACCTCCTGAAAAATGGGCCGGCGCCGATGTCGAGTCTGGGGCCGGGTCCGAAATTGGACACTGACAAGGGACCGCAGAACCGCCCAAGGCGGCAAGTCAGGTATTCCGTACAGCCCCAAGATGTCCGTTCCCATGCCGGCGCGTGCCGTTTCGGGCCGGGCCAACGGGCGATCGATACCGGCAAATTCCGCGCGACATAAAATTCCTGTCGCAATCCGCGGCGCGGCAGACTAACATTGTTTAACACTAAACTAGTCCGTGACGCCTGGAGGAACCGCATGGCCGTCAAGAAAACTGCCGCCACGCCGAATGTGTCGGCCGAGGCGCTGAAAGCCTATTACCGCGACATGCTGTTGATCCGCCGCTTTGAAGAAAAGGCCGGCCAGATGTATGGCATGGGCCTGATCGGCGGGTTCTGCCATCTGTATATCGGGCAGGAAGCGGTCGTCGTGGGTCTGGAAGCCGCGGCCGAACCCGGCGACAAGCGCATCACCGGCTATCGCGATCACGGCCACATGCTGGCCTGCGGGATGGACCCGCGCGGCGTGATGGCGGAACTGACCGGCCGGTCAGGCGGGCTGTCCAAGGGCAAGGGCGGGTCGATGCACATGTTTTCCAAGGAAAAGAATTTCTACGGCGGGCATGGGATCGTCGGCGCGCAGGTACCGCTGGGTGCGGGATTGGCGTTTGCAGACAAATACCTGGAAAACGGTCGGGTAACCTTTGCCTATTTCGGCGATGGCGCGGCGAACCAGGGCCAGATCTACGAGACGTTCAACATGGCCGCGCTTTGGAAACTGCCCTGCATCTTCGTGATCGAGAATAACCATTACGCGATGGGGACCTCGCAGAAGCGGTCCACATCGACGCCTGAACTGTATACGCGCGGCGCGGCGTTCGGCATTCCGGGCGAAGCGGTCGATGGCATGGATGTGCTGGCGGTCAAGGCGGCGGGCGACAAGGCGGTGGCGCATTGCCGGTCCGGCGCGGGTCCCTACATCCTCGAGATCAACACATATCGTTATCGTGGCCATTCGATGTCGGACCCGGCGAAATACCGCACCCGCGAAGAGGTGCAGAAGGTTCGCGATGAAAAAGACTGCATCGAACATGTCCGCGACCTGCTGCTGGCCGGCAAGCATGCGACCGAGGATGACCTGAAAGCGATCGACAAAGAGATCAAGGACATCGTCAACGCCGCCGCCGATTTTGCCCGTGAAAGCCCGGAGCCGGACGTGTCCGAGCTTTGGACCGACATCTACGCCTGAGGAGACAGAGATATGGCAACCCAAATCCTGATGCCCGCCCTGTCCCCCACGATGGAGGAAGGCACGCTGGCGAAATGGCTGGTCAAGGCCGGCGATACCGTGAAGGCGGGCGATATCCTCGCCGAGATCGAGACCGACAAGGCCACGATGGAATTCGAGGCGACTGACGAAGGCGTGGTGGGCGCGCTGCTGGTGTCCGCCGGGACCGAGGGCGTCAAGGTGAACACGCCGATTGCAACGATGCTGGCGGAGGGCGAAAAGCCCGGGGCTGCGGCAGAGCCTGCGGCGACAGTCGCATCCGTCGCCAAGGATGCCCCGGTGGCCGCGGTTGCAAAGGCCCCAGCCCAGGCCGCGGCCCCCATGGCCGTGCAATCCAAGGCCAGCCCCGATTGGGCCCCCGGCACCGAGATGAAGAAACAGACCGTCCGTGAGGCGCTGCGCGATGCAATTTCCGAGGAAATGCGCCGCGATCCGACAGTTTTCCTGATGGGCGAAGAGGTCGGCGAATATCAGGGGGCCTACAAGATCAGCCAGGGCCTGCTGGATGAGTTCGGCCCGAAACGCATCATCGACACGCCGATCACCGAAATGGGCTTTGCCGGTATCGCCACCGGGGCAGCGTTCGGCGGGCTGCGGCCGATCGTCGAGTTCATGACCTTCAACTTTGCAATGCAGGCCATCGACCAGATCATCAACTCGGCGGCGAAAACGCTATACATGTCGGGCGGCCAGATGGGCGCGCCGATGGTATTCCGCGGACCCAACGGGGCAGCGGCCCGCGTCGGTGCGCAGCACAGCCAGGATTACGCGGCGTGGTACGCGATGGTGCCGGGGCTGCGGGTGGTGATGCCCTATTCGGCATCGGACTACAAAGGCCTGATGAAAACCGCGATCCGTGACCCGAACCCGGTAGTGTTTCTGGAAAACGAGATCCTGTACGGCAAGACCTTCGAGGTGCCGGTGCTGGACGATTTCATCATCCCCTTCGGCAAGGCGCGGGTCTGGCGCGAGGGCACGGATGTGACCATCGTCAGTTTCGGCATCGGCATGACCTATGCGCTGGAGGCGGCGGACCGGTTGGCCAAGGACGGCATTTCCGCCGAGGTCGTCGATCTGCGCACCCTGCGGCCGTTGGATTACGACACAGTCATTGCGTCGGTGATGAAGACCAACCGCTGCGTGACGGTCGAAGAAGGCTGGCCCGTGGGCGCGATCGGCAATCACCTGTCAGCGGTCATCATGGAACGGGCGTTCGATTATCTGGATGCGCCGGTGCTGAACCTGACCGGCAAGGACGTGCCGATGCCCTATGCGGCGAACCTCGAAAAACTTGCACTGTTGACGACCGACGAGGTGGTCGCGGCGGTGCATAAAGTCACCTATCGCTAAGGAGGCGGGACCATGGCTGTCAATATCCTGATGCCCGCGCTGTCGCCGACGATGGAAGAAGGCACGCTGGCGAAATGGCTGGTCAAGCCGGGCGATACGGTCAAGGCGGGCGATCTGCTGGCCGAAATCGAGACCGACAAGGCCACGATGGAATTCGAGGCGACCGATGAGGGCGTCGTCGGCACGCTGCTGGTGGCGGCGGGGACCGAAGGCGTAAAGGTGAACACGCCGATTGCGACAATCCTGGCGGAAGGCGAAACCGCCGGGGCGGTGCCGGAGGCGCCAAAGGCGTCCGACGCGGGCGCCAAGGCGGCTCCCGCAGGGGGCCCCGCGGCGCCCGCCGCCCCGGTTATGGCCCCGGTTGCGACCCCGGTTTCGGTGGCTGCCGGCGCGCGGGTGTTTGCCTCACCACTTGCGCGGCGGATCGCGGCGGACAAGGGGGTCGATCTGACAACGGTGACCGGGTCCGGCCCGCATGGCCGAATCGTCAAGGCGGATGTGATGGGCGCGCAGGCGGCGCCCGCCGCGCAGGCGGTTGCTCCGGCGGCTGCAACTGCGGCCCCGGCCGCGCAGGCGACAAAACCCGCCGCAGCGATGCCCAACGGCCCCTCGACCGAAACCGTGCTGAAAATGTACGAGGGCCGCGCGTTCACCGAAATGAAGCTGGACGGCATGCGAAAGACCATCGCCGCACGGCTGACCGAGGCCAAACAGACCATCCCGCATTTCTACCTGCGCCGCGATATCCGGCTGGATGCGCTGATGGCGTTCCGGGCAGAGTTGAACGCCAAACTGGAACCGCGCGGCGTCAAGCTGTCGGTCAACGACTTCATCATCAAGGCCTGCGCGATGGCGTTGCAGGCGGTGCCCGATGCCAATGCCGTCTGGGCGGGCGATCGTATCCTGAAATTGATACCGTCGGACGTTGCGGTTGCGGTGGCGATTGATGGCGGGCTGTTCACGCCGGTGTTGCGGGACGCGCATCTTAAATCGCTGTCTGCGCTGTCAGCCGAGATGAAGGATCTGGCGAAACGCGCCCGTGATCGCAAACTGGCACCGGGCGAATATCAGGGTGGCAGTTTTGCGATATCGAACCTCGGCATGTTCGGCATCGACAATTTCGACGCGGTGATCAATCCGCCGCACGGTGCGATCCTGGCTGTTGGTGCAGGGGTGAAAAAGCCCGTGGTGACAAGCAACCAGATCGAAATTGCGACCGTGATGTCGGTCACGCTGTCGGTGGATCATCGCGTGATCGACGGGGCATTGGGCGCGCAGTTGTTGCAGGCCATTCTGGACAACCTCGAAAACCCGCTGGCGATGCTGGCCTGATCCGACAGTCACACTGCGGCAAGAGGCCCCGGGTCACGCCCGGGGCGCGTCGTTGTCTACCGGTGACATTGCCGATCAGCCGCGCAGGATCTGGTCCATCTCGATGGCCGGATTGGAACAACCCGCCTCACCGACCACCTTTGCGGGCACGCCGGCGACAGTCGTTTTCGCCGGCACCTCGTGCAGCACTACCGACCCTGCGGCGATGCGGGAACATTGCCCGACGCGGATATTGCCAAGCACTTTGGCCCCCGCGCCGATCAACACACCATCGCCGATCTTGGGGTGACGGTCGCCGTCCTCTTTGCCCGTTCCGCCCAACGTCACGGAATGCAGCATCGACACGTTGTTGCCGACGACGGCAGTTTCACCGATCACGATGGAATGGGCATGGTCGATCATGATGCCACGCCCGATGCGCGCTGCGGGATGGATATCGACGCCGAACACTTCGGAACAGCGCATCTGCAGAAAATAGGCCATGTCATGACGCCCCTCGCGCCATAGCCAGTTGGCCACGCGATAAGCCTGCACCGCCTGAAATCCCTTGAAAAACAACACGGGTTGCAAGAACCGATGGCAAGCAGGGTCGCGGTCAAACACGGCAACGATATCGGCGCGGGCGGCCAGCGACAGGTCAGGGTCAGCCCGGAAGGCCGCAACCGAGATTTCGCGCACCAGCTGTTCGGACATTTCGGCAGAGGCGAGTTTCAGCGCGATCCGGTAGGCCAAGGCGCATTCGATGCTGTCATGATGCAGGATCGAGCTGTGCGCGAGGCCGCCCAGCAACGGCTCCGCGCGCACCATGTCCTCGGCCTCGGAGCGGATGCGGGTCCAGACCGGATCGAAGTCCGGCAGGGCCTTGAGTTGTTCGGGCATCTTGGCCTCCTGCAGCAGCTGTTGTTTTATACGATACGCCGATGGGCCACGAAGTAAAGCCGGCGCCCGGTTTGCCGGTTCACGGCAACGTCATCCGGGCCGGGGCACCCGGGCCGAAGCGGGCCGAAATCTGCGTGATTTCAATTAAATATCCGGCAGAGCCATCGGGCACCCGAAGCGCGCTTGGATAGGTCCAGCCTGGCGCGGTCAGGATCACCTCGCGCACCAGCCGTGCAGCGTCCAGAATCCGCAGGCGATACAGTTCGGTTTCTTCGCCCAGCGGCACCTCGTAGCCATCCCAGCTATCGCCGTCGATCCGGGAGCGTCGTGTCCACGTAAAGACCAGATCGCCCGCCTGATCCTGCGCGCGCAGATGCACCGGCGACAACGGCCGCAGGCCCATCCCGGCAAAGGCAGCGGTGACCTCGACATAGGACGGATCATCCAGCGCCCGGCGTGCGGGGCCTACCCGGTAGGTCCGGCTGACGCCCCGGTCGCTGGCGGCCAGTGCGATCTGTTCCGGTGCTTCGTCCAGCAGCACGAAATAGCTGCCGACGGGCCAAAGCGGGGCGATTTCGGAATCAGACCCGTTTCGGCCCCGGATGCGCTGCGTGATCAGGTATTCATCCGGCGCAATCAATTGAGCTTCGCCGAACTGGATCACCTCCCAGGCATCGGGGCGGCCATCGCCGATCACGGCCAGATTCGCACCCGCGAGCAGCCGGTCCATACCTATCGATTGCAACGTGCCGCGCGCCATGCGCACCTGAACTGGCGCGCCACGGTCGATGACGGCAGCGCTTGCTGCAGGCAACGCCGTCACCAGCGTGCCCACGGCGGCCGGGCGGCCAAACAGACCCATCAACGTGAAATCCTCGCCCCCCGGAGCGGAATACAGCGCCATTGCGCCCGGCCAGGGCGATGCCGCCAACGCAAGATGCGGCGCGTGGTCCACCTCGTCACCCCGGATCAGCGGCAGGTCCAGAAACAGCGGCAGGGGCGGGATCGGCGGAGTGAAATCCGACGCGGGGGGCAGGTCGTCGGACAGGTCCACCGTCAGGTACGCCCCCGGTTCCACCCGCACGGCATCCGCGATGCGGAACGGGCCCAGTTCCAGCCTGTCGATGCGGTACAGCCCCGCCGCCGCCCCGCTGCGCAGGTCGATCACATCGCCCGCCCGCAGATCGGCACGCGAGGGGGGCAGCGCGAGTTTCACGCCGTCGCGCGCGATCCGCGATTCCACCAGCCAGCGTTCGACGACATGCTGCGCCTCGTTCCGGGTCATCACCAGCGGCAGATCGGAAGTGGCAACCGCCTGCGTTGCGGTGTCGGGCAAGACCGACTCGGCCGCGGCGATTTCGTAATCCGCCTCGGCCGCGATGAACCGCAGGCGCACGCGGCCGGCCATGTCGGCCTCGGCGGCGCGATCGGCGCGCAGGTCGCCCGGAACCTCTGCGGTGGCAACCAGACCATCGTCGCCCACCACGGCCACCGCCCGCCCGGTACGCGGCAGAAACGCGATGACACCTTCGCGTTCCACCGCATCGAATCCGTGCCGCAGCATCAGGGGTTGCAGAGCTGCGCGACCATCGGTCACGTCGGTGATCGCATAGCCGCGCACCAGACCGTGCAACGTTGTCACATTGATGGCCGTCACGCCCGCGCGGGCGCAGATTTCAGTGACGACAGAGGCCAGCGTGCGCGCGCCCATGCGGCCGGTGATCCAATGCCCCCGCGCATAATTCGCGCCATCGGACCAGACATCGCGCAGCCGCGGAAACGCCGGCCAAGGCCGCGCATCCCAGGCCCAGACATAGGTATGCGCCAGATCGATCATCGGGCCGTCGTATATTTCCGACACCGGATTGCGCGCCGGATCGGCCCAATAGCCCAACAGCGCCCGCAGGTACTGCACCTGGATCAGATCGTCGCGCGCGCCGGTCGAGGCACGCGGCAGCGCGCTTTCGGATGATTTCGGATCAAGAAACTTGTTCGGCTCGTTGGTGCCCTTGTCGACCGCCGGACAGCCGATTTCGGTGAACCGCACGGGTTTCGATCCGGGCACCCATGACGTCGGAACCACCTGCCGGACACCGCCGATCCGGTCATGGTGCGGATTCTTCCACCAGCTGCGGATGTCCTTGTAGCGCCAGACCCAGGGTTCGTCATAAGCCCCATCGGTGATCGGATCGCGGCGCTGCGCGGCAACGGCATCAGAGGTGGGGTAGAACCAGTCATAGCCCTCGCCGCCCTCGATATTGGCGCGAAGATAGCCCAGATCGTGGATCGCGCCCCAGACCTCGTCGGTGTGGCCGGGGTCGTCGCGCCAATCCGACAGCGGCATGTAATTGTCGATGCCTACAAAATCGATGTTGACATCGCCCCATAGCGGATCAAGCTGAAACAGCCGGTCGCCATTGCCCGGAGCGTGCCCCCAGTATTCCGACCAGTCGGCGGCATAGCCGATCTTGACGGCCGCGCCCAGCAGCGCGCGCACATCGGCGGCCAGCGCCACCAGCGCCGTGACTGCCGGATAGCTCGCCGCATCGCGCAATCGGGTCAGCGCGACCATTTCCGACCCGATGCAGAACGATTCCACGCCGCCCGCCGCCGCGCATAGCGCCGCCTGATGCAGGATGAACCGGCGATAGGACCACTCTGCAGGGCCGATGTAAGTGACGGACCCGGGGGCCACGATGAAATCGCTGGCCTGCGCGGTGCCAAAAAACGCCGCGACCTCGGTCGCCGCCTGCGCCGTGCCATCGGTGGTGCTATCGCGCCCAGGCGCCACTGCGCCGGTGATGCGGCCACGCCACGGCAGCAGCGGCTGATCGGATGCGTCGGAATACGGGTCCGGGCGGGCGTTGCCGGGCAATTGTGTCATCAGCAGGAACGGGTAGAACATGACCTGCTTGCCGCTGGATTTCAGGGCCGCGATCGCCTCCAGCACCGACGCGTCCGACGGCGTGCCGCCATAAATCACGCGGCCGTCGACCTGTGGCAGCACCTGCGCCGTCGTCCGGGTCAGGCCCGCCACAGTCCATGGATGGCCCTGCGCGTCCTGCGACGCCTGTTCCACCATCGGCCGCATCGTGCAACTGCCCGCCCGCAGATCATCGCCGAACCATGACACGATCAGCGACACGGCGTCCGCGCGCGGCAGGTCCACCGCAAGTTGATCCAGCGATGTTTCCAGATCGGTCCGCCCCGAGGCGGTGTTGACGTTGGCCACCCGCGACACGCCCGGCCCGCTGGTAAACACCGCAGGCCGGGTGGACAGCGCGTATTCCCCGGTTCCCGGCATCAGTGCCACGCCTTGGACCAGATGCACCGGGTCAGGGTCGGCCAACAGCCCGGCCTGATCGGGCCTGATCACCTCGAAGGTGAACTGCGGCACGCGGTTGCCATAGGCAGACAGGTCCAGATCCTCGATCACCACATAGGCGGTGCCGCGATAGGCGGGGACGCGGCCCGCGCCCTCGACCGCCTCGATACGCGGGTCGGGCATCTGGTCCGGCGTCCCGGTATAGACCCGCATCGCCAGCGTGTTCGGCGCGATTTCGCTGCCATCGGCCCAGATGCGGCCCACGCCCGCAATCACGCCTTCGCAAAGTGCGACGGCAAGGCTGACCGTATATCCATAGCTGCGGGTCCGGGGCTGCGACGGTGCGCCCTTGCCGCCGCCCGACACCGTGACGGTTTCCTGAAACCGAGAAGCCCAGATCACCTGTCCGCCAGCGCGGATGCGGCCATGGACCTGCGCAATGGCCTCGCCCTCACCGGATCCGGTCAGGCGCAGGCGGTCCATGCGGCCGGTTTCCACCACATCGGCCCCCTGCCCCATCAGCCGCTGGTCGATGGCGCGACCCAACGTGGCGCCCACGAACCGCCCCGCCGCCACCGCCGACAGGCCCAGAACCGTGCCCCCGACCGAGCCGCCGATGGCCGCGCCTGCGGCAGAAAGAAGGATCGTGGCCATAGGTTAACTCCTGTTCAGATCGTAGCGGGAAAGCGGAACCGCGCCACCACGCGGCGCGACCATGGGGGTGTCAGGCGGCTTTCGACCACGCCCTGCCCGCTGTAGGCGTGGACAAAGGCGGCGTCTGGTCCGGTGACGGTTTGCAGTCCCAGATGTTTCGCCACCGCGCCGTCGCGCATGCGAAACAGCAGTACATCGCCGGGCGCAGGGACGTACGCGGGCATCAGATGGCGCGTTGCGGCGGCCCACAGGCGTTCGTCGCGCGCGGGTTCGGACCAGTCCATTGAATAGGCGGGCGGCGTTTCGGGTTCCGCACCATAAAGTCCGCGCCACACCCCCCGGATCAGGCCCAGACAATCCGCGCCTGCGCCCCGGCAACTGGCCTGATGCAGATAGGGCGTGCCAATCCAGGCCCGCGCTTCGGTCACGATGGTGTCGGTCATCTTGCGTTCGGTCATCGCCGGCTGCCCCCGTCCAGCACCTGTTCGCCATTGGGCAGGCGCAGCGACCAGTCATCGCCCGGCAGATCGGGAAAGCCTCCATAATTCAGAGTGTTCAGGAATTTCAGCCGGCAGGTTTCGAAGCGCTTGTCGCACCCAGCAATCAGCCGCAACCGGTCGCCCGGTGCCAGCGGCGCGCGCAGTTCCGCCCACAGCGTCACCTCGCGCGCGTCTGCCAGCGCCATGTCAGTCTTGATCGCCCCCGACAGTCCCGCCGCCACGCCGGTCAGCACAGTCAGATTGCCGCGCGCGAACCAGCCGGGTTCGAACCCCGGTTGCGGCGCAAACTGCAACCGCGCGCCGTCGGCCACCGTCAGGTCCACCTCAGTGACATAGCCCAAGGTGTTCAGGTCGAACCTGCAGGTGGCATCCCCCAGCACCGCCGTGCAGGGTTTCTGATAGACCCGCCCGACCGGACGATTGAGCGCAGAGGCCAGCGACCGCAGGTCCGCCGCAAATGCAGCCCCATCGCGGCGCAACGCGCCCACCGAGCCGCGAAACAGCACAGCGCGCGCATCGACATCGGCCCAGTTGACCGCAAAGGCCGTCACCTGCGCGCCATCCCAGCGGCCCGCGAGGATATCCGCGTCGGTGATCGCGTCGGACGACAATGCGCCCACGGCCTCGGTATTGTCCACCGACAGGCCGGTGGTCTGCATCAGCGCCTTGGCGGTCATGCCGCTGTCGGCGCGAAAGGTGACGCCGTCGAATATCAGGTCCAGATCATGGTCGGTGAACCCGAACACCGCGCCATCGCCGCGTTCCAGCCGCCAGCAATGACACATCGTGGTCGTGCCCGTTGCCAGATGGTCCAGATAGGCGGTCATAGCCGCACCTCGATCACCGGCACCTGCGGCACCTCGCCGGCCTTGAATGACGCCACCGAAGTGCGGATGCCGTCGGTGTCGAACCGCACCGGCACGTCAAACTCGAACCCCGCCGTCACCTCCAGACCCGTGTCCGGAGGATTGGCAAAGGTAATCAGCCCGGTCATAATGTCGACGGTGTAATCCACGCCCTCTTGCTGGGGATCGGCCGAAATCGCCACCCGCACCGTGCCCGCCACCGGTTTGGTGATCGGCCTGAAATAGGCCTGATCACCGGACCGATAGCGTTTTTGCAACGCAAACACCGGTTGCGTGCCCGTGCCGAACCCGATCGACTGGTCCTGAAACCCTGGCACCGCATTCGGACGGCAGGATTTGAAATCCGACCAGTCTTTCCAGCGAAAGCCGTGCATCTGGCCGCCGCGCGCTTCAAAAAACGCGATCAGCACCTCGATATCGTCCAATGACCGCAGCCCAACGCCCGCATCATAGCGGCGGCGTGAATGCGCCCAGGGCGTGTTGCGTTCCTCGAACCCGTTCGCCAGCGTGACGATCTCGGTCCGCCGTTCCGGCCCGCCCACCGACCCGAAACTCAGGTTGGCCGGAAATCTGACCTCGTGAAATGCCATGATGCGCCCCTCAGCGATAGCGTTGACCCTGACCCAGCGCACGCCCCATGCGCGCCGCGATTTGCCCTTCCGACCGGCGGAAGCCTTCGACATCCGGCGTCGCGATGTTCATCACCACCGTCACTGCACGCCCGCCGCCCTGCGCCGCCACGCCCAACCGGCCATCGGGGCCGCGCGCCAGCGGCATGATCGCCTCTGGCCCCGCCTCGCCCATCAGGCCCATGCCGCCGCGCATCGGAAATGTGGTGGGGCCCGACACCACGCCGCCATTGGCGAACGGCATCACGCGGCCTTGGGCAAAACTGCCGCCTTTGGCAAACGGCAGCGCACCGCCGAACAGGCCCGCCACACCCTGCGCGATCAATCCGCCCACATGATCCGCCACCGGTTTTGTTGCCGCATTATATGCAGCACCGATCATCGAATTTGCCACGGTCTTCAGCGCATCCGACAGTTTCTGGCCGTCAAACACCACCCCGTCAAAGGCGCGGCGCAAACCCCGGCTAAGCCCTTTTTCAAGGCTGGCCGCATCCTTACCGGTCTCCGACAGCGCCTCGCGCAGCCGCCGCATTTCGCTGTCAAACCCAGTGGCCACCTGCGTGGCCGCACCCAGCGACAATTCCAGCGCCTCGACCTGAGTTTGCAGGCTGTCCAGCCCGTCGATATCCGCCATGGTTCACTCTCCTGTCTGGTGATCGGGAAACGCGCCCATAAGCGCCGCCAGCCCGTCGCGTGTCATCGGCCCCTGCGCCTGATCCACGCCCAGCATCAGGCGCAGTTCCGCAGGCGTCAGTGCCCAGAATTCCGCAGGCGTCAGGCCCAGACCCCGCATCCCCGCGCGCATGAGGCCGGGCCAGTCCAGACGCATCAGACCGCCCCCGAAACTGCACCGGGATCGGCAAAGGCCCGCGCCAGCAGTTCCGCCGCCGCCCGCGCCGCCGCCAGCGGCCCGCCTGCGATGTCAGACCGTGCCAACGTGTCGGCCCCGCCTTGCCAGCCGCCGCCGCGCAACCCCGCAAGGATCAGCGCGGTGACATCGCGAGCGGAAAACGCCGCGCCTTCGAACCGTTCGACCAGTGCCACCAGCGTATCGGTGCCAAGCGCCGCCTCAAGTTCCGCCAATGCGCCCAGCGTCAGCTTCATCACCCGCCGCTCGCCGTCGATCACCAATGCCACCTCGCCTGCCCAGGGGTTTGCCATGGGTTACAGCGCCGTAAACGCCAGCACGCCCGCCGACGCCAAGGCCAGCTCATAGGTCGCCTCCCCGTTGTAGCTGCCGGAATAATCGATCGAGGTGATCTGGAACGCGCCTTCGACGATGCCGAAATCCGGGATCACAACCTGAAACGCGGGGGTCTCGCCGTCGAAAAAGATCTGCCGCGCGCGGGCATCGGTGTCTTCATCGCGGAACACGCCGGACCCCGACACCGACGCGCTTTTGACGCCCGCGCCCGCCAGCAATTCGCGCCAGCCACCCTGGCTTTCCAGACTGGTGACATCCACGCTTTCGGCGTTGAAACTGACACGCGTCGCGCGCAGCCCCGCTATCGTCTCGAACTGGCCGTCACCGGTCAGGTCCACCTTGATCAACAGATCCTTGCCATTCTGGGCGCCCATGGTGCCACTCCCTTGCTGAAAATTCAGAAATCCTCGACCCGTGCGATGAACCGCAGATCAATCCGCCGGATATCGCCGGTGCCCTCGCGCGCGGCGCTGGCACGGGCGAACCGGAGCCCTACCAGCCGGCCGCGTGCCAATGGCAACGCTGCGCTTTCCAGCGCATCCGACACGACGGCGGCCAGCGTTTTTGCGACCGCAAACCCGGCTGCCGTGGTCACGACCGACACGACAAATTCGTGATCCGCCCCATGACCGGTGACGTCCGACCGGTCGCGCACCACTTCGGGCCCAAGCGTGATATAGGTCGCAGGCACTGTCCCCGGCGGCAGCGCATCATGCAGCGCCACGCCTGCAAGCCCCGGCGCTGCCGCCAGATGTTGGTAGACCGCCGCCTGCAAAGCGGCCGCAATCGCGTAGGTCACGGCGCGGTCTCCTCTTCACAGGTGCAGACAAGATGGCGGGCGGCGGTGTCCGCCTCGGCCACGGCCAGTATGCGGAAAGTGCGCAGCCCGTCGCGGAACCGCTGTCCGGGCCGGGGCCGGTTCGATGCCCCGACGGGCGCGCCCTGCACGAGGATGCGGTAGGCTGCCAACGCGAGCGCGCCGCCTTCCCCCGCAGTTTCCCGTGCTGTGCGCGCCGTCACCTCGGCCCACAGCGTCCCCAACGCCACCCAGGTCTCGGCGAACCCGCCCGCGCCATCCGCGACCTGTACCGGGCTTTCCAGCACCAGCGCGCGGGTCCGGTTCACCGCCGTCATGTCCCGCCCCCGCCCATCAGCCGCAGCGTGCGGAACCGGTCGATCAACGACGTCACACCAAACGGCATGCAGCCCGCGCCAAGCGCAGTATCATGGCGATATTCGTGGTAATGCGCCGCCAGCATCAGCCAGGCCTGCGCCAGATCACGCGGCAGGTCGGCCATTTCCGGGCCATAGCCCGCCAGAAACCGCAGCCGGGCCTGCCCGCCGGTGGGGATCGTCGGCAGCCCCCCGCCCATCGGCATTAGCCGGGGCCGCAGCGCATCAGGTTCCAGCCGCGTCACGTCGAACGCAACCGGCGTTTCCACGCCGAACCGGTCCACCAGCACCAGTGTGACCAGCGCGCTGATCGGTGCCACCGGCAGGGCTTGGCCGCTGCTATCGCGCCATGCGTTCACCGACCATAGAAACTCGCGTTCCAGCAGTATTTTGCCCGTCCGCGCCTCGATTGCCGCCATGGCGGCGCGCAGAAACGCCGCCAGCAACCCGTCTTGCACCTGATCCTCGGCAAACCCTGTGCCCAGGCGCAGATGGGCGCGCAATTCTGCCACCGGCAGGTTCGCATCCGGTACCTGCGTCGCTTCGACCAACATCATGGATCACCTCCGGTCCTTGCCCGTGTCCTCAGCCGCGAAGGGCCGCGCGGGACACCCCGCGCAGCCCCTGTTCCGATCAGGACACCGCGAATCGCAGCAGCTTGATCGCTCCGAAATCCGACACATCGCCACCGACGCGCTTGGTTGCGTAAAACAGCACATGCGGCTTGGCCGAGAACGGATCGCGCAGGATGCGCAGATCGGGGCGTTCCGCCACGGTGTAACCGGCCGCGAAATCGCCAAACGCCACCGAAAAGCTGCCTGCCACGATGTCGGGCATGTCTTCGGCGACCAGCACCGGATAGCCCATCAGCCGCGCGGGTTCGCCCGAGGCCAGACCGTCCGACCACAGAAACCGGCCATCCGCGTCCTTCATCTTGCGCACCGTGCCGGCGGTTTTCGAATTCATCACGAAGACCGCATTGGCGCGGTAAGGCGCACCCAGTGCATAGACCAGATCGACGATGGCATCCGCAGACAAGAACGCCCCTGCCGCACCCGTCGGCACAAAGCCAAGGCTGCCCCAGGCCCAGGACGCATTGGCGATCTTGGGTGCGGTCAGGAACCCCTTGGGCTTGCCCACCCCGTCGCCCGACACGAACGCCGCGGCTTCGGCGCGCGCGAACTTGTCGGCGATGCGGCCTGCCAGCCAGCCCTCGATGTCAAAGGCGCTGTCGTCCAGCAACCGCTGGCTTGCCTTCGGCAGGGCCGACAATTCGTGCAGCTGGATGGTGATGCGTTCGATGGTGGGCGTGCCGGTTTCCGTGGTCGCCGCCGTTTCGGTGGCCCAGCCATGGCCGACATCGGTGGTATCGATCAGCACATCGTAGGATGTGGATTCAACCGTCACGACATTCGCCACCGCACGGATCGACGCCGAGGATTTCAGCACCGACCGCACGACCTCGGCTGTCTGCGGATCAACCAGATAGCCACCGTCGCCTGCCACGGCCGTGGACAACGCCTTGCCTTCCAGAACGAGCCCACGCAGGCCGTCATCGTCGCCCGACCTTACATAGGCGTCAAAGGCCTTCTGGTGGGGCGCTTCGGCATTGGCCGAGGTGGACAGCGCGTGGCGCGCGTGGATCACGGGCGCGGATTTGGTCTGGATCATGGTCATTCGCTCTTCCTGCTGTTGCATACGGGTGTGAATGTCGGCGCGGTACGCCTTGAGTTCGCTGACGAACCCGGTCAGCGCGGCTTGCATCTCGGCCTCGGGGGACAAAGCCTCTCCGGTCCGAGAACGGGTCTCGGTTGTCTGCATCGCTTTTCCTTGCTTTGTTATGCTTGGCCGGGATCAGTCCCCGGCCAGCGCCCGTGCCGCGTCCCGCAGGGCCGCCGCCATCCCGCGCAAGGTGCCTCCCGGGTCATCGCCCTTGGACTGCACCCGCGCACTGGTCAGCATCGGGAATGTCACCAGCGACACTTCCCAAAGCTCCAGTTCCTTCAGAAGCCGCTGGCCCCTGTCATTCTTTTCCGCGCGCACGGTGCGGTATCCGATCGACAGCCCGTCGATCGCGCCTGCCGCCACCAGCGCCGCCGCCTCGCGGCCTTGCGCCACGCTGTCCAGCACGCGGCCCTTGACCCACAGCCCGCGCGCATCTTCGCGCACCTCGTCCCAGACCCCGATGGGCTGCGCCGGGTCGTGCTGCCACAGCATCTTGACGCGCCGCCCTTCGCTGGCCAGCCGGGTCAGCGCCACCGCATAGGCCCCGGGCATCACCACGTCATTGCCCTGATCGGGCGCACCGAACAGGCTGGCATAACCCTCGACCACCACGCCATCACTGACCAGCGCGCCACCGCGGCAATCTTTCCGTTCCAGATCATCCGTCATGTGCAACCCTTCCATGGACCCGTTCATACCGGCACCGCCGACAGGATCGACTGAAACGCCGATGCCAATATCGCCGCCGCCACGCCATAAACCGCCAGCCACAGGCGTTTTTCCAACCGCTCGTGTTCTTCCTCCAGCCGCGCCAACCGGTCTTTCAACCCGTCGATCAGCACCGCCGACAGCCGTTCATGCGCTTCCAGCTTCAACCCCGGCGCGCAATCGAACCCCTCATAGGCGCGCGGCTCAGCCATGATCGGCCTCGACCGACAGCCCCAGCATCCGCCGCTTTTCAGCGTCCGTCAGGAACGACGCCGCGCCGACCCGCCGCCACAGCGCCTCGCGTTCGGTGGCCAGCGCTGGCACCTGATCCAGATCGGGTCGCAGCTCCAGCACCTCCTCCGCATAAAGGCTCAGCCAATCCGACACTCCCGCCGCCACCCGCGCCGCCAGCGGCAGCACCGTCAACCGGTAGAATGCGCGGTGCGCCTCCTGGTAATTGGCGAAGGTTGCGTCGCCCGGAATGCCCAGCAGCATCGGCGGCACCCCGAAGGCCAGCGCGATTTCCCGCGCCGCCGCCTCTTTGGTTTGCTGAAACTCCATGTCGGACGGCGAAAATCCCATCGGTTTCCAATCGAGCCCGCCTTCCAGCAGCATCGGCCGCCCGGCATTGCGCGCGCCTTGGTGATGCGCCTCCATCTCGCTGACGAGGCGGTCATACTGGTCGTTGGTCATCCCCTGCCCCTCGGGGCCCTTGTAGATGATCGCGCCCGAAGGCCGCGCGGCATTGTCTAGCAGCGCCTTGGACCACCGTGTAGCCGCGTTGTGCACATCCACCGCCGTGGCGGCCGCATGCAGCGGCGACAACCCGTAATGATCGTCCTGCGGATGAAAACTTTTCAGGTGGCAGACCTGCGGGCGCGGGCCAGTGGCGCCAAAGCGGTGGCTTTTCGCGCCCACGGTGTAATCATACCCCACCGGCCAGCCATCCGCACCCGGCACCACCGACATCCGATCCGACCGCAGCACATGCAATTCCACCGGCAGACCGTCATCGCCCGCCACCGCCTCGACATAGCCATTGCCGGTCAGCAGGATCTGCCCGAACAACGCCTCCAGCAGTTCGGCGCGGCCCTGCCCCGAATTGGGCGTCGCGATCAGCGACAGCACCGGGTGTTCATGATGCCGCCCGCCATCCGCATCCAGCACCAGAGGCAGCGCTGCTGCCGCCTCGGCAATCATCTTGACGCAGCGAAACCCCACCGGATTGCCCAGAAAACCGGCCCGCGTCAGCGACCCCGCATCGCGCGCTGTCCACCCCACACGTCCGCCCTGCGCCAGCGCAGCCACCCGGCCGGCCGCTGACCGTTTGACCTCGGGGGCGACCATGCCTGTGTCCTTGTTCCGCCGGAAGAAATCGAATGCCATGCCGCTCATTCTCCTGTCGTGCCGCGCCCCGAAAGGCTGTCTTGCGTCCGTTGAAGCCACATTCGCCGCCAAGGTTTACGAAAGATGAAACCCACCGCGCGTTGCGCCATTGCCTGCCTTGCCTTGATCTTTTCGGACAACGGCAAGGAGGCAGACCGCCCCCTTACCCATGTTCACAAACTGCGCACCGTCGGCGCCCGCCACGCCGCTGCCGGTTCGATCATCAGGGCGGTCAGCGCCCAGACCAGCGCATCCAGCCGGTCCGGGCTATTCCGGCCCTGATAGCCTTGCACGGTCATCTTCAGCATCTGGTCCTCCAGCGCCGCCAGCCCGCGCACATGCGCGACGCGGCCCTGTTCGTACAAGGCCGCCACCGGTTCCGCCCGCGCCGCCTTCCCCTTGGCGGCATGCACCTTGCGGAACGGGATCAGCGGATCGACCTGACGCAGTATCGCCTCGACCAGATCGCCGCCCTGATTGACCTCGGCGATCAGGCGTTCCGCGCCGAATTCCTCCATCGCGCGGATGGCGGCCTTGGCCCATACCAGCGGGCGCGCAGCCGATACCGACCGGTCCGCCAGCACGACGGCACGCCAATCCTGCACCGGGCCCTGCCGGAACACGCCGGCAACGATGATACCGCATTCGTCCGACCCTTCGTTACCGGTCACCGGCGGATCAACCGCCACCACGATCCGGTCCAGCCGCGGCACCGCGCCCGGCAACAGCGCCGCTTCGATCATCGCCCCGGTCCACAGCGCGCCGTCCGCCGCATCCACCAGCACGCCGTCCAGTTCCTGCCGCCCCAATCGTGTGCCGGCATACCGCGCGCGGACCTCTTCGATGAACCCGTCCGCCAGATTGGCGCGGTTCGCCTCCGTCGGCGCATGGGTGGACACGGTGGATGGCGATGCCAGCAGGTCCTTCAGAACCTTGACATTGCGTGGCGTGGTGGTCACGCAAACCTGCGGGTTGTCACCCAGCCGCATCCCGAATTGCAGCATGTCCCAGGTCGCCTCGGCCTTTTTCCATTTGGCGAACTCGTCGACCCAGGCCGCATCGAATTGCGGCCCGCGCAGCGCCTCTGGATCATGCGCCGAAAAACACTGCGCCTCGGCCCCGTTGGGCCACAGCAACCGTCGCTTGCCCTCGTGCCACAAGGGCCGCCGGTCGGGCGGCGAACAGGCAAGAATGCCGCTCTCGCCCAACACCATCACATCGCGCGCCTGATCCAGCGTTTCCGCCACCAGCGCCACGCGGCGGCAGCGTCCCGGGTCACGCGGCAAGGCACCTTCGACGCAGCCGCGCACCCATTCCGCCCCCGCCCGCGTCTTGCCTGCCCCCCGCCCGCCAAGGATCACCCAGGTCCGCCAAGCGCCGTCGGGCGGCAGTTGGTGCTCTAGTGCCCAGAACTCGAACAGCCAGGGCAACGCCGCCAGTTCGACGTCACTCAGGCTTTCCAGAAATTCCGCCTGCACGGCCACATCGGCGCAGGCGATCCAGCCGGCACCCGATCTGATGCCGGACGGCGACCATGTCGATGGCTGGGGTTCCGCCGGGACCATGGCCGGCCTCGTTTTTCTGGCGTTCCGCAATTTGCGTCTCCGTTTCAATCGCTAATCTGATCCACGCCCGGATATCCGACGTGACCTTGGTACTGTCCTTGAGCGCCGCAAATTCGCCCGCATGGACCCGGTGGCTCATCTCTTCCAATTCCGCGCGCATCTGAATCAGCTGCAGTTCGACACTGTCGACGGCACGCCTGATCCGTTCCCGCTCGCGGTCGGCCAGCTCGGTCTGTTGCATCATAGATGTTGCCCATTGCCCGTTGCGCCTCGTCTTTCTGACATTCTTCCCGTGGCGGTCCCTTTGCGGTTTTCGCCGTCAGACAGGTGGATTTATGCGGCGCAGGCGTTAACAGTTTCAAAGCCCGCCGCGCGGCACCAGGGGCGGCCGCCCCAGCCTCCTGACGTAAAGTTGTCATTTGCATGCCGGGGCAATCGACGGTATTGACCCGGTTCGCTTGCAACCCGACTGCGTGAAGGTGCCCCGCCATGATCCCGACGCCCTATTACCTGATCGACAAGTCGCGGCTGTTGCCGAACCTGGAAAAGATCGCGTGGCTGCGCGAACATTCGGGCGCAAAGGCGTTGCTGGCTCTGAAATGCTTTGCCACCTGGGATGTGTTCGATTTCATGTCCGCCTATATGGACGGCAGCACGTCATCCTCGTTGTTCGAACTGAAACTGGGGCGCGACAAATTCCCGGGCGAAACCCACGCCTATTCCGTCGCCTGGGCCCCGCATGAAATCCCCGAGGTGCTAGCCAATTCCGACAAGGTGATCTTCAATACCGTCGGCCAGCTGACCCGTTATGCCCACGCCTCGCACGGCCATGTCCGCGGCCTGAGGGTCAATCCGGGCGTGTCGACCAGCAGCTTTGACCTTGCCGACCCCGCGCGCCCTTTTTCGCGCCTTGGCGAACATGACCCGGCGGCGATCGAACCCGTGGCCGACCTGATTTCCGGCTTCATGTTCCACAACAATTGCGAAAACGACGATTTCGACCGGTTCGCCGCCATGCTGGACGGGATCGAACAGCGTTTCGGCCACCTGATCCGCCGCATGGACTGGATTTCGCTGGGCGGCGGCATCCATTTCACCGGCGACGGCTATCCGCTGGACCGCCTCGCCGACCGGCTTGAACGGTTCGCGGACAAGAACGGCGTGCAGGTCTATCTGGAACCCGGCGAGGCGGCGGTCACCCGGTCCACCACGTTGGAACTGACGGTGCTGGACACGCTGTGGAACGGCCGCAACCTGGCCATCGTGGACAGTTCCATCGAGGCGCACATGCTGGACCTGCTGATCTACCGTCAAGACGCCAAGATCAGCCCGGATGCAGGCCCCGAAGAATGGATGATTTGCGGCAAATCCTGCCTTGCAGGCGATATATTCGGCACATTCAGGTTCCCTGCGGCGTTGAAAACAGGCGACCGGATCAGCATTGACGATGCGGCAGGCTATACCATGGTAAAGAAGAACTGGTTCAACGGCGTGCAGATGCCCGCCATCGCAGTGCGTGAATTAGACGGCACCACCCGGCTGGTGCGCGAGTTCGGCTATGCGGATTTCGTGGCGGCACTGTCATAGGCGCGTCACAAAACCATCGTTTAGGGGTCGTACCCACCCCCGATATCCACAGGAGCGCGTGGCGGAATGGTTAAGAATATCCTGATCATCGGCGCGGGCGGCGTGGCCCAGGTCGTGGCACATAAATGCGCGCAGCATAACGACCGGCTTGGTGATCTGCACATTGCCAGCCGTACCCGCACAAAATGTGATGCCATCATCGCCTCGGTCCGTGAAAAGGGCGCAATGAAGGTGCCCGGCACGTTTCAGGCCCATGCCGTGGATGCGATGGACACTGCCGCCGTCGCCGCCCTGATCCGCCAGACCGGCGCGGGCATTGTCATCAACGTCGGATCCGCCTTCGTGAACATGACGGTGCTTGATGCCTGCATCGCCACCGGGGCGGCCTATATCGATACCGCCATCCACGAAGACCCCGCCAAGATCTGCGAAACCCCGCCATGGTACGGCAATTACGAATGGCAGCGCCGCGACGCATGTGCGCAGGCCAGTGTCACCGCCATCCTCGGCATCGGGTTCGATCCCGGCGTGGTCAACGCCTATGCCCGCCTTGCCGCCGATCAGATGGACAGCGTCACCGCCATCGACATCGTCGACATCAATGCAGGCGCGCATGGCCGCTGGTTTGCCACCAATTTCGACCCCGAAATCAACTTTCGCGAATTTACCGGCACGGTCTATTCTTGGCAGAACGGCGCATGGCAGGAAAACACCATGTTCGAGGTCGGCCAAGACTGGGACCTGCCCGTGGTCGGCCGCCAACGCACCTACCTGACGGGGCATGACGAGGTGCATTCGCTGTCGGCGCGCTATTCGCAGGCCGATGTGCGGTTCTGGATGGGGTTCGGCGATCATTACATCAACGTGTTCAGCGTGCTGAAAAACCTTGGACTGCTGTCGGAAAAGCCGGTCATGACCGCCGAAGGGCTGGAGGTCATCCCGCTGAAAGTCGTAAAGGCCGTGCTGCCCGACCCGGCCAGTCTGGCGCCTGATTACACCGGCAAAACCTGTATCGGCGTGCGGGTGCAGGGCGTCAGGAACGGCAAGCCGGTCGAGGTGTTCCCCTACAACATCGCCGACCACAAGGACGCCTACACCGAGGTCGGCAGTCAGGGCATCAGCTACACCGCGGGCGTCCCCCCGGTCGCCGCCGCGCTGTTGATCGTCGACGGCATCTGGGACGTCAGACGTATGGTCAATGTCGAGGATCTGGACCCAAAACCGCTGTTGACGCTGCTGGACGGCATGGGCCTGCCCAGCCGGATCAAGGACGACGCGGGTGATCGGGGCTGGAATGACTGACGGCGGTCCGCGACGACGCGCCCGGCGGGTTTACCCGTCGATCCGCCGTCCCATGATCGCCAGCGACTGCTGATACACCGTCGCGGCATTCCACAGTTTCAACACCGGATAATTCGGCTGGCCTTCCTGATATCCCGCGCCGGGTTGCCATCCCTTGGCGCGCAGGAAATTCGCAGTCGACGTCATCGCATCAGCAAAATTGTAGAAATCCACCCGCCCGTCGCCGTTGGCATCGACGCCGTAGGTCAATGCATTGCCCGGCAGAAACTGCGTATGGCCCAACTCGCCATGTTTCGCGCCCAGCGTAGCCGGCGAGATCGATCCCTGATCCACCAGTTTCAGCGCCCCCAACGCATGCGGGCGAAAGAAATCCGACCGCCGGCAGTCAAACGTCAGCGTCACGATGGCCGATACCACAGGCGTGTTGCCCATGCCCGACCCAAACCCGGTTTCCATGCCGTGAATGGCGATCAAAACCCCCGCCGGCACGCCGAACCGCTGTTCCAGCCCCGCATAGAACGCCGCGTTCTGCACCTTGCGCTTGCGCCCTTGCGCCACAATCGTATCCGCGCCACGCACCTGCATGAACTTGTCCAGCGAATACCGGAAACTTCTCTGGTTGCGGTCAGCGTTAATGGTTTCCTGACTGTACCGCGTGCCCGCCAGAGCATCCAACCCGCGCTTGCCCACACCTTCGGCACGCGCCACCTGCACAAATTCCTTTTTCCAGGTGTCGAACCCGGCCGAAGAATTGCCGCATTGCAACGCAAACCCGACACCCGCTGTGCCGATCCACACCACGATTGCGCCGATCCCGACAATGCTACGGATCATGACTTCCCCCCTGCGATCATCCCGTCAGACTATGCCGCGCAAGCGCCGTGGCGTCAAAGGTCCGGCTGCACAATGCGGGCTGCGTTGTGTGACGCAAGCCACGCACTGCCCCTGGCCGCCGTGGACACCACGGCACCGCCCAAACAAAAGGGCGCCCCAACGGGACGCCCTTTCGTCATCTAGTGCTCCGCTCAGCAGGAATAGTAGAATTTGTATTCGATCGGATGCGGGCACATTTCGTAGGCTTGGTTTTCCTCGGCCTTCAGATCGGCATAGGACATCAGCTGTTCCTTGGTGAACACGTCACCGGCCAGCAGGAAATCCATGTCCTTGTGCAACTCGTCCAGCGCTTCGCGCAAGGATCCGCAGACGGTCGGGATACCGGCCAGTTCTTCGGGCGGCAGGTCATACAGGTTCTTGTCCATCGCCTCGCCGGGGTCGATCTTGTTCTTGATCCCGTCCAGACCGGCCATCAACAACGCGGCAAAACACAGATACGGGTTTGCCGCCGGATCGGGGAAACGTGCTTCGACGCGCTTGGCTTTCGGCGATTCTGTCCACGGAATACGGACGCAACCTGACCGGTTGCGAGCCGAATAGGCGCGTAGCACGGGGGCCTCATAGCCCGGGACCAGCCGCTTGTAGCTGTTGGTGGACGGGTTGGTCAGTGCGTTCAGGGCTTTGGCGTGCTTCAGGATTCCGCCAATGAAATACAGCGCCTCCTGCGACAGGTCGGCGTATTTGTCGCCCGCGAACAGCGGCTTGCCGTCTTTCCAGATCGACATGTTCACATGCATGCCGGACCCGTTGTCGCCAGCCATCGGCTTTGGCATGAACGTCACCGTCTTGCCGTAGGCCTGCGCCACGTTGTGGATGACGTATTTGTATTTCTGGATGTTGTCAGCCTGTTCGACTAGTCCGCCAAAGATCATGCCCAATTCGTGCTGGCAGGTGGCGACTTCGTGGTGGTGCTTGTCCACCTTCATGCCCATCCGCTTCATGGTGGACAGCATTTCCGACCGGATATCCTGACCTTCGTCGCTCGGATTGACCGGGAAATAGCCGCCCTTGTGGGCCGGACGGTGACCCAGGTTGCCGGGATCGACCTCGGCGTCGGTGTTCCACGCGGCATGTTCCGCGTCGATCTGATAGGACACCTTGTTCGGGCTGACCTGATATCGCACGTCATCAAACAGGAAAAATTCAGCCTCGGGGCCGAAATAGGCCACATCGCCGATACCCGTTGATTTCAGATAGGCCTCGGCCTTCAACGCGATCTGGCGCGGGCAGCGGTCATAGGGCTCGTTCGTATCGGGCTCGACCACGTTGCAATGCACCGCAAGGGTCTTTTCGGCATAGAACGGGTCCATGTAGACCGACGCCGGATCGGGCATCAATTTCATGTCGGACGCTTCGATCGATTTCCAGCCTGCGATCGAAGATCCGTCGAACATGAAGCCCTCTTCGATGAAATCCTCGTCCACCAGGTCTGCAACTACGGTCACGTGCTGCAGTTTGCCACGCGGATCGGTGAACCGGATGTCGACATATTCGACATCCTCGTCCTTGATCAGCTTTACGACGTCTTTTGCCTTCATTCTCAGGTCCTTTCAGGCTTTTATTGATGTAGTGTCAGATCGCGTCCGACCCGGTTTCACCGGTACGGATGCGGATGGCCTGTTCGACCGCGCTGACGAAAATCTTGCCGTCACCGATTTTTTCGGTGCGGGCGGCGTCGATGATGGCGGCAATCGCGCCATCGACCTGATCATCGTCAACGACCAGTTCGATTTTTACCTTGGGCAGGAAATCCACGACATACTCGGCGCCGCGATACAGTTCGGTGTGTCCCTTCTGGCGACCAAAGCCCTTGACCTCGATCACCGACAGACCCTGCACACCCGCCTCCTGAAGCGCCTCTTTCACCTCGTCCAGCTTGAACGGCTTGATCACGGCTTCGATTTTCTTCATGGGGCTTGCTCCTCACGCCTTTGCCGGCCCTTTTCAAACCACTTCCCGTTGGGGGCCTCAATCAGCAAGGCTCTGGGTCGGACGGATTGGGCGCATGGTTTCCAGTTTTTCGCCCAAAAATTATGCAATACGCCGTATTTTACAGCGCATTGCAAACAACAGGCTTGTACCAGGACATTGGCATGACCGAAATCGTCACAGCAGCGCAGATGCGGGCCCATGAACGGGCCGCCATCGACTCGGGGGCCGTCACGGGGATGGACCTGATGGACCGCGCAGGCGCGGCGGTCATCGCCGCAATCCTGACAGAATGGCCGAACCTCGCACAGGGGTCACGCCGCGCCGTGGTGCTGTGCGGGCCGGGCAATAACGGCGGCGACGGGTTCGTGGTTGCACGGCTGCTGGCCGTGCGCGGCTGGCAAGTGCGCGTGCTGGCCGCCGCCGCGCCCGCTGCAATGCCACCAGATGCCGCCGAAAACGCCCACCGCTGGCTGAGGCTTGGCCCGGTGGAACAAATGACCGAGGCCGCCTTGCGCAGCGGCCCCCCCAACGATCTGTATGTTGATGCGATCTTCGGCACCGGCCTGTCGCGCCCGCCCACAGGGCCGCTGGCCGACGTGCTGACCCATATCGGCGGCCGCAACGGTGACAACGCGTATTATACACCGCGTCTGGTGGCGATAGATGCGCCCTCGGTCCTGTGCCTTGACAGCGGACGCAGCCTGCTGGCGGGGTCACTGCCGCAAGCCCGGCTGACCGTCACCTTCGACAGCCTGAAACCCGGGCATCTTCTGGCGCAGGGTCCGGCGCTGTGCGGCAAAGTCGTGGTGGCGGACATCGGCATCGCCCCATGGCGGATGTTCGACACCCCCCGAAAAACAGCGGACCGCTGGACCGGACGGGTCAGGCCGGTGCGCCTCGGTCTTGTTGCGCCGATACCGCCCGAGGCGACCCTTGACCGCCTGCACCCCGGCACCTTCGTGCCCGCGATGCTGGGCAAGGCGGGCTGGACCGCGGCCGATCAGACCCATAAATTCACCTTCGGCCATGCGCTGGTGATGTCAGGCCCGCCCGGTGTGGGCGGTGCTGCACGGCTTGCCGCGCGGGCCGCGCTGAGGGTGGGGGCCGGGCTGGTGACGCTGGGCTGCCCGCCTGTGGCGCTGGCGGAAAACGCCGCGCGGCTGGATGCGGTGATGCTGCGGTCGGTTGCAGACGCACCGGCGCTGGCACGGCTGCTGGACGACCGCCGCATCACCGCGCTGTGCCTAGGTCCGGGGCTGGGGTTTGGCCTGCGGGCACGACGGTTGATCGCGCAGGCGCTGGCAACCCGGCATCTGGCCATTGTGCCGCCGCATCTGGCGCATCTGCCTGCCACCTATCTGGATGCGTTTCGCCAGCGGGGGGCGGTCCGTCCGGCAATCGGAGCTATGCTTGAATTTGGGTGACGCGCATCATCAGGCGGCGCGTATTTTGGCGTCGTCTGTCACTTCGACGCCGTCGTTGAATTTGGTTCCTTCGATGACTTTTGGCAACTGGTTTCTACCTTTCAGGCGGAGCCATTT
>JBBRCF010000041.1:0-26890 GCA_038205135.1 Rhodobacterales bacterium
GACGGGAAAATGCAAACCAGCTGACCGCCAGCGTGGCCACCCCGATGCTGGTGCCGACGATGATCGACGGAACCGGCCCCCCCAACATCAGCACCAGCGACACCAAGAGGCCCAGCAGGATCAGCAGGATGATTTCGGCGCCTTCGACGATATCGGTGCGGGTCAGGTAGGTTTCCAGCAACACCTGCTCGACCACCTGGGCATGAACCGACACGCCGGGCACCCGTTCGCCCAGGGCCGTTGTCTGGGTGTCCGACAATCCGGCGGCCGAGGCACCGATGAAAACAATGCTGCCTTCCAGCAGCGGCGCCAGGTCCGTAATCAGCATGTCGTCAAACAGCTGATAGGCCGGGATATACTGCGACGGCTCGTCGTGCCGGAAATAGACCGGAAACAGCCCATTCGTGGCCGTGGGGATCGTGTAGTCGCCGATGCGCACATTATCCACGCGATCAGGCCCGGTATTCGGCCCTGTCACGATGATGGTGGATTCGCCCAGGGCCAGGCGCAGCGCCTCGACCGCCAGCCCTGGCATGTAGCCATTCTGCGTGCGCCAGACCAAAGGCACATCGCGCAAGGTGTCGCTTTCGGCCAGGGGGTTGACGTTGATCACCGCCAGCCCGGCGGCGGCGTCGGCCATGACAGGCACAATCGGTGTTCCGGACCGCAGCGGCAGCAAGGCCGCGCCCGGGCTCTGGCCGATCACGGCAAACCCAGCCTTGCTGTCAAGAGGCGGGTCACCCATGGCCCCCGCGTCGGCCATGCCGAGAACGACCGTCGCGCGCCCGATGGCGTCGGCAAAGGCCACATCATTGTCCAACGGGTCCAGTTGCTCGACCCACGTGCCTTCGCCCAAGGCATCGCGCACAGCCGGGTTCGCGATCAGGTTGCGTGGCGACAGGCGGTCGGGTTCGGAAAACAGCACGTCAAACACGATGACGACCGCCCCGAGTTCGGACATCCGGTCAACCATCGCCGCCAGACGGTCGCGCGGCCATGGCCATTGTCCAAGCCGCTGCAGCGACGTTTCGTCAAGATCCACGATGACCACCGGCACCGGCGAATAATCACGTGGGGAAAACCGTTGCAGATAATCGAAATAGACATTCCGCAGGTCACGCACCGGCGACGGATCAGAGGCGCGCAACATCACTAGAAATGCCAGCAGCAACATGGCCACCGACATGAAAACTGTGCGTTTTCCCAGACCCAACCGATCAACCAAAGCCGTTCGACCCCAAATTTGTGCAGCCCGCCATCGGCGTGGTCCTCTGTCCGCAACCGTTCCGGTTGCGGCGATGCGACAGGACCGTGCCGCGCAAACGTCCGGTCATGGCACGGTCAGGTCGTGGATCAGTTAGCCGGGTTTCCACCACCGCCACCGGCATCGGATGGCCCTTCGGCAGGGTTGCCAGTTTCGTTGTCCAGACCTTCCAGGTTCTGTTCGGGGGCCGCGGCAGCGGCGGCCGGCAGACCGATCGGAACCGCCGAGTCGCACCCGTCGGTCGAGGCCCGGAACGGAATCTGCAGCACGCCCTGTTCCTGCAGCAACGGGAACCGATCTGCCAGCAGACTGCGTTTCTGGGCCGTGTTCAGCGGCTGCGAAAATGCACCGCCACTTTCCAGTGTTACCGCCTGACAACCTCCGGACACCTCGGCGCAGCGCCGGCCGGCCCCACAAAAACTGACGATGCCGTTGAAGATCAGCAGATCGGTGCTGCTGCCGGCGATTACGGTATAGTCAAACGCGGTGCCGCGAATACCCATGGTCGCCAAGGGCGTCGCAAGCTTGTAGACCGATTTAGGACTTTTGCCCGAAATGAACCGGAAGGACCCGCCCAAAGCCGTGGTGGTGAAACGGCGCGCCGTGCCATTCCTGCGAAACAGGGTTTCGTCGATTTTCAGCGTTGAATTGGCCCCCACCACGATCTTGGTGTCGTCCGGAAACTGGATCTGCACCAGACCGGATCCGCCGGTGCGGATCTGATCACCACTGACCACCTGGGTGCCCCGTTCCACATTCCGCGTACCGGAGCTTGAAACGATCTGTGCGGGAAGCGACACATCAATGACCACCCCGGACGACTGACCAAACCCAGCGGTGGGCAGCAAAAACATGAGCAAAAACAGACTGGCAACAAAGTTTCTGAACATGTACGGGCATCCCTTCAGATCCGGTCAGTGGAGAGGGTAACCAAGACAATCGTTAAACTATTACCCGCGGACGCGCCGGGACCGCAGTCCAAGCAGCATCATGACGCCTGCCAGCATTAAGAAAACCGATGCCGGGACCGGAATTGGCGGCAAGACAGGGGCAACATAGTTCCGGTATTTGAAATCACCGAAGGCCATGCCCTTGAATTCGCCTGCGCTGGCGTCTTCGATCAGAACCTTGGTCAGTCTGTTGGCAGAACTGAAATCGAACCGGATGGTGCCGGCAGGATTTCCAAAGAACTTGGTCTTTGACAACAATGTGTCGCCGTCAAACAGCGAAATGAATGCGGCGTCTGACGATTTGGCAAAATAGGCAGCAAAGATCAGATCGATGACCGGGACGTCGAATTCCAGCAGCAGATCACCCATGCAGGTATCGTTTTCAAACGCACAGATCCCGCCGTTCTGCGGCATTCCGAAACTGCCGGTCCGATACACGAAAAGGCGGCCACCGCTGACTTGGCGTATGACCGCCTTGCCGAGGTCCAGCGTCGTGGCGTTCAGACCATTCGTAAAGGCGTCAAAGCCCAGAACCTCGGGGGGTGCTTTGGGGGGCGTCGGCGGTTTAGGCAGATCGATGTCAAAATTGAAGTTGCCATAGGCGATGCCGCGGCTGACCGGGTTGCTGCGATCGAAAAAATCGACCCGCGTGATGCCGGACAGACCTCTGAAATCGATGTCGATCTGTTCGCTGGCCGTGCCGGAAACCAGCAGATTGCCGATCACTGTATTCTCCGAATACGCCGTGACGGTGGCACCATCCGACACCGAAGCCGTGTAACCACGGAACTTCAGGTTCGAGACCGGGTTCTTGAACATGATCGAGATATCGCCCGTGCAGGAAAACCCTGCCTGCAGACCACAGATCCCGCCGCCGATCGGCATCCCGAAAAGCCCGGAATGGTACACATACAGGCCCTGACCGCCTTTTGGCATGATCGTCGCCTCGGGGAAGGTCAGCGGGTCGATGGAAACACCCGATCTGGTGGTATCAAAATTCAACGTTGCCGCCGCCAGTTGGCCAGCAGTCAGTCCGATTAAAAACAGGAAGGCGAAAATGACTTTCAAAATGATAACCTAGTAGCCTTGATTTCAGCGTTTTTCTATAACACGCCTGACAAAATCGTTCATCGATTCTTTTTGCTGGCGCGGTAGGTTTCAGACTAGGGGTGCTGGCCGTCGCGGAGGGGGTACCTGTGACTTCGTGCAGCCGGTTCTCACCACATTTAGTTACTAAATCAGGATAGCGCTAGATATAGATTTACGGCGCAGATGACCCGCTGTGCTATCGACATGCGTTCGTGAGGGGCAGCCGGGGTCTGGTCCTGATCGGATCAGGACGCCTCGTTCTGTCGTGATACATGACCAAGATCCGATAGGTGTCTGATTCGGCGAAATAAATTCTGTTATTGGCATATATCTGGCGGTCGCCGGGACGCGGCGAGGCCTCGGAGACGTCGTGCCTCCAACACTCCTGCCCAAACAATCGGGCCAGCAAGGATCATCGCGCCATCGGATCGTCCGGTTGGTCGTCGCGACGTGTCATCCAGCTTGCGAACCTTGCAGGAAATCATAAGCTTCGCGTCGTCAATAACTTGAAAAGGGATATCCGGATGACGTGGCTTGCATCTTCGGTCATGGGTCGGCGCGGTGTTGCGCAGGCACGACAAGGCAAAGCGCATTTTCTGAGCGAAGAGGCGCAGGGCAAGTTCCACTATGTCTACGGTCCTTATGCCAGCCCGGTCATGCGAATTGCCCCCGGTGACGTGGTGACTGTCGAAACGCTGGATGCGTTTGGCGGCGCGGTCAAAACCGAAGCTGACCTGCCGTCCAAGGTACTGAACATGCCGTTCGTGAACCCGCAAAACGGCCCCATCGCGGTCGAAGGCGCCCAAAAGGGCGATGTGCTTGCGGTGTACATCCACAGCTTGCTGCCACGCGGGCCGCAGCCGGTCGGCACCACGGCGCTGATCCCGGATTTCGGCGGGCTGGTCGCGTCGAGCCTGACCCATCTGAACCCGCCGATTGCGGAACGCGTCAAGAAGATGGTCGTCACCCCCGAGGGCGTACAGTTTTCAGACCGCATCACGCTGCCCTATGAACCGTTCGTGGGCACCATGGGGGTCAGCCCGGAAATCGAGGCGATATCCTCGCTGACCCCCGATTACTACGGCGGCAACATGGACCTGCCCGATATCGCGCCGGGTTCGGTGATGTATTTCCCGGTGCAGCGCGATGAAGCTTATTTCTACATCGGCGATTGCCATGGCCGGCAGGGGGATGGCGAACTGTGCGGCGTGGCGGTCGAAATCCCGGCCACGGTGACGGTGCAGATCGACCTGATCAAGGGCTGGTCGATCCCCGGCGTGCGGTTGGAAACCGAGGATTTCATCATGGCGGTCGGGTCGGCCCGCCCGATGGAGGATGCGGCCCGGATGGCGTACCGCGACCTGATCCGCTGGATGGTCGACGACTACGGCTTCGAGGAATCCGAGGCGTATTTTCTGGCGACACAGGCCGGCAAGATGCGGGTGGGCAATATGGTGGACCCGAAATATTCACTGGGTGCGTCGATGTTGAAGAAATATCTGGGTTGACGAAATATCCGGGCTGAAAAGGAAAAAAGATCATGGATCTGGGATTGAAAGGCCTGCGCGTGCTGGTCACGGGCGGCACCAAGGGCATCGGCCTGAACTGTGCCGAGATTTTCGCAACTGAGGGTGCGGCGGTATCGGTCTGCGCCCGCGATGCCACCGGCGTGACGGCCACGGTCGAGGCGTTGAAGGCCAAGGGCGGGCACGCTTTCGGCCGGGCGGTGGATGTGTCGAACGCACATGCGCTGAAATCCTGGGTGCAGGACAGCGCGGCGGCTTTGGGCGTGATCGACATCGTGGTGGCCAACGTATCAGCGCTGGCCGTCAATGACGACGAGGCCGCATGGCAGTCGGGGTTCGATACCGACATGATGCATTCGGTGCGGCTGGTGAACGCCGCAATGCCGTGGCTGGAAAAATCCCGCGCGGCGTCGATCACGCTGATATCATCCGTGTCGGGCCGCGAGGTGGATTTCACCGGCCCGGCCTATGGCGCCTTCAAGGCGGCGCTGGTGCATTACGCGCAGGGCCTCGCGATGAAACTGGCCCCCAAGGGCATCCGCGCCAATACCGTGTCGCCGGGCAACACCTATTTCGACGGCGGTATCTGGCAGTCGATCGAAAAGCACAACCCCGACCTGTTTTCCGAAGCGCTGGCGATGAACCCGATGGGCCGGATGGCGCGTCCCGAGGAAATCGCGCGCGGCGTGGTGTTTCTGGCCTCGCCCGCATCCAGTTTCACCAGCGGCACCAATCTGGTGGTGGACGGCGCGCTGACCAAAGGCGTGCAGTTGTAACGGCTAGCGGGCGAAAACTTCCGGTCCCGTCACCACGGTGGCGGGGCCGTCCAGCAGATGGCCTGCATCCGCAAAGAACCCCTTGGACCCGGCACCGGCGTTATGGCGGTCCATCGCAGCGCGGTCAGCAAACCGTTCATGCGTGACGAACACGCAGGGATCATCGGCGGATTGGGTGACATAAAAGCTGGCGGTTTCAGGTTCCTGCGCGCGCACATATTCGCCAACCCGCAGCAGGGCCGCATTTACGGCGTCCTGATGCCCCGGCTTCGCACGCAAGACAGCGGTCAGCGTGAACATGGGTTTGTCCTTTCAGATCAGGCTTTCACACCCATTTCGGCCATCATCTTGTCCCGCATCACGAATTTCTGCGGCTTGCCGGTGACCGTCATTGGAATATCGGCCACGAACCGCACATGGCGCGGCACCTTGTAATGCGCGATCTGGCCACGGCACCAGTCGCGCAACATCTCCGGGGTCATGGCGGCGCCGGGGCGCAGGATGACCCAGACCGCAACTTCTTCACCATATTTCGGATCAGGCAGGCCAAACACCTGCGCCTGCGAGATATCGGGATGAGTGGCCAGAAATTCTTCGATCTCGGCCGGATAGACGTTTTCGCCACCCCGGATCAGCATGTCCTTGGACCGCCCGGTGATGCGGCAATAGCCTTCGGCGTCGATGGTGGCCAGATCGCCGGTATGCATCCAGCCGCGGCGCACGGTCTCGGCAGTACGGTCGGGATCGTTCCAGTAGCCCTTCATCACCAGATAGCCGCGCGTCAGCATTTCGCCCTGCTGCCCGATGGGCAGGGTGCGGCCGTCTGGCCCCACCACCTTGCATTCCACATGCGGCTGGATGCGGCCGACGGTGGCCACGCGCCGGTTCACCGGATCATCCACTGCCGACTGGAAGGACACCGGGCTGGTTTCGGTCATGCCATAGGCGATGGTGATCTGATGACAGTGCATGTGGTCGATCACGCGGCGCATCAGCGGTTCCGGGCAGGGCGCCCCTGCCATGATGCCGGTGCGCAGGCTGCGCAGGTCGAAACTGGCGAAATCGGCGTGATCCAGCATGGCCTGGAACATCGTCGGCACGCCGTGGACGCCTGCGCAACCTTCATCCGCAATGGCGGCCAGCGTATCGCCGGGATCAAAAGCCTCGCCCGGAATGACCATCGCGGCGCCATAGGCACAGGCTGCCAGATTGCCCAGTACCATGCCAAAACAATGATAGAACGGAACCGGGATGCACAGCCCCTCGCCGGGTTGCAGGCGCATCGCGCGCGCGGTGGAAATCGCGTTGTTGACGATGTTGCGGTGACTTAGCGTCGCGCCTTTGGGTGCGCCTGTCGTGCCGCTGGTGTACTGGATGTTGATGGCGTCATCCGGTTTCAGCGTGGCGGTGATGGCGTCCAGACGCGTGCGTACTGCGCGATTGCCGCGATCCATCAGGTCTTCAAAGGCCATTGCGCCGGGGCGGGGTTTGGGCCCCATCTGCACTACCGCGCGTAGTTGCGGCAGCCGCGCGGCGCGCAGTCGGCCGGGAGGGCAGTCGGCCATTTCCGGGGCCAGTTCGGCCAGCATGCCCATATAATCTGACGTCTTGAATTGCGGCGCCATGATCAGGCAGGACACCCCCGCCTTGTTCAAAGCATAATCCAACTCGGAGGTGCGGTAGGCCGGGTTGATGTTTACCAAAATCGCGCCGATCCGCGCGGTGGCAAACTGGGCCAGCAGCCATTCGGGCCGGTTGGGCGACCAGATGCCAACGCGGTCACCCTTGTAGACCCCGATGGCCAGCAACCCCGCCGCCAGCCGGTCAATCAGCCCGGCAAATTCGGCATAGGTCCAGCGGTCGCCGGTCTGCCGGAACACCGCCGCCGTGCGATGGCCGTGCCGGCGCACCACCTCGGCCAGAAAGCCGGGGATGGTCGCGTCGATCAACGGGCGGTCGGTGGCGCCTGCCACATGTGACAGCCCGTTTGCCGGGCGGATGCCCGGCCGCGAAGTAACCCTTGGCGACATGATCCGGGGTTTCCTTTCCGGCGTTACATCGTGCGCCAGTTGCCGGCCTGTTCAAAGGCCCCGGCGGCGCGGTAGATCGTGCTTTCCTCATAGCGCCGCCCGACCAGTTGCAGCCCGACGGGCAACCCGTCCGACATCCCGCAGGGGATCGACATCGCCGGATGCCCAGTGACGTCGAACGGTGCGGTGTTGGGCAGCATTTCAAAGGCGCGCTGGCACCACAGTGCAAGGCTGGAATCCGCAGGCGGCAGCGGTGTTGCCTTCATCGGCGTGGTCGGCATCAACAGCAGGTCATAGGACGCCAGTACCTTGTTGTATTCCCCGCGCAGCTGCCGCGACAGGTTCTGCGCCTTGGCATAGTAACGCCCGCGCGTGTGTTTCAGGTGGTATTGCCCGACCAGCATCGAGATCTTGAGTGTGTCCGACAACTCGTCCGCGCGCGACCGCCAGTTGGAATGATAATCCAGCAGCGACGTGGTATAGAGCCCCTCCCAGCCGGTGCCGAACCCGTTGCCCATCATCATCTGGTTGGTCAACCCTTCCAGCCCGATCGGCGTCCAGATCGAGATGCCATGCAGGTGCCACGGGATCGAGATGTCATCGACGGTTGCGCCCAGACGGCGGAGCACGTCGGCCCCGGCGCGCACCTTGGCGTCCACATCCGACTCGGACGATGCGTGGCCGAAACCTTCCTTGACCACGCCGATCCGCAGGCCGGACACGCCGCGATTGACGGACGCCGTGTAGCGGTCGGTGACAACGTCATACTGGCGCGGGTCCAGCCCGTCGGCCCCTGCGATGACTTCCAGCATCAGGGCGTTGTCCATCACGGTCTGGGTCATCGGCCCGGTATGGTCGATGGTGTTTTCGATCGGCATGATCCCGGAATAAGGCACCAGACCATGCGTGGGTTTCATCCCGTAGACGCCACAGAACGACGCGGGCATCCGGATCGATCCGCCCTGATCGCCGCCGATGGCCATGTCCACCAGCCCCGCACCCACCAGCGCGCCGGACCCCGATGACGACCCGCCCGCGGAATAACCGTGCTTGTGCGGGTTATGGACCGCGCCGGTGGCGTTGGTATGGCTGCCACCCGACAAGCAGAAATACTCGCAATGCGCCTTGCCGACGATGGTCGCGCCCGCATCCAGCAACCGGGTGACGATGGTGGCATCGATATCCGGCGTATAGCCCTTCAGCGTGGCCGCACCGTTCATCATCGGCACGCCCGCCAGACAGACGTTGTCCTTCAGCGCGATGGTCCGGCCCAAGAGTGGGCCGCGCGGCGCGCCCCGGATGTCGGTTTTCACGTACCACGCATTCATCGGGTTTTCTTCGGCGGTGGGGCGATACCCCGACGTGCGGGGATACAGTACCGGCGGCAGGAAATCCGGCAGCGCATCCACAACGTCATAGGCATCCAGCGTGCCCTGCATCACATCCAGAAATTCCTGAACGCGGGCGTCCGACATGTTCATGCCCAATTCGGCGACAACGGTCTTCATCTGCGCATGGGTGGGGCGTTGGACAGTCATGTAGAACATCCTTTCTGGCAACGTTGCAGGCGCTGCGGGCCGTGTTGCGGATTTTGCGTCAGGTCTGGCGGCGGGCGTCACCGGTTTCGGGGCCCCGTTCCGGTGGCTGTCCGTCTTGGCCGCACCGTGATGTGGCGGGGCCGGCAGACGGTCAGTTTTCAGCGCCGTGATGGCCGATGACGCGGGTTTTGCGGGCTTGCCGGTCCCAGCGCCGAAACCGGTGAACTCCTCGATCAGGGCCGGATCGGCGGCATCGGACCCCGCCACTTCGCCCATGATCCTGCCCTTCTGGATCAGCAGCACGCGGTCCGACAACGCGGTGATGAAATCAAGGCTCTGTTCGACCAGAACGATGCTCAACCCCTCGCGGCGGTTCAATTCCTTCAGCAGATCGATGATCTCGTCGATGATCGACGGCTGAATGCCTTCGGTCGGTTCGTCCAGCAGGATCAGGTCCGGCTCGGACACCAGACAGCGCGCCAGCGCCAGCAATTGCTGTTCACCGCCCGACAATGCGCCGCCTTCGCGGTCCAGCAGGCGTTCCAGACGCGGGAAATCAGCCATAACGCGGTCGATCGCCGTGTCTTCGTCCAGATCATGCGCCGCGACCCCCATCCGCAGGTTGTCGCGCACCGTCAGGTTCGGGAAAATCCCCCGGCCTTGCGGCACATAACCGATACCCAGTTGCGCCCGGCCGGATGACCGCATGCGCACCATGTCCTGACCATCAAACACCATGCTGCCGCCCGAGGACGGAATGATCCCCATCAGCGTTTTCAACAGCGTCGATTTGCCCATGCCGTTATGGCCCAGCACGCCCAGGATCTCGCCTTCGTTGACGGTCAGATCGATCCCATGCAGCACCGGCACCCGGCCATATCCGGCGCGCAGGCCCGATACCTTCAGCAGCGGGGTCATGCGCGGTGCCCCAGATAGACTTCGCGCGCCCGCTTGTCCGCCGAAATGGCGTCCATCGTATCCTCCATCAGGATGCCGCCTTCATGAAACAGTGTGACCGTGCGCGAGATCAGCCGGATGAATTGCATGTCATGTTCGACCACGATCAGCGCCGCTGTCTTGTTGATCTCTTCGATCAATTCGGCGGTGCGATAGGTTTCCTCGTGGGTCATTCCGGCGGCAGGTTCGTCCAGCAGCACCAGCCACGGTTCGGCGGCCACAACCATGCCCAGTTCGACCCACTGCCGCTGGCCGTGCGCCAGACGGCCCAATTGCATCCGGCGGATTTCACCCAGTTGCAGCCGCTCGATCGTTTCGGCGGTCAGGGTGCGGGCGCGGCGGTCATCGTGCCAGCGACGCGCGGAAATCCAGATGTTTTCATCGACGCTCAGCCCGTCGAACACGTTCGGCACTTGCGTCTTGATCCCGACACCAAGGCTGGCCACGTCGAACGGTTCGGCCCCGGTCATGACTTGCCCCCGGATCAGCACTTCGCCCGCCGTCGGGATCAACTGACCCGTCAGGCATTTGAAGAACGTCGATTTACCCGCGCCGTTCGGCCCGATCAGACAGCGCAATTCGCGGTCGAACAGGGTGAAATCCACCTGATCCACAGCGCGCACGCCACCGAAATGCATGCACAGGCCGCGCGTTTCGACCACCACATCGCCACGTTGCCGGGTCATTCCATCCGCTCCGTCCGCGCGCTTTTGCGCCGTTTTGCCCGTGTCGGAGCCTTTTGGCGCCGCGCATTCACCCAATCAACCACCGTCGGGGCGACGCCCTTGGGCACCAGCAACACAAAGACGATCAGGATCACGCCCAGCACCAGATTATTGTTCAGGACGCTTTGGCCCCCCAGCGCAGAGGTCAGGTAGAACAGGGCGAATGTCGCCCCCACCGGCCCGATCAGCGTGCCGCGCCCGCCCACGATCACCCAGATGATCGTCAGCGCCGCATTGTACAGGCTGAACACATCCGGCGTGATCCGCCCAACGCCGTTGCAAAACAGCACGCCCCCGATGGCGGCAATGCCGGCCCCGATGGTGAAGATGCCCAGTTTGTACAGCCGCGTGTCATAGCCCAGCAGTTCCGCGCGCAATTCGTTTTCCCGGATTGCCACACAGACGCGGCCAAACCGGGTGTTCACCAGCCAGCCGACAAACAGATAGCACAGGATCAGCGCGGCCATGGCGACGTAGAACACCTGTTCCGGAAACAGGAAACTGCTGGTGTTCCACGGCAGGTTGATCGGTGGAGACGACACGCCGTTGAACCCGCCCAAGAGCGCATTGCCGATCTTGTATTCCGGCCCCGACGTGCGCCGGATCAGCGAAAAGAAGATCAGCGTCACCGTCAGGGTGATCACGCCCAGATACACATCCGACACGCGACCGAAAAAGATGAAATATCCTAGGGCCGCCGCAAAGGCCGATGTGACCAGAACCGCCATCAGGATCGCCGGCGTCGAGTCGCCAAAGTTGATTGCCGAAATCGTGTAGGCATAGGCACCCAGCCCGAAAAACGCGACCTGCCCGAAACACAGGATGCCGCCATAGCCCCAGATCAGCGCCAGACTCAGCGCCAGCACGGCGAGAGAAATCGCTGTGGTCAGGTTGATGATGGTGAACAGTTGCAGCACCTGCGGGGCGGCGAACATGAATACCAGCCCTAGCAGGGCATAGAAAAAGGTCGGGCGCATCTGTCGCAACATGATGTTGTTCATAGCGATTTCCGAAAGAAGCGGCCGGTGATGCCGCGTGGCATCAGACGCAGCAGGACAATGGCCGCCAGCAACAGCGCAATCTCGCCAAAGGTCGATCCCGCGACAAAGGAAAAGATGCCGTTCAACCCGCCCAGCAGGACCGATCCGGCCGCAGTACCCGCCAGAATGGCGGACCCGCCCGAAATCACGGTGATAAAGGCCTTGGCGATATAAGTGGCCCCGATGGTGGGCAGCACCCCGGTCATCGGCGCCAGCAATCCGCCCGCCAACCCCGACACGGCCGCCCCCAACCCGAAGGTGATCATATAGATGCGGCTGGTCGATACCCCCAACGATGACGCCATTTCCGCGTTCTGCATTGTGCCGCGGGCCAGCAAGCCCAGTTTGGTATAGCGCAGCGTCAGCCAGACCAGAACCAGCAGCACGATGGTTATCAGGATCAGGAACACCTCATAGCCCGAGGCGGAATAGGTGCCGATCTTGATCGCGCCCAGCGGCGGCGCGACGGTGGTGGCCGTGGACGCACCAAAGATCGACGTGACCAGCCCGACCAGCAGCAGCGACAGCCCCCATGTGGCCAGCAACGTGTCCACCATGCGCCCATACAGCCAGCGGATCAGTAGCCGTTCCACGATGACGCCGATGATCCCGACCACCAGCGGCGCGAGGATCAGCATCGCTACCCAGATATTGACGCCCGCATTGGTTGCCACCACGACGGTATAGCCGCCCAGCATCAGAAACTCGCCATGCGCCAGGTTGATCACCCGCATCATGCCAAAGATGATCGCAAGCCCCAGGCTGATCAGCGCGAGGTTCGCGATAACATAGACAAGTTGCAGGCCGATTGCAGCCACGAGATCCAATGGGCTCTCCGTCTTGGTCTGGGTCACGCCGGGACCGGGCACATCCGGATGCGGGACATTTCAGAGATGCGCCGGGGTCTTGCGACCCCGGACGCGGGTCAGATCAGCAAACGCGCCCGGATCACTTGATCCCGGCGGCCGCCAGACCGTTTTCGAAATAGAAGGTGGACAGCGTCGGGTTTGCGTTCAGGTCGCAGACCAGCTGCGTGTCCGACGGCGGCTGCGCGACAAAGCTTTCGACGATGTTGAACTCCTGGTTCTGCAGCTCGCCCAGCACCACGTTCTGGATCGCGTGGTTGGTCTGCGGGTCGATGGTGATCGGGCCGGACGGACCGTTGTAAGTCAGACCGGATCTCAGCGCCGCCGACACCTCGGCGTGATCGACACTGTTCGCCAGCTTGACCGCCTCGGCCCACAGCATAGCGCCCTCGTAGGACCGCACGGTCAGCTCGTTCATCGTGGCGCGCTTTGCGCCGAACTTGGCATCCATCCGCGCCAGGAAGGCAGTGTTTTCAGGGTTCTGCACGCCCTCGAAATAGGAATAGGCCGCCAGCAGCCCGTTGCCCTCTTCGGCCGAGATCAGCTTGTGTTCGTTGCCAATGCCGAAGGTGGTCGATGCGATCGGGATTTCCTTGTTCATGCCGGCTGCCGCATACTGGCGATAAAACGACACATGCGCGCCGCCGACCAGCCCCGAGAACACCATGTCGGGCTTGGCCTGCTGGATCTTGTTGATGGTCGGGCCAAAGTTGGTGACATCCAGCGGGAAGAACTCGATGGCGACCGTTTCGCCGCCGTTTTCCTTGACGAACCGTTCCACCCACTGCGCGATGATCTGGCCATAGTTGTAGTCGGCGGCGATGATGTAGGCTTTCTTGCCCCATTTGTTCATCGCATACGGCACGACCTTGGCCACCGTCTGTGCGGGCGTGGACCCGGTGCAGAAGTTGTTGAAATCGCAGACGCCGCCTTCGTACTGGGTATTGTAGAAATACAACGTCTTGAACCGCGCCAGCGTCGGGCGGATCGCCTCGCGGCTGGCCGACGTGATCCCGCCATGCACGGTTGCGGCGCGGTCGCCCGCTGCGGCCTGCGTTGCATATTGGGTGTAGAACTGGATGGTCGACTGTGCGTCGTACATCTTCAGCTCGACCTCTTTGCCCATCAAACCGCCAGCGGCGTTGATGTCATCGATGGCAAGTGCGGTGGCATCGGCCATCGCGGTGCCATAGATGTCCAGACCCCCGGACAGGTCGAGGATCGAGGCGAAGATGATCTTGTCGGTGCTTTGCGCCCGGCCGATGACCGGGACCGAGGACAGCGCCAGCGCGGAGGATCCGGCCAGAAAGCTTCTACGCGAAAAAGTCATGTCATTCTCTCCTGTTGGGTTTCAACATCTGCGGTGCCCGTTGCGGGCAAAACCGGATCAGTCTTTGGACTCGGACGTTTTGCCATCCGTTTTCGGGGCGCGAGACGCCCCGCTGCTGCGGCGATCCAGTTGTGCCGCAACACCGCGGACACCGTCGCCGATATTCATGCCAACTTCTTCGCCCAGACGCTGCACAGCGGGTAGTTGCAGTGCCATCGACAACACGCCATCAACCAGTTGGTTGACCGTGCCACCGTCGTTGCCACCACCACCTTCGCCGCCAGCGCGGCCCATCCCGGTGATATGGTTGATGCGGATGCTTTCGATCTTTTCGGCGGGCTTCAGCATCCGTTCGACCACATCGGGCAGGGTGCGGATGCGGGCTTCGTCCAGCTTCATCGCCATCAGTTCGTTGCTCTGGCTGTTTTCGGCGGTGATGACGGCGGTGCGGCCCTCGGCTTCGGCAAGCAGTCTGGCCTTTTGCGCCTGCGCGCGGTCCAGCGTGGCCTTTGCCTCTGCCTCGGCCATCGCCAGCAACGTGCCGACTTCGGACCGGACACGGGTATCATCGACCTCGGCCTGTTCTGCGGCCCGGATCAGCGCCACAACCTTTTCGCGGTCGGCGGCACCCTGTTCGCGAATGGTCCGGACCCGTTCCTCGGCCTCGGCACCGGCGGCGGTCGCGTTGATTGCGGCGGCTTCGGCATGAGCCTCTTCGACCCGCTTGGCGGCCATACGCACCGCATTGTCGGTCGTGGCCATTGCGGTCGACAATTCCGAGGCCAGCATCTGTTCGCGCAATTCGCGGTCCTTGCCGATTTCCGTCAGGCGCACTTCGCGTTCGCGGGAAATCCGCGCGGTTTCGCGGCGCTTTTCCGATGTGGCCTGTTCTTCGGCGGTTTCCGCGATCGACCGCGAGCGGGCGATCTCGATCTCGCGCTGTTGGGTGATCATCGCCTCTTCTTCTTCGCGGCTGATCGTCAGCTTGCGTTTGGTGGCGTCCAGCTGGCTTTGCCGCACCGCCACTTCGGCATCGGCCTCGATCACGGCACGTTCTTTCTTGTTGACCGCGATGATCTCGGCCAGACGGCGCATCCCCAGCGCGTTGAAGGCGTTGTTTTCGTCCAGCGCATGAAACGGTGTCTGGTCGATCCGCGTCAGCGATACCGATTCCAGCAGCAGACCGTTCTGCGCCAGATTATCGGACAGCACATCTGACACTTCGCGCGCATAGCCGGCGCGGTTGTCCTGCAGGTCATCCATCGTATAACGGGCAGCAACCGACAACATGGCGTCGACCAGCTTGCCTTCGAGGATCTCGGCCAGATCGGCGGACCGGAACGATTTTCCCGCCAGCGCCTGCGCCGCGGTCGCGACGCCTTCTGCGGTGGCCCGGACCCGCACGTAGAATTCCGCCCCCACATCGACCCGCAGACGGTCTTTTGTGATGATGGATTTCGGGCCCAGCCGTTCGATTTCCAGCTTGGTGGTCCGCATGTTCACTTCGGACACCTTGTGCAGAAAGGGCAGGGCGATACAGCCGCCGTCCAACACAACCCGCTGCCCCCCGGCACCGGTCCGCACCAGGCTGATTTCGCGTGTGGCCTTGCGATAGTAACGGTTCAGAAAAAGGATACCCAGAACCGCGATGACCAGAAGGATGATCAGACTTGCGAACACCGACATCACGCGCGCTCCCGCTCAGGTTCGGCTGCCGGTCCGTCAGACCGCAGAGCCGAGTTTTTATTGATGGACAAATTTGGAAATCGAACACTTGTTCTGTTAAGCGCAAGCCTACGCGGCAGGACGAAAAACTGTCAATGGCCTTTTCAACGAAGCCGCCTATGCTTACAAAAATGCTAGTTGCGCGGGACATTGCCGGTTTTCCGCCCGAATTTCAGGCATAGCGCACCGCAACCGGCGGTAATCGCGGCAGATTGTGCCACCGTCATGCGGATTTACCCTGCGACTCGGTCCATGCGGCTTCGATCCCGATCCGAACGCCGGCGATCATGTCATCAAGGTGCATCGAGGCGTAATCGGCGCGCTGATGCGCCTCGACCAGGCCATCGCTGGCGATCTGATCCTGCAGTTCGGCGACCTGTGTGGGCAGATACGGCAAGTGCACAAAGCCCGCGAGAGTGTCCGGGTGATGTGCCGCGCAATGGTGCAACGTGACATAGGACGTGGCATTGCACAGGTAGGTTCCCGCGCTGCCCGATTGCCGACAGGGCAACCCGGCCGCGCGCACCGCAGCCTGCATCCGGTCGGCGGGCAAGGTGGACAGATATCCGTCGGGCCCGGCGTCGATTACCCGGCCGTTCTGGCGATGCGCCGCAGCATCGGGCAGTTTGAACCAGGACCAGTTGGCGGCCACCCGTTCGATCCGCAGCATCGCCTCACCCGGCCACAGCCCCAGCGACACGATCACCCGCGGCCGCAGGTCGTCGATCAGCGCGGGCATCAGACGGCACATCGCCCGGAAATCCACCGGCAGGACTTGCCCGTGAATCGTCGCGCCGCCGATCCGCGTCCGGTCCAGCGCCCGCGCCACCTGTTCGGACGGATTTGCGCTGCGCCCGCCATATCCCTGAAATCCCGTCACAAGGATCATGCCCGATTTCCCTTTCGATCGTCACGTGCGCAGGTCACGCCTGCAGATCACGCGCGCAAGTCAGGCGCATGGCCCGCGCGGATCGCCCCATTGCCATGCCGCAATGCCCAACTGCGCATCAGGCCATGGAATAATGCAAGCCCGTTCCGCCACCAGCGGAGCCGTATGGCGTCGACGTGGCTCGGTTCATCGGACGCGCGAAAGGCGTTCAGACTTCACGCCCTGAACACCGCCGGCATCATTGCAGGGTTTCCAGCAACGCGCGGGCCTTGTCCGCCGCCGGATGGCTGGCGGTCCCCAGATCGCCAAAGCGCAGCAGCAGCGCCTTGGCTGCGTCCTTCGAGCCTGCCTTGGCCTCGGTTGCAGCAAGGTGATAGACGATGTCGGGATTGCTGCTGCCGGATATCCGGTTGGCCTCGCGCAGCGTGTCCAGCGCGCCTGCGGCATCGCCATTCAGGAACCGGACCCACCCGAGGTTATCCAGCACACTGGCGTTGCCCGGCTGCAGCTGGTCGGCTTGCTGTGCAAGCACCAGCGCCTCATCAAGGCGAACCTCGCGCTGGATGAACAGCCACGCCAACTGGTTGTAGCCGATGAACGAGTCGGGAAACAGCGCGATGAACCGGCGCAGCGCGTCTTCGGCGACATCGGTCTCGTTCAGGGTATCGCCGAGCAGCGCAACGCGCATCAACGCGCCGCCATCCTCGACCTGGGCCACCGCATTGCGGTAATGCCCAAAGGCCTCGGGCAGCCGTCCGCGCCCGGCTTCCAGTTCGCCCATCATCATCTGCGCCGAATAGAACTCCGGCACCGCCGCCGCCGTAGCGGCAAGGCCGGTCGCGGCAACCTGACGATCACCAAGCCGGGTTGCAGCGATGGCATCGAGGTAGCGCACCAGGTGAACCTCGCCTGAAACCGCAGCAAACGCCCCGCGGGCCGCAAGATCGTTGCCGCGCATCAACCACAAAAGCCCCAACGCGGCGGACCGGCGGTTGGCGGGTTGCGCAAGCGCCACCCAGTCAGAGGCCGGGACACCAACAAACTGGACCCCCGGCAGCAGGTTGTCCGCGCGGGCCGCGATTTTGGCCATCTGGTCTGCCGGGGCCGACAACGCCGCAAAGGCGGCACCGGTGGCCGCAAGATCCGGATCGGCCGCCACGCGCGCCACCGCGGCAGGGTCGGGGGCTTCTGCGGCAGCCACCGCCAGGGCAACGCCGATCAACGCGAGGCCCGCATCAGACGGCTGCGCTCTGGATAAATCGCGGGCGATTGCCGATGCAGCCGCAGGATCGCCGTTCATGGCGATGGCCAACGCGCGGCGCAGGCGCGTGGCCTGACTGTCGGCCCCGGCCGCACCCAATGCCGTCAGCGCGTCGGCCGGGCGGGCAAGGCGCAGCAGAACCTCGACCCTCAGGGCCGTCGCATCCGGCAGGCTTCTGGCGTTCGCGTCGATGGTCGTCAGGGCATCTTCAAACCGGTTCTGGCGGATTTGCAGTTCGACCAGATACCCCACGGCCGCCATCTGCGGGGCAGCGATTTCAACGCAAGGGCGCAGGGTCGCTTCGGCTTCGGCAAACTTCTGGAGCGCGGCCTGAACCTGTGCGCTGGCGGTCAGCGACAGACAATCGGCCGGGTCGAGCGCAATCGCGGCGTTCATGGCCGCCAGAGCCGGACCGGCCCGCCCAAGCGCCAGTTCGGCCAGACCGAGGTTGCGCTGGAACATCGGGGTTTCCGGGGCCAGTGACGCCGCCTTGCGAAAGCTGTCAGCAGCCGAACCCGCCTGACCTTCGCTCGACCGCACCGTACCAAGAAGGTTGTGCGCATAGGGATGGTCGGGCGCCGCGATGGTGGCTTGGACCAACAGCGCCTCGGCCTCGGCCGGGCGGCCGTCGCGATAGGCGATCATGGCCCGGGCCAGCAGCGGCAGGATACCGTCCGGCCCTTTTGGCAGGGCAGCAGCGGTTTCGGCCGCGGCCCGTCCAGCAACTAGATCGCCGGTCGCCGCCAGCGCAATGGCATGCAGCCAGAACACCCGCGCATCGTTCGGAGCATAGATTCTGAGGTCCTCGGCGACGGCCAGGATACTGCCATAGGCGGCATCGGTGCGCAGTTCCTGTTCCAGCAACCCGACCGCCTGATCAAAGTTTTGACGCGCGGCTGCAATGGCAGCAAGGTTTGCTGGGGACAGGCTGGTGACACCGGGATCAACCAGCGACCCCGGCCGCAGGTCACCGAAAGCGCCATCGGACAGGGTCGAGGCAGACGCCGCCGACGCGGCAACCAAAAGCGCGGCAGACAGGCGCAACAGGCAAGCAAATGTCATGGTTGAAATCCGGTTGAAACGGCGGGCGGCCACATTGCGGCCAATATCGGCCATGCGGCGTCATATAAAAAGGGGCACCGGACGATCCGTCGGCGCCCCTTTTGGTTTGTGCGATCTGCCCGGGCCGCAACGGCCCCGGCAGATCAAGGGGATCAGGCATTGCGGCGGCGGGCGATGCCAAGCGCACCGAGACCCAGCAGCAGCAGCGGCAAGCTCGCCGGCAGCGGAACGACCGGCGGCTGTGTGCCATCGGTGCCATTGACCGTGACGGTAGCGGTATCAGTCGTGCCATCGTCAAAGAACGCCTGCACCGTCCAGGTGTTTGCACCCAGCTGAAGCGCAAAGGCTTGGGCAACGTTAAACGACCCGATGCCCGAAATCGCGTTCGGGTCGATCACGGTGCCATCGGGCAGGGTGACGACGATCTTGCTGACGCCGACAAGGCTGCCGCTGGTGCCAGAGAAAACGCCGGCGATGTTGGCCAGGTTTGCCGGATCGGTAAAGTTGGCAAAGAAGCCGTTGCCGTTGGTGGCTATCGCCTGCATCGTATTGACGTCAGCGCCCGGGATCGCCACCGAATGAATGTTGTCGACACCGGCCGCAAGCGCCGACTGCGCCGCCGCCACCACGTCGCCCGATGTGGACCCATCTGAAATAACGACCATCTGCTGTGAACGTCCTGCGGTGTGACCTGCACCGGTCAGAACCGTGGTCGCAGCCGCAATACCCGACGGGATGTTTGTACCGCCGTTCGCATTGACGCCGTTGATCGCGGCGATGATGCTGTTGATGTTGGCCGCCGGGATCAGTGGTGTCAGGCCGATCACCACGTTGGCATCGCTGTCGAATTCGACGATCGACACCGACGAGGTGCTGGTTGGCAGCGAATTCACCAAGGCAATGGCGGCATCCCGTTGCCACTGCTGGCGTGTCTTTCCTGAATTGAAACTGCTCATCGACCCCGAAGAATCGAGCACCAGAACCAGGTCCAGACCCGAACCGCCGGTGCCGGTCCCCGAGGCGTTGCCGGTGGGCGTGACAAGTGTGCCGACCGGAGCGGATGAGCCATCGACCGGAGTGGTAAACGACACGGTGCCGGCCGCCGAAGCAAGGCCGGGCGCGAGCAGGGCGATACTGGTCGCAAGAGCCGCAAGGACCCCCTTGAACCGGCCGCCGAACCCGCCGAAAGCACCCAGAGGTGCGGTTACGATTGACATTTTTCGCCCTTTCAAAATTCTTCTAAATAAGCCAAATCAAAGCCACATTTTGGGGCAGATTGCTCAACAATCATCCGACCCATGACCCACGTTAACATATTGGTTATGATTCGTGAAAGTGTGTTAACGCTAACGGTCACTGCTCAAAAACTTGTCGAGGGCATGAGTGAACAAATAGCGCGTCCGTTGAAACGTTTGGCCCTGCAGATCAAGGCCGCAATGCAGTGCAGACCGGACCAATCTGAACAAGCCCCCGAACGCAAACGGATCAGGCGATTTTTCTGCGCTTGCAGCCTCTGCAGCGAGGTGTGATTGCAATTCGAAACAGAAATGAGGCCATGCAGATCGGCCCCGTCACAGCTTCTGACACCAAGACTGTTATCGCACCGCGCTGCAATCAGGCATTGCAATAAAGCCGGGCCACGCGCACCCTTGCATCAGGCTGGCGGTTGCGGGCCAACTGACCGACCGGCAAAGCGCGCTGGCAATCTCTGTGGCCATGCCAGCGTTGCGGAGAGTGGTGCCTGACGTGTGGCAAATGGAGCGTGAAAACTCGACCGGCAATCGGGCAATCAATATGACCCGGCGGACATTGCCCACGCCTGACCGCATGAATTGAATGAAATATCTGCCGTCGCTGGTATGGATTATGGCGGAGGGGGTGGGACTGCGGTCGAACCTTCTCTGGCAAAAAGTCAATGAATTCGATTGCGCTGCATTTTCGCGAGCGTCTGATTGACGCGATGGACACAACCCTTCGATGATGGTCCGAGAGGGCACTACCTGCGACGGATATCACCCGCGGCACGAACTGCGATGAGGCAAGCTGCAACGACTGCATCGTGATCGAAAAGATCAGGCTGGCCGACGTGATCATCGAACTTGCGATGACCGACAGGATCGCCCGAAGCCCCTCCGGTCCGAACGTAAAGGACGCGCTCGGATCGTCCGTCTGGTCCACACCACGCAGAGCGGCGAGCTCGACGATCAGAAACGAAAGCGCCACAGCTAATTAAGCCACGACTGCGGGAACGAGACTGAAGCTGGAGTTCAGCCGCCGCCAGAAGGCAGTGACGCGGGTCATCGAAAATGAGGCAGCCATGAACAACTCCTTCTTTGTCGTGGTCAGGCGGGGCTGACAGTTTCCGTCAGACTGCGTGGTTTGATGGCAGCGTCGTGAGGTTTGGGCCGTAAACCCTGATCGACGCCGATCACCGCACCACTCGATTGATCACGGCCCGTAGGCTCAGCCCCTGAACAATCAGGGTGAACAGAACCACAGCATATGTTGCAGCCAAAAGCGCGGATTTCTCTGCGACCTCTGGCAAGGATAGCGCCAGCGCTACCGAAATGCCACCCCGCAGGCCGCCCCAGGTCAGCACCAGGATGGTGCCACGCGCGAACTTGCGGAAGAGCCCAAGCAGCAGGACCGGACCGCTGACGGCTGCCAGCCTTGCGATCAGCACCAACGGTATGGCCAGCGCCATCAGCCAACCAAACGCAGGTTCGAACCGCAGAACCAGAACTTCCAGCCCGATCAGCAGGAACAGCACCGAGTTCAGCATTTCGTCGATCAACGTCCAGAAGCCGAAAAGGTACCGCTGGGTCTGATCGCTCAGCGCCTCGCGCGGCCCCCTGCTTCCGACCAGCAATCCCGCGACGACAACGGCCAGCGGGCCGCTGACCCCCAGTCTGGAGGCGATCGCATAGGTTCCCATGACCAGCGCCAGCGATATCAGGACCTCGATCGAATAGCCGTCGATGGCGCGCATGGCGCGGTGAGCGAAATAGCCAGTGACTGCGCCAAGCACTGCACCGCCCAAGGCTTCCACCAGAAACATTTGCCCGACCTGCACGGCATCAAGGTTGTCGCCAAGAGCTGCGTGCACAAGCACGGAAAAAAGCACCACGCCAACACCGTCGTTGAACAGCGTTTCGCCTGTCATGACGATCTGAAGGTCTTCCGGCACCTCGACCTTCTTCAGCGTCGCCAGAACCGCGACAGGGTCGGTGGGGCTGATCAGTGCGCCGAAAACAAGCGCCCAAGGCAATGATACAGGAACACCTAAAAGGTCGGCCGCCGCCCACACGCCACATCCGATGATTGCAGTTGAGACCAAAACACCTATGGTCGCCATCGCGCCGATGGTCACGGCTCGGCTGCGCAAACCAACCACATCGACTTGAAGCGCGCCCGCAAACAGGAGGAATGCGAGCATGCCCTCAAGGACTGTTCCCTGGAAATTGAACTGGCCTACCAGTCCGGGCAGATCTTCGTGGTTTGCCAACCACGGCACCGCAGCCTCGGCCCCGATGACCAAAAGCGAGGCGCCAAGCCCCATGACAAGCAGGCCGATGGTATGCGGCAAAAGTGCCAGCCGGATATTGACCCAACTGAACGTGGCCGTGAGAAACAGCAGGATTGCCACAAGTTCGAACTGGGACAGGGCGTTCACTGCTGCTGGCCGTTGGGCAGACCCATACTTGCGCAACAGCAAAACCCGATTGTCACGCGGTTAAAAGGACTGGCGCTTGCATCAATCGACACCATATTCCAGCATCTTCTCCAAACCTTCCGTCAGGAACTCCCCAAATTCTGGTTGACCAAGCAAATAGCGGCTCACCAACCCCTCGTGCTGTTGGCGGGCAAGCGCCTTGGTCCGCTCCCGTTCCGCACGTTCCGCGTCGCCACGACGGATCCAGAACAGCGCGACCAGCGCGTCCTTTTGCTCATCATTCATGCTTTCGATCTCTTGCGTGATCTCGTCACGGCTCGGATCGCTCTCGGTTTCCTGCAGGGTCTCGGCCACCTCGTCGTCCGAGGCGTTGCCGCCAAGGTCGGGAATAACGACGCCCTCCTTCGCCGACACGGCGTCGGATCGCAACACAAGTTCCTCGAAACTGGCATCGTCAAAGGGAAGCGCAACCATCGGTATCTCCTGTCATCAAGCCGCAAGATAACACGCGGGCACGGCACTTCACTGATATGGATCATGACGCCGTGTGCGATAGTTCTCGGTGATCTTCCGGTCGGGCGTCTCGGGTCCGGCCTCCAGCACGATCACGCTGCGACCCGCGCGGGCAAGCTCTTGTGCGGTCAGGCTGCCGCGAGAGCCCGATCCGACGACGATCACGTCTGCATCATATTCGGTTATCATTGATCTCCCGTATTTGCATCGGATGCAGGGCCGGATCCCCCGACGATTGTCGCTTTTGCCGAATGGGTATCGTCATATTCACCGGCCGCATATGAGCACCATGCCGGGTCGGTTGCCGCGATCTGATAGTCGTCCCGGGGCCGGAAATCCAAGATGTCTGCGCCTATCGGAAGATCGGACGCATCGACCCCATCGGGAACCGCCTTCCACCATCCCGCGGCGCCGCGCGGATAAGCCGGAAGCGGAACGATGTCCGAAACCTTGACGTAGGCCTGGGCCTCGAGAAAGATCGCGAACACCGCGTCGTCTTGCAGAACGCTGTTGGACGGCTCTCCCACATATCCCTGATACCATGGCATCGCTGATTGGAGGGCGAAGGCTACCTAATCGTCGCTCAGGCCGCAGAGTTGCGTGACGCGGCTGTCGCCTGCTTCTTGCATCGCACTGGCAAGGCCGGCGAGCTTCGATTCGAGCCGTTCCACCCAGTCGGTCAGCAGCTTCTGGATGCGTTCGGCGACATCGGCCGAAAGGGCATCGGAGCCGGTTAACACCCTGCTCACGGTCAGGAACCGGTCTTCGGCCGTCTGGAACCACGCAGGATCCGGGTGCAGAAAACGCACGATCGGTATCATAGTCGCCAATCCCGGCAGTAATCGCGCGCGCCCTACCAAGGGACCCGCGATATGCGGTTATGTCATCACAGGTCATCAGATGGACGCCCGATTGCCGTAGAATTCGTGATCTTCGTTGTATCCGCCCTGGCCCGAACCGATATCGCGATAGTCCGTCACGAACTCGATCGCGCGGATCCACTTTACCATCTTGAACCCCAGTTCGTTTTCGACGCGCAGACGCAGCGGCGCGCCATGAAGCACCGGCAGCGGCTCGTTGTTCATCTCGTAGGCCAGGATCGTCAGGTCGTGGCGCATGTTCCGCAAGTTGTGGGCATCATAATAAACGCCGCCGTCGGCCCCTTCCGCGAAGGAGTAGAATATTGCAAAGCGAGCTTCTGGCTTAGGCCTGACGATATCGAAGATATGCCGCATCGGCACACCGCCCCATTTGGCAACCCCGGACCACCCTTGAATGCAGAAATGTTCGGTGATCTGTTCCTGCTTCGGCATCGCCTTGATGTCGGCGCCAGAAAATGTCTGTGGGTTTTCAACCAGTCCGCCCACTGTGAGGCCGTAATTGGCAAAATCGCCCTGACGCAGCGCATTGAACTCGTCGGAGTCAGGCTCGCGTCCATTTGGCCAGAAGTGCGGAGAGATCTCGGACTCGGGATACTGGACGATCGGATTCCACGTCTCGGCTGCTTGTTTGAGCGGGCCGACGAGGACTTTCCCTACATTCTGTACAAGACGCGCGTGCCTGATCGTGAACGGTGTAGCGAAATACCATGTCACCGCAACCACCGCCATTGCCGCGCAAAAAACCGCTACCCCGATCCATGAGCTGGCGCTGTCCACGCCGGCGAACATCTCGTTCAGATTTTCGCGGGCGCCGGTCAGGAAGACCAACTTCACATGCATCAGAATGAAGAACAGGAACCATAACAGCCCGAAAAAGTGGAAGGATCGCGCCCGTTGCCGGTTGATAGGCCTGGCAATCCTGCCTAATTTATTGGCAATTGCCGGGCTCTGGATCAACCCAACGGCGATCTGGATCGGCGATACTATGAAGATGGTGAAAAAATATGTCAGTTGTTGCAGACCGTTGTATCGCGTCCAGGTTTCTTCATGTGGAAAATTCAACGACAGGTACTGGATTGCGACGGAGAACGCGTTGGGAAACACATCCCAGCTGGTCGGCACCACACGGGCCCATTGATCGGTCGCGAAGAGCAGGATGTAAAAGACGATGCCGTTAATTACCCAGAGCATGTTGACCGAAAAGTGCCACCAGCGCGCCAGCCCGATCGTATGACGGATGCCCGGCAGGCCCAGCCACCCGGGAATGGTCACTGAATCGTCCTTCGACGTCCAGACCCGGTCCGTCGGCACCGGGCGCTGGAAGCGGAACCAGTCCGTGTCAGGCGTGCAGTCGCGCGTCCAATAAAGGCGCGGATGATCAGCGAGGATCTGAATCCCGGACCGGATGATGAAGAACATGAACAGCAGATTGAGGAAATGCAGCACCCGCAGCCACAACGGAAAGCCGGACTGGACCTCGGATTGGGACGGAATACCCGGGTAGCGGGCGAGAAACTGCTGAAACCACTGGGAGTCGTAGAACGGTCGGCAGATTGCGACGCCGATCACAAGTATTACGAAAACAATCGGCAGAATCCACAGAACGTTGACCAGCCGCCCCCCAGACGAACACGTGGCACCCGTGCCTGCATAGGCGGCATCCAGGTCGTCGTATCCAGATAGTCGCTCGCCTTGCTGACGTGCGTTCTGAGAGACGCTATTTTCTGGTTCTGCTCGTCGGTTAGACTGATCTTGCTTTCCGTCATCATACCAAACGATTTTTCTTTGAATTCTAAAAGATAACATTCAACCTTTCAAATCGTTCCATCACCGTTTTGTGATAGGCTTTTGTTCGCGACATCTTGGGCTCAAGTTGAAAGTGCAACACCCGCGCCCTTTCGGGTAGGGGATGTTGCGATGGACAAACGAAGCAAGCACCTCAACAGCGAGAAACGTGGCGTGATTTTGGCGGAGGATCTGCGCGGCAGCAGTCATCGGGCGATCGGCGCCCTTCTTGACCGGTCGGCGAGCACGATTGGCCGGGAATTGACGCAGGGGGTCAGGTTGACGGTGCCTGTTGCCCTCAATCGGCACGGCTCGTTCACGACGTTCGCCGGATGCGATGCATGCGCGCCCGCAATCTGGTCGAGGGCGGTGCGATCCATTCCTTCGTGCCCGCAGTTGCGCTGTCGGACGACATCCTGATTTGAGATCTGATAACGTTGACGCAGATCAGTGTGCACCGCTGGAAATCCGTTAACATTTATTCTCAGTTTCTTCAGAGCCGTCAGGAAGATTCGTATTTGCGACGCGCAATCCAAGCGCGCCAAATGGTGTCCGTATTCCGGCTTTGGGAAGCGAAACAGAAAACCGAACCACGCACTTCATGACGCGCCCGCGACTTCAGAAAAAACCAGCAAAGGCTATTCCCATGAACAATATCGCAAAAGGCATTCTCGCAGGTCTTGCGGCAACCATCGTGCTTACACTGATAATGCTGGCGAAGACGGCTATAGGTTTGATGCCCGAGCTCGACCCCGTCGCCATGGTGGCGGAGATAATGGGGGTGTCGATGGCAGTCGGCTGGGGCGTTCACTTCCTGCTCGGCGCCGTTATCTGGGGCACCGCCTTCGCGCTGCTGGAGCCGCACCTGCCGGGCGGAGATTTCTGGGTGAAGGGCGTCGTCCTTGGTGTCGGCGCCTAGCTGCTCATGATGGTGGCAATGATGCCGATGGCGGGTGCCGGGTTCTTCGGCATGCAGCTTGGTATCATGGCACCGGTCCTGACGCTGGTGA
>JBBRCF010000042.1:0-26635 GCA_038205135.1 Rhodobacterales bacterium
GCCAGCGCCTCGGTCACGTCGGCGCGCGGGGTCAGCTGTTCGGCCAGCCGCAGCGCGGGTATCGTGTCACGCCCGCGCCCGTTCGCCTCCAGCGCTGCGGCCAGCACCACCAACGCGGTGGCGCGTTCGGCATCGCCATCGGTGCGCAGGTAGCCGTTTACCGCGCCATACAGGCCGCGGTCGCGCATCCGCGACTGATCATCGCCGCCCAGATCGGCCTGTTGCAACGCCAGCCGCGCATATTCCGTCCAGTGCGGGCCCGCGTCCGATTGCGTCAGGGCGGCGCCCGTCCATCGCAGCGCGTTCAGCGTGTCGCCCTGCGCGCGGGCCTCGGTGGCGGCGGTCAGCATCTGGTCCAGCGTCCATTGTCCCGACGGATGCAGCGCGCCGATGGCCTGCGCCACGTCCCGCGCCTGCACCAGCGTGCCGGTGCCGATAAAGCCGATTTCGCCGGCCCGCGCGGTCGCCAACCGCTTTGCCGCCGTCGTGGCCTCGATCACCTCGGCAGACCACGCCCCAACATAGGGCACGCGGTCCGTTACCGCCGATTTCGGGAAACAGGCGTTCGACCGCGTGTTGAAGGTGAACCCGTTGCAGGCCGATTGCGCCAGACAGGCCCGCTCGCAGGCCTGATAAGTGGTGTCGAACAGCGCCTGCAGGTCGGACCCGTAAAAATCCACATCACGGGTCAGCACCAGACGGCGGTCGGGGATTTCGCCCTGCGCCGTGGCGGCAAACGGCGCAACCAGCAGAACAAGCGCGGCAAGAAACAGACGCATTGGCAACCCCCGGACCCCGATGCGCCGATGGTGCCACACGGTGCCCCCCTCTGCCAATCCCCGTCCGGCAGCCCCGGTCGTGAAACGGCATGGCTTAACCGCGTGTTCACCACGCGCGGATAGTCTTGGCAGGCAAGGCAGGGACAGGGGTCGCGCATGAGCGCGTTGGCGCAGAAACTCTCGGACGAACGCCGCGCGCGGCTGGCGGCCGAACGGCTGCTGGAATTGAAACAGGCGGAATTGCAGGCCGCCAACCGCAAGCTGGGCCGCCATGCGCAGGCCCTGACGGTGGAAATCACCGAAACCCGTGCGCAGGTGGAAACCATCCGCTACGAAAACCAGCGGGTGAAATCCGACTTGACGGCGGCGCAACAACGCATCGCCGTGATCGAACGCCGGCTGTGGCATTCCATTGAAACCATCCAGGACGGGTTTGCATTTTTCGACAGCGATACCCTGATGATCGGCGCAAACCGCGCGTATCTGAGCGTCTTTGACGGGCTGGACGAGGTGGCGCCCGGCATCGCCTATGCCCGGCTTTTGCAACTGATCACCGAAGAGGGCATCGTGAACATCGGCGACCAGCGCCCCGCCGAATGGCGCGCCGCGATGCTGGACCGCTGGATGTCACCTGACCCGCTGCCCACCGTGATCCGGTTGTGGAATGACCAGTACATCCGCCTGATCGACAGTCGGGGGCCGGGCGGCGATCTGGTCAGCCTTGCGTTGAACATCACCGAATCAGTGCGCTATGAACGCGCGCTGAAAGTGGCGCGCGACAAGGCCGAAGCGGCGAACCGCGCCAAATCCGCGTTCCTTGCCAACATGAGCCACGAAATCCGGACGCCAATGAATGGCGTTGTCGGCATGGCCGATCTGCTGACCGAAACGCCCCTGACCGAAGATCAGCGCCTGTTCGTGGACACGATCCGCAATTCCGGCGAGGCGCTTCTGGTGATCATCAACGACGTGCTCGATTATTCCAAGATCGAGGCGGACAAGATGGTGCTGCATCCCGAACCCTTTGATCTGGAACGCTGTCTGCATGAAATCGTGACGCTGTTGCAACCCAAGGCCCGCGAAAAGGGGCTGGAGATGCTGATCGATTACGATCTGTTCCTGCCCACGGTGCTGGTGGGTGACCCGGGGCGGTTGCGGCAGGTGCTGACCAACCTGTTGGGCAATGCGGTGAAATTCACCCTGAAGGGCCATGTGATCCTGCGGGTGACAGGCGTGCCCGATCCGCAGAACCGGATGGCGCAGGTGCATATCGCGGTCGAGGATACCGGCATCGGCATCCCGGCCGACATGGTCCGGCACATCTTTGGCGAATTCAATCAGGTGGAAGACGCCCATAACCGCAAGTTCGAGGGAACGGGGCTGGGACTGGCGATCAGCCAGCGGCTGATCCGGCTGATGGGCGGCGAAATCTGGGTCGATTCGGTCGAAGGCGTCGGGTCCACCTTCGGGTTCCGCGTGACGCTGCCGGTGCCGGACGGGGCCGCCGCGGTGTTGCCCGATCTGGGTCGAGGGCTGCGACGCGCGCTGATCGTCGATCCGCTTGCGGCCAATCGGGCCATTCTGGCGCGGCAGATCGAAATGCTGGGGCTGGTGGCCGAACCGGTGGCCTCGGGGGCCGCGGCGCTGGCGCGGCTGGCCGAAGGCGGGATCGATCTGGTGCTGACCGAACATGTCATGACCGCCATGGACGGGTTCGAAATGACCGAAACGATGCGGGCGCGCGGGCATGTCCAGCCTGTGCTGCTGATGACGGCAAACCCGGCCTTTGCCGACAATGACCCGGCGCGCGGGCTGGTCGCGGGTGTGCTGCCGCGCCCGGTGTCACGGCGCGATCTGTTCGACCGGCTGGGGCGGCTGGTGGCGCCCGCGACGCGGCCCTCTGTCGCACTGCCGCCTGCTGATCCGGTTGCGGCCGCGCTCGCGACCACCGTCGCGCTGCGGGTTCTGGCGGCCGAAGACCACAAGACCAACCAACTGGTCTTTTCCAAGATGGTGCAGGATCAGGGACTGGACCTGCGGTTTGCCGCCAACGGCCAAGAGGCGCTGGATATGGCACAGGACTGGCGGCCCGACCTGATCTTCATGGATATCTCGATGCCGGTCATGGATGGGAAAGAGGCGACGCGCCGCATTCGCGCCCTGCCCGGACCGATCGCCCGCGTGCCGATCATCGCGATGACGGCGCATGCGATGGACGGTGACCGCGAGGTGATTATGGCAGCCGGAATGACGGCCTATCTGACGAAACCACTGCGCAAGCAGGAAATTGTCGGTGCCATCGCGGCGCTGCGTCCGGCAACAGTGGCAGAACCGCGCCGCCTGCATCTGGGGTGACCGTCAGTCCCCTGCCGCCAGCAGTGCGGCCAACCCGCTGCGATAGTCGGGATACCGCAACACAACGCCCAGATCGCGCTTGATCCGGTCGTTCCGCACCCGTTTCGATTCGGCGTAGAAACTGGCGGCCATCGGCGTCATCCGGGCCGGATCGAACGGTTCTGTCGGCGGCGGCGGCAGACCCAGCAGCTGCGCGGCATGGGCCAGCACATCCTGTGGCGGGGCGGGATCGTCGTCGCAGACGTTGTAGATGGCCCCCGGATCGGGGCGCGCGATGGATGCGCCCACGACCTGCGCGATGTCATCGACATGGGTGCGGGAAAACACCTGACCCGGTTTGATGATCTGCCGTGCGGTGCCGTTGCGGACCTTTTCGAACGGGCCGCGCCCGGGGCCGTAAATCCCCGCAAGGCGAAAGATGTGCAACGGCAGCCCGGAAATCGCCGCCCAATCCGCCTCGGCCCGGATCCGCGCGCGCCCGCGTTCGGTGGTTGGGGTCAGGGGGGTCGCCTCGTCCACCCAAGCGCCTTGATGATCGCCGTAGACGCCGGTGGTGGACAGATAGCCGGCCCAGACCAGCGGCGCGGTGGCAATTGCATTTCCGTACAGCCGCAAAACCGGATCGCCCGTGGCATCCGGCGCGACCGAGGTCAGCAGATGCGTTGCCCCGGCCAGGGCGCTTGTCACAGCGTCACTGCCCCAGATCACCGGGGTGATTCCCGTTTCCGCCAGCCGTGCCGCGCCGTCGGCGCTGCGCGTGGTGCCCCAGATGCGCCAGCCCTGCGGCAGCAACACCCGTGCCAGCGCCTGTGCCGAATACCCGTGTCCAAAGGAAATCAGATGCCTGTCCATGCGTTGACCATGGCACGGTCACGCAGCGGCGTGAAGCGTTACGAAAACCATTTTGAGAAACGCATTTCGTAACGTATAACATGTGCAGCGAACGGGAGGAGACCCAGCCATGTATTCCCAAGGCCTGATCGGCGCTGATGGGCGCACGCACGAAACCGACGATGTCCTTGCCCGCTTTCAGGCGCGCATCGACGCAGAAGAAAAAATCGAACCGAATGACACGATGCCCGAAGGCTATCGCCGCACGCTGATCCGCCAGATCGGCCAGCACGCGCATTCGGAAATCGTCGGCATGCTGCCCGAAGGCAACTGGATCACACGCGCGCCGTCGCTGCGCCGCAAGGCCGCGCTGCTGGCCAAGGTGCAGGACGAGGGCGGGCATGGGTTGTACCTGTATGCCGCCGCCGAAACGCTGGGCGTGTCGCGCGAGGAAATGACCGAGGAATTGCTGTCCGGAAAGGCCAAGTATTCGTCGATCTTCAATTATCCGACGCTGTCATGGGCCGACATGGGCATCATCGGCTGGCTGGTCGATGGCGCGGCGATCATGAACCAGATCCCGCTGTGCCGGTGTTCCTACGGACCCTATGCCCGTGCGATGATCCGCGTCTGCAAGGAAGAATCGTTTCACCAGCGTCAGGGCTACGAGCTGAGCATGGCGTTGGCCTTCGGCACGCCGGACCAGAAAGCGATGGTGCAGGATGCGCTGAACCGCTGGTGGTGGCCGTCGCTGATGATGTTCGGCCCGCACGATGCTGACAGCCCGCATTCGGACCAGTCGATGGCGTGGAAGATCAAGCGGTTCACCAATGACGAACTGCGGCAGAAATTCATCGACGCGACCGTGCCGCAGGCGGAATATCTGGGCCTGACCCTGCCCGACCCGGACCTGAAATGGAACGAGGCGAAGGGTGGTCATGATCACGGCCCGATCGACTGGTCGGAATTCTGGCGCGTGGTAAAGGGTCAGGGTCCGATGGCGCGCGACCGGATCAAGGCCCGCAAAAAGGCTTGGGATGACGGCGCATGGGTTCGCGAAGCCGCATTGGCGCATGCCGCAAAGCGCGCCGCGCGCAGACACGCGGCGGAATAAGCCATGACCCAGACAACATCGCAGCAGCTCACACCGCTGTGGGAAGTGTTCATCCGCCCGCGCAACGGGCTGGCGCATAAACACGCCGGATCGATCCATGCCGCCGATGAGGTGCTGGCCCTGCAGGCCGCACGCGACGTCTATACCCGGCGGGGCGAGGGCAATTCGATCTGGGTGGTGCGGTCGGCCGATATCTTTGCGTCCGACCCCGATCAAGCGGGCGAAAACTTCGATCCGGCCGCGGACAAGGTGTATCGCCACCCCACCTTTTACGACATCCCCGATGACGTGGGGCATATGTGATGGCGGTCTGGGAGGCGTTGCTGGAACTGGCCGATGACCATCTGGTGCTGGGGCATCGGGTGTCGGAATGGTGCGGCCATGCGCCGATGCTGGAAGAGGATCTGGCGCTGCCCAACATGGCGCTGGACATGATCGGCACGGCACGGACGCTGTATGCCCGCGCGGGCGAGCTGGAAGGCGCGGGGCGCGATGAAGACGCATTGGCCTATCTGCGCGGAGAACGCGACTATCGCAACTGCCTTCTGGTGGAACGCCCGAACGACGATTTCGCCCATACCATGCTGCGGCAATTGTATTTCGCCGCGCTGATGAAACCGTACTGGGAGGCGGCGATGACGTCGGTCGACCCGGTGGTGCAGGGCGTCGCGGGCAAGGCGGTCAAGGAAATGGCCTATCATATCCGCCACGCCGGCGAATGGGTGATCCGGCTGGGCGACGGCACGGACGAAAGCGCGGCGCGGATGCGCGAGGCGGCGGCGTCGCTGGCGATCTACGTCGACGAGATGTTCGAAACGTCGCCAGCGGCCGCAGCGGCCGAGGCGGCGGGCGTGCTGCCCGTGCGGGCCGAGCTGCGCGCGGCGTTCGACCGCATCATCACGGCGGTGTTTGCGGATGCGCTGCTGGACCAGCCGCAAGTGGCCTACGGGCAGCGCGGCGGGCGCAATGGCGTGCATGGCGAGGGTCTGGGTCATCTGCTGGCCGTGATGCAGTCGCTGCACCGCCAGCATCCGGGGGCGGTGTGGTGAGCGACGCCGCCTGGGCGGCGGCGGCGGCCGTGCCGGACCCTGAGGTGCCCTGTGTCACGGTGGCCGATCTGGGCATCCTGCGTTGGGTGCGGATGGACGGCACAACTGCCGTGGCGGGCGTGACGCCGACCTATTCGGGCTGTCCCGCGACGCTGGCGATCGAACTGGCGGTCGAGGCGGCGCTACGCGATGCGGGGTTCGACGCGCGGATCGAACGGGTGCTGACCCCCGCCTGGACCACCGACTGGATCACGGCCGAAGGCCGCGCGAAACTGGCGGAATACGGCATCGCGCCGCCGGTGGACGGCGGCAAGGCCACGCTGTTTGGCGCGGTGGCGGTATCCTGCCCGCGCTGTGGCAGCGGTGACACCGAACGGCTGAGCGAATTCGGATCGACGGCCTGCAAGGCGCAGTATCGCTGCCTATCCTGCCGCGAGCCGTTCGATTATTTCAAATGCATCTGAGGGGGGCATGATGTTCCACGATCTGACCATCTGCGCTGTCCGTCCTGAAACCCCCGAGGCTGTGGCGATCAGTTTTGATGCAGCGCCCGGTTTCGACTGGCGGCCGGGGCAATACCTGACCCTGCGGGCCACGGTCGACGGGCAGGACATTCGCCGCAGCTATTCCATCGCGTCGCTGCCCGGCGAGCCGCTGACCGTGGGCGTCAAACGCGTGCCGGACGGGGCGTTTTCGGGTTTTGCGATGGGGCTGCGCGCGGGCGACACGTTGCAGGTCATGCCGCCGCAGGGCCGGTTCGTCTGGCAGGGCGAGGCGCGCGTAGTGCTGATCGCTGCCGGGTCCGGCGTGACGCCGATGCTGTCCATTGCCGGGGCGGCATTGGCAGCGGGGGCCGAGGTGACGCTGATCTACGGCAACCGCACCACGGGCACGATCATGTTCCGCGACGCACTGGATACGTTGAAAGACCGCTACATGGACCGGTTCACGCTGATCCATATCCTTAGCCGCGAGGCGCAGGATATCGCGCTGTTGCATGGCCGGGTGACGGGCGACAGGGTGGCACGGCTGGCGCAGGCCGGCGCGGTCGATCTGGACGGGGCCGACGGGATTTTCCTGTGCGGTCCGGGCGAGATGATCGACGATGTCGGGGCCATGCTGGCGGGACGCGGTGTTCCCGATGCGCGCATCCGTCACGAACGGTTCCATACTGCTGGCGAGATGCCGCGCACCCGGTCCGCCGTGGCCGAAGCGGTTGCCGCCACCGGCGTCACCGTTGCGGTGGTGCTGGACGGGGTGCGGCGCACCTTCGCGGTCGACGCAGGCGATAATTCCGTGCTGGAGGCCGCCGAACGGCAGGGGCTGGACCTGCCCTATTCCTGCCGGGGCGGCATGTGCTGCACCTGTCGCTGCAAGGTGGCCGAGGGCAGCGCCGAAATGGCGGTGAATTATTCGCTCGAGGCGTGGGAAATCGCGGCGGGATTCACGCTGGCTTGTCAGGCGCGGCCGACAAGCGCGACGCTGGTGCTGGATTTTGACGCGGCATGATCATCGGCAAGGCAGGTGATGTCACCTGCCCTGCAGGATCAGTTGAGCAGCCCGGCATGGCGCATCGCGGCAGCGATCCGCGCCTTTGTGCCATCGGTCAGGCCGACCAGCGGCAGCCGCACGTCTTCGGTACAGACGCCCAATAGTGACATGCCGTATTTTGCCCCTGCCACGCCCGGTTCCAGAAAAATCGCCTCGTGCAGCGGCATCAGCCGGTCCAGATAGTCCAGCGCGAGGGCGTAATCGCCCGACAGCGTCGCTTCTTGAAACGCGGCGCACAGGCGCGGCGCGACATTCGCGGTGACCGAAATGCAGCCGACCCCTCCATGCGCGTTGAACCCCAGCGCGGTGGCGTCTTCGCCCGACAATTGCACGAAATCATGCCCGCAGGTGATGCGCTGTTTCGGCACGCGGGACAGGTCGCCGGTCGCGTCCTTGACGCCGATGATGCGCGGCAGTTGTGCCAGTTTGCCCATGGTTTCGGGCGACATGTCGACCACGGACCGGGGCGGAATGTTGTAGATGATGATCGGCAGCGTGCAGCAATCATGCAGCGCGGTGTAATGCGCGATCAGCCCGGCCTGCGTCGGTTTGTTGTAATAGGGCGTCACCACCAGCGCGGCATTGGCGCCGACCTTTTCGGCGTGCTGGATCAGTTCGATGCCTTCGACGGTGTTGTTCGACCCGGCACCTGCGATCACCGGCACCCGACCGGCGGCGGCCTTTACGACTTCTTCGACCACGATCTGGTGTTCGCGATGCGACAGGGTCGGGCTTTCGCCGGTCGTGCCGACGGGGACCAGACCGTGCGACCCCTCGGTGATGTGCCATTCCACCAGCCGTTTCAGGCTGTCCAGATCCAGCGCACCGTTCCTGAACGGCGTGACGAGGGCGGGAAGAGACCCTTTGAACATGACACGCTCCTGCTGCATAGGACTGTTTCCGGATGGCCATCCCATCCGCCCCGACGCGCAACGCCCTGCCGGGATTGTGAGTTGAGCGTGCGGGGGGCTGAATTTATGAGGGATGATGTAGTCCCGGCCAACAGGGAAAGGCAAGAGATGTTGCAGCGCGTGATCCTGATGATGCTGGCGGTCTGGCTGACCCTGTCCGGGCCGGTCGCCGCCCAGAGCGGACCGAAACCGATGGCCCTGTCGTTTTCCGCCGCCGAAAAGGGCGATTGGGCAACGGCCTCGGCGCTGGCGGTCCGCGCCGGGGCCGGTGGACCGGAATTGATCGAATGGCTGCGCCTGCGCGCCGGCGAAGGCACGCCGGCAGAGGTGCTGACATTCCTGAAGGCACATCCTGATTGGCCCGGCCTGCGATTGTTGCGCCGCCGCGCCGAGGCAGGGTTCGCCACGGCCAGCGATGCGCAGGTGCTGGCGTTCTTTGCAGAGGCCGCGCCGCAGACCGGGGGCGGAGCCTTGCGCCATGTGCAGGCGCTGGCCCGCTCGGGGCAGGATGCGGCGGCAAAGGCGGCGCTGGTCACCGGGTGGCGGACGCTGGACTTATTGGATGTCGAACAGTCGGCGTTTCTGGCGGATCATGGCGCGACGCTGACGCCGCATCACACCGAACGGCTGGAAAACGCAATGTGGGGGGCGCGCACCGGCGATGTGCGCGCCATGCTGCCGCTGGTGTCGCCCGGCTGGCAGGCGCTGGCAAAGGCTTGGACGGCGCTGGAAAACGGGCAGGATGACGGGATCAATGCCCTGATCGCGGCGGTGCCCGCGCCGCTGGCGGATCACGCGGTGCTGGCGCATGCCCGGTTCGACTGGCGCGCGCGGAAGGGGCGGGCGCCGGACGCCATTACGCTGATTCTGGATCAGTCGCGGTCCGCCGACCGGCTGGGCCGGCCTGAGGAATGGGCGGCGCGGCGCCTGGGCATGGCCCATGCCGAAATGCGTGCGGGCAACCCGGCACGCGCCTATGCGCTGGCGTCGCGGCACCATCTGTCCGGCGGATCCCGGCTGGCGGAACTGGAATGGCTGGCGGGCTATGTCGCATTGCGCTGGCAGAACGATCCGGCCCGCGCGCTGACGCATTTTGCGCGGTTGCGCGATAACGTGGCCTCGCCGATTTCGTTGGGGCGGGCGCATTACTGGCTGGGCCGCGCCCACGAGGCGGCAGGAAACGCGCCGGCCGCCCGCGCCGCGTATACCGAGGGCGCAAAACACCAGACCGCGTTCTATGGTCTGCTGGCGGCGGAACGTGGCGGCATCGCGTTCGACGCAAGGCTTGCCGGCAACGAACGTTTCCCCGACTGGCGCGAGGCCCCGTTCCGGCAGGGGCTGGTCTACAAGGCGGGATTGCTGGCGTATAATGCGGGCAACCTGGGGCTGGCCGAGACATTCCTGACCCATCTGGCGGAATCACAGAACCGCACGGGGCTGGGCCAGCTGGGCGAGGTCGCCGAGGTGATCAACGAGCCGCATCTGGCCGTGATGATCGGCAAAGAGGCCGCCGGACGCGGCATCACCCTGCCGCGACCCTATTACCCGCTGCATCCGATGGTGGCGCAAAACCTGCCGGTGCCATCGGAACTGGCGCTGTCGATTGCACGGCGCGAATCGGAATTCGACCCCGTTGTGGTGTCGGGGGCCGGAGCCGAAGGCCTGATGCAGGTCATGCCCCGCACCGCCGCCGAGGTGGCCGGCCAACTGGGCATTTCGCATACCCCCCGCCGCATGATCACTGACCCTAACTACAATGCGCGCATCGGTTCGGCCTATCTGGCCCGGCTGATCGCGCGGTATGACGGCAATGCGGTGCTGGTGTCGGCGGCCTATAACGCCGGTCCGTCGCGGCCCGACCGCTGGATGGGCGAACAGGGCGACCCCCGCCGCGCCGACGTGGATGTGGTGGACTGGATCGAGGCGATCCCGTTTGCCGAAACCCGCAACTATGTGATGCGCGTGACGGAAAGCCTGCCGGTGTATCGGGCAAGGCTGGGGTTGCAGCCGCATCCCGTGCCGTTTTCGCAGGAGTTGAAGGGGGCGACGTTGCGGTAAAGGAGGCGGTGCGGGGTGCGGGATGTTATTGGCCCAGAGCCGCCATTCCCGCGCCGAATGGCGCAAGCCCGATCGCAGCCGCTTTCTTGACGCCTAGCGTCACGGCCACAACTTTTGCCGAATCGACACGACGGGCGGAAACCGATCATCAGCGCCCAAAGCTTGTGCATCGTTTTCGATCAGTTCAAGCGGGCCGACGATTCATTGCCTGCGGCCAACAAATTTTTGCACGTTTTTCCGACTTTAGTATAAATTAAATGCGAATTTTATTGCTTTTGTGGGTTTTCATGATTCGGCTTTTCGCCATTTGCATTGTTGCAGTTTTCATACCCTTGTCGTCTGCGTTAGGCGCAACTTTCTCGTTTTCATCCTCTGCGAGCCTCACGCTGACCAGCCTGACTGGCGTTTCGTCTGATTTCGTGGTGCAGACGTTTCCAAGTGGCATAGGCGGGGCAGAAGACACGTTTGGGGGCGCTACAACCAATACCCGTTCCTGCAACGGCAACAACTTCGGGCCTGACCGCAGAGGTCTCGGGTTCCGGCGCATCGGGCCTGTCTGTTGCTGTCCCCTTCGTGGGGTCGTTCGCCTTTTCTTTCTCGAATACAGCGCCGGCCCTTGGGTTCCTTACCAACGGTCGTTCGTCGGTGACAGCAAATTTCACATTGTCCTTCGAACACGAGATCTTTACGAGCGCAGCGTTCATGAGCGAAACTTCAACAGTTCAGAGCTTTGTCAGGCTCACCCTGTTTGAGAATGGCAGTGCCAGCAATCTGCTATTGAGTACTCTTACACTCAACACCGGGTTCGCGCCTGGTCCTGCATCGCAATCCGCTGCAGATCGGGGGACCATCGATTTCAGTGTCGTTGTGCCCGAAGTAATAGGCCCTTTTGGATCAGAGCGAAACGAAGCGTTCTTGCAATTGACAGTCAGTGGTAACGGGGTTGCAAGGACATTCGCCGAAGCGGCACCGGCGCCTGTTCCCTTGCCGCCTTCGGCCGCGTTTTTCGCGGCAGGGCTAGGGTTGCTTGCGGTCCTACGCCGCCGCGGTGGGGCGACGAAGATGCGCCCCTTGGCGCGCCGCGGATCGTGATGCGGAACGGTTGACAATGGCGCTGAACGTCGGGCCAGCGCCGCAAGCGGAGACGAATGCCCCACGCCAAGCCTATCAAGCATGACAAGCGCCGCTACAAACGCCGCAAGAGAATCGAGGTGATGTTCGGGCGCTTGAAGGATTGGCGACGGGTCACCACGCGCAATGACAGGTGCCCAAAGGTGTTCCTTTCCGCCATAGCCCTTGCAGCAACCGTACTGTTCCGGCTAGGAAACAAGAACGAGTCCTGACCCTAATTTCGTTCTCTGGCAGTGCTTGGCAGTTCATTATTATCGCGAATAATCGCTGTCACAAACGGGCCGTTGCAGACAGTGCCGCATTCTCTTGACGCAGCGCTTGGTTTTCATGCCGACCAAGCAAGTCGGATTTCGGCAAGCTGATCATGATCACAGCCGGATTGTTCAAGTTGGCAGCAGCACAATCGGCGGCCATGTTGCGCACTGTCGTGTACAAAGCCTGCGCATTCTGGCGCGACACATGGCTGGCGATTGATACCGGCTGATCCGGCCCAACACCCGCTGTCACAAGCTGTTCGGACAAAAGGGTCAACTGCTGCATTGCCATATAAAACACCATCATCGTGCCGGGGCTCGCGATCTGCGCAAGATCCGACATCACTTCGCCCGGGCGGCAGGTCGCCGTGGCCAGCACCACGCGGTCGGTCACGCCCCGCTCGGTCAGTGGCTGACAGAGGCTGGCAGCCGCTGCACTGGCGGCAGTGACGCCGGCCACCATCTCGATCTCGATCCCATGGGCGCGCGCAGCGGCAATTTCTTCGGCCGCGCGGCCAAAGATTGACGGATCTCCGGATTTCAGGCGCACCACCTGCTTTCCGGCCAGGGCCGCTGATACAATGGCCGCGTTGATGCGCGTTTGCGGCCAAGTGTGCGCCCCAATCTCTTTGCCCACAAACACGCATTCGGCGCCGGCACGGGCAAAGGCCAGAACTTCGGGGTCAACCAGCCGATCATAGAATACCACATCTGCCTGACCCAGCACCCGGATCGCACGCAAGGTCAGCTGATCGGCCGCACCCGGACCGGCACCAACAAGAACGATTTTGCCCAGGCCGGACAGGGGATCGGCTGGCACAATCATCGACGGGTTTTCCAGAAAGCTCATTCGGCGGCCTCGCGGTGGGTGTATTGCGTGATGAGGGCGGCAAGTTCAGGGCGGCAGGATCCGCAATTGGTTCCGGCGCCAAGAGCAGCCCCAAGCGCCGCAACGCTAAGCATGCCATCCTCCGCAATGCTGCGCAGGATGGTGTTGAGGCCAACATTCAGGCACGCGCAAACCGTGGGGCCAGGGTCTGGCTGATGCGCGCCGGGACGTCCGGCCAAGGCACCTGCCGTCCCTGAGCCCAACAGCCCGGCAAGGTGGCTGCGGGCCAGATGAACGGGCGTGCGCGACACGAACACAGCACCCTGCAATTGGTCATCCTTGGCGAACGCAAACCGGTGCAGGCCGCGTGCAGGGTCAGACAGGGTCAGCGTCGGGGCTTGCCCGCCAAACAGTGCGCTGGCCCAGACCGCCCAATCGCTGGGTACGTCCGCTCCGGCCATTTCGACCTGCACGCCGCCGGCAATAGCGGCCTTCGCCCAATAGGCGCAATCGGGTGCAAGATCGCCCTGAGCCACGGCAAAGCCATACCATGAAGCGTCAAATGGCCGGATGCAGACCGCGGCCGACTTACTGGCAGGCTGGCCCGAAACCGGGTCTGTCACTGCCGGAACCAGTGTATCGACACGGCCAGAGGGCGCGGTTTGTCCTGTCCAGTGCATGGGCGCAAAAGGGTTGCCGGGGGCGACACGGTCGCTGATCATCACGCGCAGGATAGCGTTGCCCTGGGGGCTTGCCACCTCGGCCAGCGTTGCGGGCGCAAGGCCAAGGGTGGCCGCGTCTGCGGAATGAATTTCCAGATAGGGTTCCGCCAGATGCTGCGACAGGCGGGGGGCCATCCCGGTACGGGTCATGGTGTGCCACTGATCCCGGACCCGCCCGGTATTCAGCCGGAACGGATGGCTTTCGGGCAAGGCCACCGGCAGGCGCGCTGCAACGGGGATCATCCGCGCCCGGCCGCATGCGGTGTGAAACCGGCCATCCGCAAAGAACCGCCCGCCCTTTTTTGCCGCTTGCGGCCAGACCACAGGGGCAAGGCGGTCGTAGTCGGCCCCTCGCAGACCCGAGATGTCAAAATCGCTGCCCAACTGGCCGGCGACGCCTGAAAGTGCGGCATATTCGGCAAATATCTGCGCCGGACCAGCCCAGTCAAACCCTGCAAACCCCATCCGCTGCGCCACCTGGGCCAATTGCCACCAATCCGCACGGGCCTGACCGGGGGCTGGCTGAATCGCGCGCTGACGGCTGATCATGCGCTCGGAATTGGTGACGGTGCCATCCTTTTCGCCCCAGCCGGTCGCGGGCAGCAAGACATGCGCCAGACGCGCCGTGTCGGTGGTGGCCCAGATGTCGCTGACGGCGACGAAATCGCAGGCCGCAATCGCACGCGCCACGCGGTCGGCATCGGGCATCGACACGGCAGGGTTCGTGTGCAGGATCCACAGCGCCCTGACCCGACCGTCTTCGACCGCGCGGAATATATCGACCGCCTTCAAGCCCGGTTTTTCTGCCATCACCGGGCTTGCCCAGAAATCTTGCACGGCGGCGCGGTGGGCGGGGCTCTCGATTTCCAGATGGCAGGCCAGCATGTTGGCCAGCCCCCCCACCTCGCGCCCGCCCATCGCGTTGGGTTGGCCTGTCACGCTGAACGGTCCCATGCCGGGGCGGCCAATGCGGCCTGTAGCCAGGTGGCAATTGATGATCGCGTTGACCTTATCGGTGCCGGTGTCGGACTGGTTGATGCCTTGCGAATAGACGGTGACCACCTTTTCGCTGCCAGCCCAAAGGCCAAGGAACGCCGCAAGATCGCTTGCGGAAAGGCCGGTCTGTGCGGGTTGGCTTTGGCGCGCGGCAGCAAGGGCTGCGTCAAAGCCGCTGACATGCGGGGCAAAATCGGCGCTCAGGTGGCCATGGTCGAAAAGGTGGCAAAGCAACAGGTTGAAAAGATGCCCATCCGCCCCGGCTGCCAGGGGCAGGTGCAGGTCTGCGCCCTCACAGGTCGCAGTGCGGCGGGGGTCGATGACGATGATCTTTGTGCCCCGCGCCGCCTTGGCGGCCATCAGGCGCTGATGCAGCACCGGGTGGCACCAGGCAAGGTTTGACCCCACCAGCACAACCAGATCGGCAAGCTCCAGATCCTCATACTGGCCCGGAACCGTGTCTGTGCCGAAAGCGCGGCGGTGGCCTGCGACGGATGAGGCCATGCAGAGGCGGCTGTTGGTGTCGATATTGGCGCTGCCGATGAACCCCTTCATCAGTTTGTTGGCCACATAGTAATCTTCGGTCAGCAACTGCCCCGAGACATACAGCGCCACGGAATCCGGCCCGTGCGCCGCAATGGTGTCGGAAAACCGCGTGGCGATCAGGTCAAGTGCCGTGCCCCACGTTGCGGTTGCCCCGCGAACCAGCGGCTGGGTCAGCCGCCTGTCCGTCGACAGCGTCTCACCCAAAGCTGCCCCCTTGACGCAAAGCCGCCCGCGGTTGGCCGGGTGGTCAGGGTCGCCCTTGATGACCATGCCGCCCTTGTCATCGAGCGAGGCAAGCACGCCACAACCCACGCCGCAATACGGGCAGGTGGTGCGGATGGGGGCTTTCATGCGGCCGACCGACGCGCGAGGAATGCCGCATCCAGCATCACCCGTCCGCCTTCCACCCGGACGGCATGGGTTTTCACCTGCCAGTCGTCAGTGCCCTGTCCGGTAGTCAGGTCAAACACCGCCGCATGCAAGGGGCAGGTGACGGCAGTTCCATGCACGATCCCTTCGGACAGCGGCCCGCCTTTGTGCGGACAGCGATCATCAACCGCAAAGACCTGATCATCTGCCGTGCGGAACACCGCCATGCAGCCGTCTTGGGTCTTGACCACCCGCGCGCCTTGGCGGGGGATGTCGTCCAGGGCGGCGATGTCGATGAACGCGGTCATTCTGCGGCCCTCAGTGTCAGGTCGGCAATCGGGGCCCAATCAGCCGGTGTGGCCGCAAGTTCGGCCCAGGGGTCAGTCTGATAGATCGACTGCGACAGCATGAAGCGGTCATGCAGTGCCCGGCGGTTGGCGGGGTCTTCCACCTGCGCACGGCACCAATCAAGGCCCACTTTGGCCACCCATTTATAGATCCGGTGCAGGTAGCGCGCGTTTTCGCGATATAGCTGGGTAAAGGCGGCGATCACCTCCATCACCTCGGCCTCGGTTGTGGCTTTGTACAGGAACTCGGTTTCTTTCACGTCCATGCCTGCGGCCCCAGCGACGCTGATTTCATAGCCCGAGTCCACACAGACCACGCCGATATCCTTGCAGGTCGCCTCGGCGCAGTTGCGGGGGCAGCCGGATACGCCCAGCTTGACCTTGGCAGGCGTCCATGACCCCCAGAGAAGTTTTTCCAGCTTGATCCCCAAACCCGTGCTGTCCTGCGTGCCAAAGCGGCAGAATTCGGTTCCGACACAGGTTTTCACCGTGCGCAGGCCCTTGGCATAGGCATGGCCGCTGACCATGCCGGCGGCGTTGAAATCGGACCAGATCGCGGGCAGGTCCTCTTTCTTGACCCCCAAAAGGTCGATCCGCTGGCCACCGGTGACCTTGATCATCGGCACGTTGTATTTGTCCGCCGCATCGGCGATCGCGCGCAGTTCAGCAGGGTTCGTTACCCCGCCCCACATACGCGGGACCACCGAATAGGTGCCGTCTTTCTGGATGTTGGCGTGGTTGCGTTCGTTGACGAAACGCGACTGGCGATCATCGACGTATTCGGTCGGCCAGTCGGAAATCAGGTAGTAATTCAATGCCGGTCGGCAGGATGCGCAGCCGCCCACGGTCTTCCAGCCCAATTCCTGCATCACCGCCGGGATTGACTTCAGCCCGATGGATTTGATCAGCCGCCGTACGTCTTCATGCGTGTGGTCGGTGCATTTGCACATCGGCGGGTTGGCGTTCGCTGTGAACCCATCCCCCAGCGTCAGCGCCATGATCTGTTCCACCAGCCCGGTGCAGGTGCCGCAACTGGCGCTGGCCTTGGTCGTCGCGCGAACCATGTCCAGCGTATGCGCGCCGCCTTCGATGGCGGTCACGATCTTGCCTTTGCAAACGCCGTTACAGCCACAGATTTCCGCATCAGGCGGCAAGGCTGCAACGGCTGCCAAAGGGTTTGCGGATGCCCCCCCCTGAAACGCCGGACCAAAGATCAGCGTATCGCGCAGGTCGGTGACGTCGCGGCCCTGCTTGATCAGGTCGAAAAACCATGACCCATCGGCGGTATCGCCATACATCACCGCACCCAGCAGCCGCTCGCCCTCCAGAATCAGCCGCTTGTAGACCCCGCGCCCCGGGTCGCGGAACACGATATCCTCACGCCCCGGCCCATCGGCGAAATCACCCGCGCTGAACAGATCAACCCCGGTAACCTTCAGCTTGGTCGCGGTCTGCACGGGTTTGAACGCAGCGTCCTGCCCCAGCAAAGTGGCCGCCAAGGCACGCGCCTGATCATACAGCGGCGCCACCAGCCCGAACAATTGCTTGTCATGTTCGACACATTCACCCAGCGCAAAGATCGCGGGATCGGATGTGCGCATCTGGTCATCGACCGTGATGCCGCGCCCCACATCCAGATGCGCATCATTGGCAAGGCGCACCTCGGGGCGGATGCCCACCGCCATGCAGACCAGATCGGCGGGATAGACGGTGCCATCTTCCAACAGCACGGCCTCGACGCGGGTGTTGCCCAGAATGGCCTTGGTCGCGCCCTTGCAGTGGATGCGGATGCCGCGGCGTTCCAGATCCTTTTGCAGCAAATAGCCCGCCGCCGGGTCCAGTTGCCGTTCCATCAGATGGCCCATCAGGTGAATGACGGTGACCTCGGCCCCGCGCGCGGCCATGCCGGCCGCCGCCTCCAGCCCCAACAAGCCGCCGCCGATCACCACCGCCCTGGACCCCGGCCCGCTGGCCGCGATCATCGCGTTGGTGTCTTCCAGATCGCGGTAGGTGCAGACACCCGCCAGATCCTTGCCCGGCACCGGAATGATGAAAGGTGCGGACCCGGTGGCGATCACCAGCGCATCATAAGGCACGCCGCCCGCGTTGGAATAGACCACGCGGTTGACACGGTCGATCCGCACCACGGGTTCGCCGAACCGGCAATCGACACCATGCGCGGCATACCAGTCGGCATCATGCGTCACGATCTGGTCATAGGTCTTTTCGCCCGACAGAACCGGCGACAGCATCAGCCGGTTATAATTGCCGCGCGGTTCACCGTTGAACAGCGTGACATCGAAATCGCCGCCCGCGGCGAACAGCTGTTCCAGCATCCGGCCCGACGCCATGCCGGCACCGATCACCACAAGTTTCTGTGTCATGTCGTTTACTCCGCCGCTTCGACGAAACGGTGACGTTCATACAGGAACCGCAGCACCGCTTCGCGGGCGCGGATATATTCGGGGTTGCTGGCCAGCCGGATCCGGTCGCGTGGGCGATCAAGGGCCACGGTCAGCACCTCGCCGATGGTGGCGGCGGGGCCGTTGGTCAGCATCACGATGCGGTCGGCCAGCAGCACGGCTTCGTCCACGTCATGGGTGATCATGATCATCGTGTTCTTCAGACGAGCGTGGATATCCATCACCGCCTCTTGCAGATGCGCCCGCGTCAGCGCGTCCAGCGCGCCAAAGGGTTCATCCAGCAGCAAGATCTTTGGTTCCATCGCCAGCGCGCGGGCAATGCCGACGCGCTGTTTCATGCCGCCTGAAATCTCGCCGGGTTTCTTGTCGGCGGCATGGGCCATCTGCACCAGATCAAGGTTCTGCATGATCCAGTCATGGCGTTCGGCGCGGGTCTTGGAACGGCCGAACACTTTTTGCACGGCCATTCTGACGTTGTCATAGACCGACAGCCAGGGCAGCAGGCTGTGGTTCTGGAACACGATGGCGCGGTCAGGGCCCGGTGCGTTCACCTCGCGCCCTTCCAGAAGGATGCCGCCACTGGTCACCTGCGTCAGCCCGCCGATCATGTTCAGCAATGTGGATTTGCCACAGCCGGAATGACCGATGACCGACACGAATTCACCCTTGTCGATGGTCAGGCGGATGTCGTTCAGCACCAGCGCCTGCCGCCCGCCCGCAAGGGGAAAGGATTTCACGACGCGGTCGATTTTCAGATAGCTCATGTCGCGCCCTCCTCAGGCCATGGTGCCGCGGCTGACGACTTTGCCGATATAGGCCACCAGTCGGTCAAGCACGAAGCCGGTGACGCCGATGTACAAAAGCGCCACGAAGATATCGGTCAGCAGGGATGAATTCCACGCGTCCCAGATGAAGAACCCGATGCCCACCCCACCCGTCAGCATTTCAGCGGCGACGATGGCCAGCCACGCCAGACCCACCCCGATGCGCAGCCCGGAAAAGATGTAGGGCGCGGCCGAGGGCACCATGATCTTGAAAAAGAACTCGACCTGGTTCAGGCGCAGCACGGCGGCCACATTGCGGTAATCCTGCGGGATGGCGCGCACTCCCGCCGTGGTGTTGATGATGATCGGCCAGATTGCGGTGATGAAGATCACGAAAATCGCCGAGGGCCGGCTGTCCATGAAAGCGGCCAGCGAGATCGGCAACCACGCCAAGGGCGGCACCGTGCGCATCACCTGAAACAGCGGATCAACCCCGCGCATCAGCCAGACAGATTGCCCGATCACCGCGCCCACCAGCACGCCGACGACCGCCGCCAGACCAAAGCCTACGCCGACCCGTTCCAGCGAGGTCAGCACCCGCCAGCCCAGCCCCATGTCCTGCGTGCCCGCGACGTAGAACGGGCGCAGGATCAATTCGCCGCTTTGCTGCCAGATTTCCACAGGCGACGGCAGTGCCGCGCCACCGCCTGACAGCACCAGTTGCCACAGGCCCAGCAGGCTCAGGACCACAATCGTGGGTGGCAGAACCCGCGTCAACACCGCAGTTTTCACCTTGCCGCGCCATTGCCGGCGCGGCATGACGGGGGCCAGCGGCACCACCTTGGCGGCGGGTGGCGCTGCTGGCTCGGTTTTCACGGCTTCGGTTTTCAGGCCAGCTGTTTTCAGGTCAGTGGTCTTTAAGGCGGTCACGTTCATCGGCCCGCCCCCCTTATGCCATGGCCTTGATTGCCAGACTGTCCAGATAGGCCTGCGGATTGGCCGGATCGAACATCTTGCCATCAAACATGGTTTCCACGCCGCGGCTGTCGCCCATGGCCGACGTGTCGATCCCCAGTCCCTTGGCGGCCTCGATCCACAGGTCGGACCGGTTGGTGGCATTCACCAGCGCGGCGGTATCCAGATCGCCCGCCAGATAGCCCCAGCGTTTGTTCTCAGTCACAAACCAGGTATCCAGCGATTTCCACGGGAAAGATGCCGATCCGTTTTCACCCCAGAACCGCATCGCCAGATCCGGGCGGCTTTCCTGCCGACCGTTGCCATAGTTGATCTCGCCCTTGATGCGGGCGGCGATGTCCTTGACCGGCACGTTATACCATTGCCGCTTGGACAGGATCGCGGCCATTTCGTCCTTGTTGGCGGCGTCTTCGCACCACATCTGGGCCTCCATCACGGCCATCAGAATGGCCTTGGTGGCGTTGGGATTGGTATCGACCCAATCTGCACGCATCCCCAGCACCTTTTCGGGATGCTTGCCCCAGATTTCGCCGGTGGTGCAGGCGGTGAACCCGATGCCCTGATTGACCAGCTGTTCGTTCCACGGTTCGCCCACACAGAAGGCTTCCATGTTGCCGACCTTCATGTTGGCCACCATCTGCGGCGGCGGCACCACGATCAGATCGACATCCTTGGTGGGATCGATGCCGCCAGCCGCCAGCCAATAGCGCATCCACAGGTCATGCGTGCCGCCCGGAAAGGTCATGGCGACAGGAATTTCGCGGCCTTCGGCGCGGCGCGAGGCAAAGATGTCTTTCAGAGGCGAACTGTCCAGTCCGACGCCGCTGTCGGCATAGGCCTGCGTCACCGAAATGCCCTGACACTGTTCATTAAGGCTCAGCAGCGTGTACATCGGCAGCGGAATGCCGTTCTGCGTCACCTTGCCGGTGGAATAGAGATGCGTCTTGGGCCGCAGGATATGGCCGCCGTCGATGCCGCCATTGGCCGATCCCAGCGCCATGTTGTCGCGCGTCGCGCCCCAGCTGGCCTGTTTTTCGATCAGCATCTCGGTCATGCCATGCTTGGAAAAGAACCCCTTTTCCTGCGCGATGATCAGGGGCGCGCTGTCGGTCAGCGCAATATAGCCCAGCTTTGCACCAGGCAGTTCGGGCGCGGGCGTCGCCGCCCAGGCCCCGCCGGGCAGCAGGGTGCGGGCGGCAAGGGCGGTGGCCGCAACGCCAACTGCGGATTTCAACAGGCTGCGGCGGGTCGGGTTGATCAGGGTCATGGTCGCTTGGTCCTCTGGCAGGGTCCGCGCCGGGGTGGCGTCAGGCCGGGCTTGGTCGGAACGGCAAAAAGCCACCGCGATCGCTGGCCCGCACGGGTCAGGATGGGTGGCGTCGTTGCCATGTCAGGGGGCCGCATCTTTGCGGAAATTCAGTGGAGCCAGCGCCATTGCTCGCGTCCGTGGTTCAAGGGTGCACAGACTGACCCCGGCGGTCAAGCGTTGCAGCGATATTTCGCAGTTGCAGCAATTCCTTTGCGCATGCAGCGCGGCCAATGCCCGAAAATTCAGCGCGATGGAAGCGAGGTGTCAAAGGTATCGCCGTCAAAAAAGGCATCTGGCCCCAGAATCATCTGCCCTTTTTCCGAGGCGACAGCCGTCGAATGTGCCATCGCCCCCTCGATCCGGGCCGAGGCGCCCGGCAGATCGGCCCCGGCGCTGCGCAGGTGCTGGCGGTACAGGTCGGTGCGGAAACAGGCCTTGGCGACTTCCATCGCCGGGGTCGCATCCAGCCCGTGCCGCCCGGCAATGCGCTGCGCCAGCAGGGCTGCCAGACTGCGCCACGGAAAGTTCACGGCCCCGTCATGAAACCGAATGAAATCCTGGTATTGGCGCACCTCGCCTGCGGCGGTGACATGCAGCCGCCCAAGCAGGCCGCGCTCCGACAATTCGGGCGGCAGGTTCAGATATTCGGGGCGCGACAGGATTTCCGCCGCCGTGCTGCGGTTCCCAGGCTGATCCAGCCAGCGGCAGGCGCGCCAGATCGCCCGCATCATCCGCCCGGTTTCCTCGGACCGCGTGTCGGCAAAGGTGCGCGTCAGCACTAGCCCCTTTTCCGGTGGTGCCGCCCAGATCGCCCGTCCCGCAAGAAGCAGCGCCCCCACCCCGGTTTCCACCGCATATGACGCCCAGGGTTCCCCGACACAAAACGCATCCACCTCACCTGCTGCCATGGCGCTGGCCATCAGGGGGGGTGGGACGGTGTGTATACTGACCCGCGCTGCAAGGTCGGTGCCGCGCAGCCAGTGCCGCACGAGTTCGGCCTGCGTTGAAAACGGAAACGGCACGCCCACCCGCAGCGGCCCATGCGCCACGGCCATCAGCGCATTCCGCGCCGCCACCGGATCATCAAACCCGAAGCCATGCCCATCCGCCCGCATCGCATCTGCGAGGGCCGCACTGACCGCAATCGCTTGGCCGCCCACTGACAGGATCATGGCAAGGTCAAACGCCGGATAGTCCGGACCCAGACCCATCGCCTGCGCAATCGGCAACGGCACCAGCATATGCGCCGCCTCGATCGCGCCCATCCCCAGCATGTCGCGGCTTTGTGCCCAGCTTTGCAGGCGGATCAGATCAAAATCCAACCCCTCTTCGGCGGCAAAGCCCAGTTCGCGCGCGACGATCAGGGGGGCCGCGTCGATCAGCGGCACATAGCCAAGCCGCAACGAAGCGAGGGTCATGTCAGCAGCCCCGCAGCCATTACCAGCTGGCTCGCGATATCTGCCACCCGGCGTTTCTGGTCCATCGCGGTCTTGCGCAGCAGCGCATAGGCCGCCTCTTCGTCTATCCCCCGCGCTTTCATCAGAATGGCCTTCGCCCGGTCGATAATCTTGCGTTCCTCCAGCGCCGCCTTGGTCGCCAACAGCTCGGCGCGCATTTTCTGAAACATGTGAAAGCGTGCAATGGCGGCGTCCAGGATCGGCTTGATCCGTTCCGGCTGCAGCCCATCCACGACATAGGCCGACATCCCCGCCTCGATCGCTGCGCGGGTCATCTGTTCGTCCGAACGGTCGACGAACATCGCTACCGGGCGGTCCATCGGGCCTGATGCCAGCGCCAGTTCCTCCAGCACATCGCGTGAGGGATTGGCCACGTCGATCAGCACGATATCGGGCTTTTGAAAAGCGATCCGACGGGCAAGACCCGTTTCCTCGGCGATCACCGTTATCGCGTGATCACCAGACGCCATGATGCCTTCGACAATCCGCAATGCGCGGTCCCGATCACGTTCAACGACAATAATAGACAACCGTGACATGCCCAACGACCTCTGGTCCAACCGTGTCATCGGGCTCTGTTGGCGAGGCAATCTGTGATGCAGCACGCAGGCGTGATGACCGTGGACAACAGCATAGATTTTGCGCAGATCTCTCACGAACGATGGATTTTTATGCGCAAATCGCGTTGAGGGCATCCTGTGTCAATCACCACCGTCGTCGCGAGCAGCAGAAAACCAAGCGCGGGGCAATTTTCGTGATGAAAATTGACAGGGTCCAGTTGATCCCGGTTGATCGTTGTGTGCCGTTTGGCCGGAGCGGGCTTTGCTTCAGGGTGCAAGACGAGAAATCGCTGTGGTTCTTTCAAGATTGACCAAAGATCGACCGTCAGCGCCCGACGTTTTTATGCTGACGTGGCGCGTCGCTCTGCAGCGAAAGCGCGCTTGATCTTCACAGGGCGACGCAGGTCCAACAATCTGCAAACCCTTAAACCGGGATTGACAAAGCAGTGCGGCACTTTTTGCCGATCTTTACCGTCGTGGCCCGACCGCTGGATGCAGGAACAGGGCGACTCCCGCCGGGCCGATGTGGATGTGGTGGACCGGATCGAGGCGATCCCGTTTTCCGAAACCCGCAACTATGTGATGCGCGTGACGGAAAGCCTGCCGGTGTAACGGGCAAGGCTGGGGTTGCAGCCGCATCCGGTGCCGTTTTCGCAGGAGTTGAAGGGGGCGACGTTACGGTGAGGGTGTAACGGCGACACTTGACAGGAAAACGAAATCTCTATGCCGTTATCGGCGGTTTTCGATGATTTCAGACCTCTTTGCATATCCGTCATGGGTAAGTGCTCCATCAAACACTTTGCAAGCCTTTTTCTCAAGCGCTGGGACAATATCCAGCATATTCAAGGATACACCCTGTGGGCTAACTGGAAAACGTCCAAACAAGTCGGTTGTAATGATATTGAATGCTGTATAAACTCCGACGGTCAATCTCATTTCCTGACCAGAAAAAGTTGTTCCCAATGAAGTCGGTTCGAGCCGATCAGTCGACTTATTGCGCCAAATTTTTTTATTGAAAACAATATCTAGCGCTGCTTGCGAAACTCGGGGGATTAAGGAATAAACATCGCTGTCAAACATTACCCGAGATTTATTGTCAGCATGTGCGACCCGGTGCCGGCAATGAATCCAATGATCAATTTCTGTTTTCGAATATTCTAGATTCGCTTTATCTAGAAATAAAAATGAAGTCCCCTTCAATTCTTCTCCGCTCTTCTTGAACGCAGCCTCAAAAATTCTCATGTTGGATACAAGTTTAGCAGTAGGGCGCGATGCGTTAACCGCGCCAGCAAGCAAACGAGCTGCCTCAGGCCTTTCTCGTAGGACTTGGCCTGCCCGAACAACATCAACAGAGCGGGTTATTGTTGGAAAAAACGGAGATTCATTTTTTTTTGACTTCGGTACACGCTGAAATTCGTCATGAGTCAAAAATCCGTAGAAGGGCTGCGTTATAAGTCCAAAAATCTGATAAGGAAGCGTAAACGCGGCACTAATTGTGCAAGCGGATTGTTCTGCAATGGCATCGAGTTCAAAAATTGACTTCTCCAGGTTCTTTAGAAAAACATCGTCATCTTTGTTGGAAATTTCGACTTCTAGCGTCAAAAGCGAAATCAAGTACGCAGTACCATTGCTAAGCCGAGCCATAGAAATGTCTGGTGATAAAATAGCAAGGAAATGATCCAAGCCATTTATGTGCTCCTCAGACCTATAGTCGATCGAAATGTGAAGAGGGCGAAATAGAAGCAACTCTAGCGGTCATCCCATATTAGAGTGAGTTCTTCGACTTTTATATTCACACACCCCCTCACCTTAAATCCGGCAACTTATACTCCGCGAACTGCTGCCGCTGCGTCAGCTTCGATATCTTCCCCGTCGTGGTCAGCGGCAGCGCGTCCACCCATATCAAATCATCCGGCAACTGCCACTTGGCGAAGTGTTCGGACATGTGCACGTGGATGTCCGCCAGCGGCGGCTTGTCCGGCCCCGCCGCGGTGGGGCGAGAAAGACGCGCCCCTGCAGCGACGCCAATCGTGACGCCGGTTGCAATGCCGATCGTGACGCCGGTTGCAATTCCGGGTTGAAGACTGCGTCCTTGCCGATCCGGGCCATCGCGAGAACCGTGCGCCACGCTTTGGCCGCGGTCGAAATTCCTGTGCCTTTCATCACGACGCCGCTATCGTTGCCGGGAATGGGCGATCCGAGGCGCTGCTGCCATCGGTATCAAGACATGATTGGACCGGGCTTTTGGCAGGATCGGTAACTGTGCATTCGGGATCGGGGCCGACGCCCCCCGCCGACGTGCTATTGCTTTACCAGGCGCTTGCCGACGAAAAGGCGCGCAACGCGGCGACCTCCGAAATCCTGCAGGCCATCAACGGGTCGCCGGGCGACCTCCAGCCCGTCTTTGACCTGATCGCCCGCAAGGCCGCCGAGATCTGTTCGGCCGGGTTCTGCAACCTGCTGCGCTACGACGGCACGCGATTGCATTTCTGCGCCAATTTCGGCTTTCCCCCGGCGCTGCTCGCCGAGTTCGTCCAGCAATACCCCATGCGCCCGGCAGAAGGCTCGGTGTCGGCCGCCGCGGTGGAAACGGGCGAGGTCGCGCACCTTGACGATGCCCAGACGGCCGATTATTTCAACGCGGCAATGGCTTGGGCTGTCGGATGGCGCCGGATGCTCGGCGTGCCGATCCACTGCGGCCCGGCGCTTTGGGGCGTGATCGTTCTGGCATGGTCGGACACCGCGCCGCCGCCCCCGGCGCATATCGACATGATCCGGAGCTTTGCCGATCTGGCCGGGATCGCGATCAACAATGCCGAACTGTTCAACGAGGAGCGGGCGCGCACGGCCGAAGTGACCGAGGCGCTGGAGTATCAGACAGCCACGTCTGAAGTGCTGGGCGTCATCTCGCGCTCGCCCAACGAATTGCAGCCGGTGCTGGAGGCGATCCTTGATGTCGCGGTGCGGCTGTGCAAACCGCACAACGCCTATATCTCGCTGCTTGATGCGTCGGATGGATACTATCACATCCGTTCGTTCCGTTCCGACGATGACCAGTTCGCCAAATTCATGACTTCGCCCATCCAGCCGACCCAAGGCGGCAGCACGGGCCGCGCCGCCCTGTTGGGCGTCCGGTCTATATCGAAGATACCGAGACCGAGGTGAATTATCCGTGGAAGGACCTCGCACGATGGAGCGGCGTCCGATCAATCGTCGCAGTTCAGATGGTCAAGGAGGGCACCACGGTCGGGGTGATCAATCTGGCCGATGCCGCCCCGCAGGCATTTTCACCCCGGCAGGTCGAG
>JBBRCF010000043.1:0-26372 GCA_038205135.1 Rhodobacterales bacterium
ATTTCGGTCAGTTCGGGATGGGCGGTGGCGGCTTCGTCCAGAAAACGTGTGACCTCGGGCAGGGTCAGATAGACCAGCGCGTCATTCACCGGCGAGCTGTCGATGTAGCAATTCACACATGTGATGTTGCACAGCGTCCCGGTGTTGAACCACAGCGTTGTCAGGCCTGACAGGGCGACGGTCGCGCGCGGTTCGCCTTTGGCGGTGCGGGCGGGATCCTGAAACTTTCCCGCATTCGCAACGGCCTCTGCGTCGCCCCATTGGTCCTTCATGGTTCTGACTCTCTCAATCATTTCGCAGTGTGACAGTAATTCCATCAGCACGGATACGAAAGAGGGCCCTATCCGCCATGACAGCATCGTGAAGCCCGTCATACGGCTGGACTTGCGCAGTGCGATTGCGGCATTGAAGGGCGGACAAATGGGGTGCGGCATGGACAAACCGAAATCGCGCGACACGGCCCCCCGTAACCTTGGGTCACGGGTGATCCCGGTCGAGGTGTTCGATCTGGTGATTTTTGGCGGCACCGGCGATCTGGCACAGCGCAAGATCCTGCCGGCACTCTATCGCCGTTTCGTGGCCGGGCAGATCCCGGATGGCACGCGGTTGATCGGGGCGGCGCGATCGGACCATGATGCGTCCGGGTATCGCGCGGTGGTTGCCGCGGCACTGGCGGAACATGCGGGTGATATCGGAACGGCCACGCTGCGCACGGCGTTTCTGGCGATGACCGATTATGTGACGGTGGATGCCATGGGCGACACCGGCTGGGCGGACCTTGCGGCGCGGATGACACCGGGGCGGGTGCGGGCGTTCTATTTTTCGGTCGCGCCCGAACTGTTCGGCGCGTTGGCCCTGCGGTTGCACCAGCATGGTATGGCGGATGCGGCCGCACGCATCGTGGTCGAAAAACCCTTTGGCCGCGATCTGCAGACCGCCGATGCGCTGAACCGCGATCTGGCCCAGCATTTCCAGGAAGCGCAGATTTACCGCATAGACCATTATCTGGGCAAGGAAACCGTGCAGAACCTGATGGCGATCCGGTTCGGCAACATGCTGTTCGAGCCGTTGTGGAACGCGCAATACGTCGATCACATCCAGATCACCGTGGCCGAAACCGTGGGTGTGGCCGGGCGCGGCGACTATTATGACCGCGCGGGCGCGATGCGCGACATGGTACAAAACCACCTGATGCAGTTGCTGTGCCTGATCGCGATGGAACCGCCCGCGCGGTTCGAACCCAACGCGGTGCGCGACGAAAAGCTGAAGGTGATCCGGGCGCTGGACCCGGTGCCGCCCGGTGACATCGTGCGGGGGCAGTATCTGGCTGATGACGACACGCCGGGCTATGCCGATGACGTGCAAAACCCGGCCAGCCAAACCGAAAGCTTTGTGGCACTGCGGGTGCATGTGTCGAACTGGCGTTGGGCGGGCACGCCATTCTTCCTGCGTACCGGCAAACGGTTGCGCGCCCGGGCCAGCGAGATCGCCGTGGTGTTCAAGGAAACGCCGCATTCGATCTTTGGACCCGAGGCCGGACAGCATCGCAATATCCTGACCATCCGGTTGCAGCCGAACGAAGGCATCGATCTGGGCGTGACAATCAAGGCCCCGGGGCCGGGCGGCATGCGGTTGGTCGATGTGCCGCTGGACATGACGTTTTCCGAGGCGCTTGGCCCCACCGCGGGCATAGCACCCGATGCCTATGAACGGCTGATCATGGATGTCATCCGCGGCAACCAGACCTTGTTCATGCGCGGCGACGAGGTGGCGGCGGCCTGGGCCTGGACCGATCCGATCATCGCGGGCTGGGACGGTGTGGCGCCGTTGCCCTATGACACTGGCAGCGCCGGCCCCGACGAGGCGCTGGCGCTGATGCACCGGGATGGCCGCCGCTGGCGCGAGATCCGGGTATGACGCGCCGTCCGCACATCACGGACTATGCCGATGCCGAAATGATGGTGCTGGATCTGGCGAACATCATCGCGGGCGAACTGGGCGGCGTGCTGGCCCACGAAGACCGCGCAACCTTGGTCGTGCCGGGCGGTACCACGCCCGGGCCGGTGTTCGATGTGCTGTCGGCGGCCGACATTGCCTGGGACCGGGTCGATGTCATGCTGACCGATGAACGCTGGGTGCCCGAGGACGATCCGATGTCCAACGCCGCATTGGTGCGGCGGAGGTTGCTGACGGGGCGCGCGGCGGCGGCGGCATTCCTGCCGTTCTACACCGGCGCGCCGCACCCGGACGACACATTGGCCGAGGTCGAGACGATGCTGGTGCCGTATCTGCCGGCTGCAGTGGTGCTGTTGGGCATGGGAACGGACATGCACACGGCGTCGTTGTTTCCAGGGGCGGACGGGTTGGCCGACGCGCTGGACCCGGCTGCGCCGGTGCTGGCGGCCGTCCGCGTGCCGGGGCAGGACATCTGGCGCGTCACGCTGACGGCGCGGGTGCTGCGCGAGGCCCTTGCGGTGCATCTGATCGTCACCGGTGCGGAAAAGCGGCTGGCGCTGGACCGGGCGGCCGGGTTGACGCCGGAGATGGCGCCGGTTGCGGCGATATTGGATGTGGCGCAGGTGCATTGGGCGCCTTGACGGGTTTCGAACGGAGTTTTCGGCATGGATCTGGTTCGGCTGCGGGATTTGGCGCGACAGGCGCCGAAAATGTCGGCGCTTTTTACGAAAACTGACAGATTTGTGCAGTTTTCGGCGGCACATGACGGGCTATTGTTCGATTACTCCAAGACGCATTTGACGCTGGACGCACGTGATGCAGTGTTGGCGATGATCGCGGACACCGGTCTGGCGGCGGCGCGCGCTGCGATGTTCGCGGGCGACCGGATCAATGCCACCGAGGGGCGCGCCGTGCTGCATGTGGCGCTGCGGGCGCGCGATGCTGCGGTGATCCCGCTGGACGGACAGGATGTGATGCCGGCGGTGCGCGCGACGCGGGCGCGGATGGCAGTGCTGGCGGACGCGGTCCGTAGCGGCGATTTTGGCGGGCCCGGGGGCGCGTTCACCGATGTGGTCAACATCGGCATCGGCGGGTCGGACCTGGGTCCGGTGATGGCGGTCGCTGCACTGGCCCCCTATCATGACGGGCCACGGGTGCATTTTGTGTCGAATGTCGATGGCGCGCATCTGACCGATACGCTGCGCGGGCTGGACCCCGCACGGACGCTGGTCATCGTGGCGTCCAAGACCTTTACCACCATCGAGACGATGACCAATGCCGCGTCTGCCCGCGATTGGATGGCGGCGCGCGTCGCAGATCCTTCGGCGCAATTCGTGGCGCTGTCGTCGGCCACGGGCAGGGCCGCCGATTTCGGCATCCCGGGCGAACGCGTGTTCGGGTTCGAGGATTGGGTCGGCGGGCGCTATTCGGTCTGGGGTCCGATCGGGTTGTCGGTGATGCTGGCCATCGGGCCGGACCGTTTTGACGAATTTCTGGCCGGAGCCGCCAGCATGGACGCGCATTTCCGCGACGCGCCTCTGGCTGAAAACCTGCCGGTGCTGTTGGCGATGACCGGGTTGTGGCACCATCAGGGGATGCGGCACGCGACGCGCGCAGTGATCCCCTATGACCAGCGGCTGGCGCGGCTGCCCGCCTATCTGCAGCAACTGGAAATGGAATCGAATGGCAAGGGCGTGACGATGGACGGCGCAGCCGTTGCCGCCGCTGTCGCGCCGGTAATCTGGGGCGAACCCGGCACCAACGGGCAGCACGCGTTCTTTCAGCTGATCCATCAGGGCGCGCAGGTGGTTCCCGTCGAATTCTTGATCGCCGCCGAAGGGCACGAGCCGCATCTGGCGCATCATCACCGGCTGTTGGTGGCCAATTGTCTGGCGCAGTCGCAAGCCTTGATGCGGGGTCGCAGTCTGAACGAGGCGCGCGCCATGCTGGCGGGGCGCTATGGCGCGGACGATCTGGAAAGTCAGGCGCACCAACGGGTGTTCCCGGGCGAACGGCCGTCTGTCACGCTGGCCTATGACCAGCTGACACCGCGGCGGTTGGGGCAGATCGTGGCGCTGTACGAACACCGCACCTTTGTCGAAGGCGTGGTGATGGGAATCAATTCGTTCGACCAATGGGGCGTGGAACTTGGCAAGGAACTGGCCACCGCGCTGGGGCCGGTGATCGATGGCCGCCAGGGGTTGGACGGGCAAGACGGATCGACGGCGGGGCTGGTGACGTTCTTGCGGCGTTGATCAGACCGCGTGTTCCAGCGCCATGATGATGGACAAGAAATCGTCGGCGTTCAGGCTGGCGCCGCCCACCAGTGCGCCATCCACGTTCGACACGCCAAAGATGCCCGCGCAATTTTCGGGTTTCACCGACCCGCCGTACAACAGCCGCACCGCGCGCCCGACGCCGGGGCCGAACCGGCGTTCCAGACGCGCGCGGATGAAATCATGCACCTCGCCGATCTGTTCCAGCGTTGGGGTCAGGCCGGACCCGATGGCCCAGACCGGTTCATAGGCCACCACCAGATTGGCCCCGTTCGACGTGTCGGGGATCGACGCCGACAACTGTCCGTCGATGATGTCGAGTGTGTTCAAAGCCTGTCGCTGAGCCAGGCTTTCGCCCAGACAGACCACGGCGGTCAGCCCGGTCTGATGCACGCGGCGGGCCTTGGCGCGGACCACCTCGCTGTCTTCGTGGTGGGCGTGGCGGCGTTCGGAATGACCCAAGATGACGGTAGTGGCCCCGGTATCGCGGATCATCGCGGCCGAGATGTTGCCGGTATGCGCGCCGTCGGCCTCGGTATGGCAATCCTGCGCGCCGATGGTGAGGGGATGGCCGGCGGCGCGGATCGCCGCATCATGCAGCAGGGTGGCGGGCAGGCACAGCATGGTTTCGATGCGCGGCGCGGGGTGCAGCGCCAGCAGGCGGTCAAGCTGCGCCAAATCGGCGCGCATCCCGTTCATCTTCCAATTGCCTGCGGCAAGTTTCCGGCGCATCCCGCATTCTCCATGTTTCGCCGGCATCACGACGGAGGCGCATCATGGCGGTTATCGTCAGAGCGTCAACCCGGCGTGGGCCTTGCCGCGCCAAATGGTTGTGCCGTCCCGTGGTGATCTTAGCCGGCCTTGCCGTCCGATGCCTCGGGGTCGTCCTTGAACTTGATCGATTCGCCGCACCCGCAGCTTTCCGCCACATTGGGGTTGTTGAACCGGAACCCGGCGTCCAGCAGCGTGCTGGCATAGTCGATTTCGGTGCCGATCAGGAACATCTGCGCCATCGGCGCGATCATCACCCGCGCGCCGTCCTGTTCCACGACCGCGTCCATCGGGCCGGCGTCGCGGGCGAATTCCATGGTGTATTCCATGCCCGCGCAACCACCCTTCTTGATGCCGACGCGCAGGCCGGCCGCATGGTCGCGGTCCATCAACACCTTGATGCGGGTGATGGCGGCGGGGGTCAGGGTTACGGCGGCCTTGCCGGGTATGCCAAACATCGGGGTCTCCTTCAGTTGCCGACAGGCCTGTCGCCGCCGGCCAGTGCCGTTACATAAAGCCCAGTTCCAGCCGCGCCTCGTCGGACATCATATCCATGCCCCATTGCGGTTCCCAGGTCAGATCCACATCCACATGTTTCACACCCGGCACGACATTGACGGCGTCCGCGACCCAGCCCGGCATTTCGCCGGCAACGGGGCAGCCCGGCGCGGTCAGCGACATGATGATGCGCACGGCGTTTTCGGGATCGATCTCGATGGTGTAGACCAGCCCCAGATCGTGGATGTTCACCGGGATTTCGGGGTCATAGACCGTGCGACAGGCCTCGACGACTGCGTCGTACAACGGATGATCGGTCGACGACGGCTTGATCAGCGGTGTGCCTTCCAGCGGCTCGGTTGCTTGGTTCATGTTGGCCTCACGGAGTTCCTGACCGAAGATATAGGGAATAGCCGGGCCAAAGTCCAGCCGGGTGCCGCCCCGGTTCTGGGCGATCAGTAAAGCCGCTGTGTTTCGCGCTCCAGACGCGCCGGATCCATGAAATGGTCAATCATCACCGGCGTCGCCAGCGCATAGGCCGCGTCCAGTGGCAGGTTCAGATGGGCGTCCAGCGCCGCCTTGCCGGCCATGATCGGGCCGGGGTTGCGGGTGGCCAGGGTGGTGGCAAAGGTCTGCGTGGCCAGCGCCAGCACGTCGGGGGCCATGACGCGGGTCGCAAGCCCTGTGCGCAGGGCCCACTCCGCGCCCAGTGGTTCGCCCGACAGCGCCAGGTCCATCACCGCGCCGCGCGCGATGGCGCGGGATACGCCGACGGCGGGGGTGGTGCAGAAGCCGCCATTGGTGACGCCCGGCAGGGCAAACGTGGCGCGGTCGGACACGAACCGCAAATCGCAACTGGCCATCAGTTGCAGGCCCGCCGCTGTGGCGATGCCGTCCACCATGGCGATGGTGGGTTTCGGAAACCGTGCCAGCCGCAGCATCATCGCGGCACAGGCGTCAAACAGCCCGGCAAGATACGCGCGGCCCTGATCCGGGTCGGCGCGGTGGCGGGCGATTTCCTTGAGGTCATGGCCCGCGCAAAAGATATGCCCGGGCGCGGTGATCACCAGCATGCGGGTGTCAGGATCATTCGCCGCCCGGTCCAGCGCCGCATGGACGGCGGCGATCATCGGCGATGACAGCGGATGCGCGCGCCCGTTCAACAGCGTCAGGGTGCGGACGCCTGCGGTGACGTCCTCGGCCAGAAGGTCAGGGGTGTGGTCGGTCATGTGGTCCTCGCTGTCGGCAGTCTGCGCTGGCGATGGCGGCGGATCAAGCGGGGCTTTGGCGCGGCCTGATCTGCCTGCCTGTCGGCCCCGTGCGTCGATTGGCGCATGCTGCGCCAGTTTGATGGGGCCAATTCACTGGGGAATAAGTGCCTTTTGCAAACCCGACGCTTTGCATACGCCCCGGTTATCCGCCATTGCCACAAACCTTGATTGGCGCCTGTATCTGTCACGACCTAACGTTGGGGACAAATGCACGAGGCGACAGCTGTACGGCTTCCCACACATCCTGCTGGCAATTCTGATTGTCCTTTCGTCTGGCGCGCAAGTCTCTGCTGGGTCAGAATCCGTACGAAGCCAGACCTATGATCCAACGATCACGTGCTGTGGTGAAACGCTGCAGTGCGGATGATCGGAACGGATCGGAACGGCAACATCGCAAGCGAAGTGATTCTGAACCTGCCATACAAGGACCACTGGTGGGGGGTAGGTCTTGGCTGCGATAGGCAGCTGATATATGCTGATTGCCTTCCCGAACCTATAACCACCGACGAAAGACGTATTCAGATTTCCATAGAGAGGCGACAAACCCGATCGGATTTCCCAAAGGACTATGGGAATTGAGGATCCTCTCGTACTCAAGCCTTGAAAAAGTGCTGTAGTTTCACACGAAGCTGGTTGAGAGCGTCGAGGAGAAAAGTGTGGACCTCGAGAATGGGTTTCGCTGGCTTAGGAAAACATGGGAAACTCAAGGTGACTTGGCGGTAGCCAACGGTGGATACCTGTTTCCGGAATTTCACCGCTCGCCGACTGGCACACGGGTCATCCGTGGTTGCGCGGGTTGGATTTGCCAATCTGATTATCCCATGACAGACAATTTGTGGGTTTTTTTTGAGTTTTGGAATATAATCCCTTATTCGGATTGGGTTGAACATGACTGCGAAGTGCAACGTGTCTTGAAATCCTTGCAGGTGGAGCAAGAATGACTCAGTGTATTCACTGAGCAACAGTGAAACGAAGTGCGGTTAATTTTTTCTGTATTCACCATGCGTCTGAGTGAATAATCCTGCGCAAGAAGGGTACATGACACAGGGGTATTGCGCAGTTTTGCAGAAATACCCGGTGTAGGCTACGGCACATTCGGATTTCAAACCTTGTGGTCTAATGCGGCTGAACCGGAAAATCCGCGCGCATGGATCGGCAGCGCGCAGGCTGTCACGCCAGCCGAAAGCCGCTTTATCTTGTCGGCGTTCCGCGTCAGAAGGGCGGGATGACAGACCGGTTTTCCTTTGACCTGCACGCCACGGATGGCGCCGCGCGCACCGGCGTGATCCACACGCCGCGGGGTGATATCCGCACGCCCGCTTTCATGCCCGTGGGCACGGCAGCGACCGTCAAGGCGATGCTGCCGGGGTCGGTGCGCGAAACGGGCGCGGATATCCTGCTGGGCAATACCTATCACCTGATGCTGCGGCCCGGTGCGGAACGTATTGCGCGGCTGGGCGGGTTGCACCGGTTTATGAACTGGGACCGGCCCATCCTGACTGATTCGGGCGGGTTTCAGGTGATGAGCCTGGCGGACCTGCGCAAGCTGACCGAAGAGGGCGTCACGTTCCGCAGCCATGTCGATGGATCGAAACATGAGCTGACCCCGGAACGCAGCATGGAAATCCAGCGGTTGCTGGGGTCCGATATCGTGATGTGTTTCGACGAATGTCCCGCGCTGCCCGCGACGGATGAGGCGGTTGCGGCGTCCATGCGGTTGTCGATGCGGTGGGCGGAACGGTCGAAAATGGCGTTCGGCGACCGGCCTGGGCATGCGCTGTTCGGGATCATGCAGGGTGGCGTGACGCGCGATCTGCGCGAAGAAAGTGCGCAGGCGCTGGTCGAGATCGGGTTTGACGGCTACGCGGTCGGCGGTCTGGCGGTGGGCGAGGGGCAAGAGGCGATGTTCGGCGTGCTGGATTATGCCACAGGGTTCCTGCCGGTGGACAAGCCGCGCTACCTGATGGGGGTGGGCAAGCCCGATGACATCGTCGGGGCGGTCAAGCGCGGCATCGACATGATGGATTGCGTGCTGCCGTCGCGGTCCGGGCGCACCGGGCAGGCGTGGACGCAGCGCGGGCAGGTCAATCTGCGCAACGCCCGCCATGCCGCCGACCCGCGCCCGCTGGACGAAAGCTGTGGCTGTCCGGCCTGCAGGGGCTATTCCCGCGCCTATCTGCACCACGTCGTGCGCACCGGCGAGATCATCGCGTCGATGCTGCTGACCTGGCACAATCTGCATTATTATCAGGACCTGATGGCCGGGATGCGTTCGGCGATTGCCGCCGGCCGGTTTGCGGATTTTGAAACGGCTTTTCATGCGGCGCGCGCGGAAGGTGACATTCCGTCAGTGCAAGGTCAGCTGATGTGAAGTCCGCGGGCGTTCTGTCCGCCAAACCGCGGAGAGGGCGCTGCCCCCGCCTTGCGGGCCCCCCGGGGTATTTGGAAACCGAAGAAGCCGGGCTGCGGGGTCTGGGCGCCTCTTATCGGGGCGCGCCACGCATGGTAGGCTGACGGGCATGTCAGCCCTGTGCCGCGATTGCCTGACCATGTTCGATGCCGGAGCACGTTGCCCGGCCTGCGGGCGGCCGCGGGTGGTGGCGCATGGGGAATTGTTCGACCTGTCGATCGCCCACATGGATTGCGATGCGTTTTACGCCAGCGTGGAAAAGCGCGACAACCCGGACCTTGCCGACAAGCCGGTGATCATCGGCGGTGGCACGCGCGGCGTGGTGTCGACGGCATGTTACATTGCGCGCATCCGTGGCGTGCGGTCGGCCATGCCGATGTTTCAGGCGTTGAAGCTGTGTCCCGATGCGGTGGTGATCCGGCCCCGGATGGCGGTGTATGCCGAGGTCAGCCGGGCGATCCGTGCCATGATGCTGGACCTGACGCCGGCGGTGGAGCCCTTGTCGCTGGACGAGGCGTTTCTGGACCTGCGCGGCACCCGACGCCTGCATGGCGCGCCGCCGGCGGTTTTGCTGGCGGGGCTGGTGCGGCGGATGAAGGTGGAATTGGGTGTGACCGGGTCGATCGGGTTGTCGCATAACAAGTTTCTGGCCAAGGTGGCGTCTGATCTGGACAAGCCGCAGGGGTTCGCGGTGATCGGGCAGGCCGAAACGTTGGCGTTTCTGCGCGACCGGCCCGTGCGGTTGATCTGGGGTGTCGGTACGGTGGCGGCAGACGGGCTGGACGCTGCGGGCATCCGGACCTTTGCCGATCTGTGGCGCTGGGATCGGGCGGCGCTGGAGGCGCGGTTCGGGGCGATGGGCGGGCGGCTGTGGCATCTGGGGCGCGGCGAGGATGCCCGCGCGGTCAGCCCGAACGATCCGGTCAAGTCGATTTCCAACGAGACGACATTTAACACCGATATCGCCGACCCCGACCTGCTGGACGGGCACCTGTGGCGGCTGGCGTTGCAGGTCGCCGACCGGGCCAAGGCCAAGGGGCTGGCCGGGCGGGTGGTGGTGCTGAAGTTGAAGCGGCCGGATTTCACGCTGGTCTCCCGGCGTCTGACGCTGGGGGCACCCACGCAGCTGGCCGACAGGCTGCATCGCACGGCGGCCGGGTTGCTGGCACGGGTGGAGCCGGGGTCGTGGCGGTTGATCGGGGTCGGCCTGTCCGATCTGAGCGTGGCGGGGCCGGAAGTGGGCGGCGATCTGTTGGACCCGGACGCCGAACGCCGTGAAAGGGCGGAACGCGCGGCGGATGCGATCCGGGCCCGGTTCGGTGACGCCGCGATCATCAAGGGGCGCGGGTTGCGCTGAGCCTATTCCGCCGCCATCGCGCCCGGTGCGGCGCCGATGGCGGCGATTTCTGCTATCACGTCCGTCAGGCAATGGCGCAATGTGTCAAACCCGGCATGCGGTTTGACCGCTGATTCGTCCATGTACAGCGCGCGGTCGATCTCGATCTGCACAACATGTTGCCGCCGCGACGGACGGCCATAGGCCTGCGTCATGTAGGCGCCCGCGAAGGGAGCGTTGCGCACCACCTTGAGGCCTGCGTTCAACAAGGCGGCCTCGACCCGGTCGGTGATGCCGGGAGCGGCCGAGGCGCCGAACCGGTCCCCCAGCACGACGTCCGGGCGACGCGCGCCGTGGCGGGCCATGCCGTCGAGGGCTTCATGCGGCATGGAGTGGCAGTCGATCAGGATCGCTTCGCCGCACAACGCATGCGATTCGACCAGCAGCTGGGCCAGCGCGGCATGATAGGGCCGCCAGTAGCCGCTGATGCGGCGTTCGGCCTCGGCGGGGCTGATTTTTCCGGCATAGATCGCCCGGCCATTCGACACCACGCGCGGGATCACCCCGAGGCCGGATGCGATGCGGGGATTGTGCGCGGTGCTGCGATGGCCGTCGATCAGGGCGGGATCCAGTTCTTCGGGCGCGCGGTTCAGGTCCAGAAACGCGCGCGGCACGGTCGCACACAGCAGCGGTGCCCCCATCAACGGGGCCGCGGCGAACAGGTCATCGACAAACGCATCCTCGGACGACCGGATGACATGCGCGTCCAGCTGGCTGGCCCGCAGGAACGACCACGGATAGTCGCGCCCGGAATGCGGCGAGGCAAAAACCACGCTGGTTTGCCGCAGCGTCGGCCGGTGCAGGGTGAAAGGCGCGCGGGGCATCGGGTCTCCTCTAAGACAGGACAATAGCGCGGGCTTGGAAGATTTCGAAAGCCCTTGATCCGCTTTGCGGAACCTTTTATAGCCCTGCGAACCGATGAGGGTGCGCCTTCACCGGGCGGTTAGCTCAGTGGTAGAGCACTACGTTGACATCGTAGGGGTCACAAGTTCGAACCTTGTACCGCCCACCATTTCACCGGCCAGGGTTTGCCCCGGTCACACGCAATTGCCGCGCGAGCGGCACGACAGATGGAGAAGACCATGAAGGTCGCCAATTCGCTGCGCTCGTTGAAAGCGCGCCACAAGGATTGCCGCGTCGTGCGCCGCAAAGGCCGCGTCTACGTGATCAACAAGACCCAGCGCCGGTTCAAGGCGCGTCAGGGCTGATATTTTCCATCTGCGGATGTAACAAGGGCCGTGCGGGGGTATCCGCGCGGCCTTTTGGCGTGTCAGCCGTGGCTGCCTGACCGATGGCGGTCGGCCCAGGCAGGCTGGGTGTCGCCCGGCAGGCCGCGTGCGGCGTAAATGGCGCGCGCAATGGCACGGGCCATGGCCACGGCGGCCGCGTGCCCCAGATACAGCGCGTCGGCGATGGGGTGGTCCAGCGGGCGTGCGCAGGTGGCGGCGGCAAAGATCAGATCACCGTCCATTGGTGTGTGCGCCGGCACCAGCGCGCGGGCAAAGCCGTCATGTGCTGCGGTTGCCAGCCGGGTGCAGCCAGCCTTGGTCAGCACGGCATCGGTGGCGATGATGCCGATGGTAGTATTGGCGTGGGCGCGCAGCTTCGTGTCCGGGATCGCGGGCTGCGAATAGATGCGTGCCGCGCCAAACCCACCGAATTCGTCCTCGATTTCAAAGGGTGCGGCCCAGAAATGCGGGCCGTCGCCGACCGTCGCCGACCCCAGCGCATTGACCGCCACCAGCGCGCCCACCGTATGGCCCGATGGCAGCAGAACCGAGGCCGACCCCAGCCCGCCGCGGAAATTCGCGGTCGTGGCCCCGGTGCCCGCACCTTCGGAGCCGAGGAAAAAACTTGAAGATGCCGCGGCAAGCGCCTGTAATCCCATTGCTTTGTAGGGATTGTCAGTCCAATCTTTGGCCCCGCCATTCCCCAGATCGAACAGGATCGCGCCCGGCACGATCGGCACACGCAAGGGCCCGACGGCAAAGCCGCGCCCCATCGCCCGCAACCCGTCAGCAACGCCAGAGGCCGCATCGAGGCCAAAGGCCGATCCGCCCGACAGCACCAGCGCATCGATTGCCTGCACCGTCTTGTCCGGGGCCAGAAGGTCGGTTTCGCGCGTGCCGGGCGCGCCGCCCATCACGTGCACACCCGCGACGAAGGGCGCATCGCCCAGCAGAACCGTCACCCCGGTTTTGATGTGCAGGTCTTGCGACTGCCCGACGCGCAAACCCGCCACGTCGGTGATCAGGTTGCGCGGGCCGGCCCGCATCTGGCCCTGCATCAGACAGCGTCCAGCCGGATCACGTAATCCTTCAGCGTGGTTTCCACGGTTTCCCAGACACCCGCCGTGCCCGATCGGATCACCAGCGCATCGCCGGGTCGCAGATGGATCGGCGTGCCGCCATCAGGGGTCAGGACGGAATGACCTTGCCGGATGTGAAAATATTCCCACTCGTCATAATGCACGCGCCATGTGCCGGGGGTGGACTGCCATTGGCCGACATGCAGGCCGCCGCCTTCATCGCTGTTCCAGGTGGTATGGACCGGATCGCCCGCGATGACCCGGTCAGGGGCGGGGCGGGTGATGCCCGGGGCGGTGGCGGGGGGCAGGGCAAAGGGGATCATGGCCGGCAGAGTGGCGCGCGGCGGACCCTTCTGCAAGTGCTTCACGCTTTTCTTTGGGGACGGCATTTGCAAGACTTACGCCAAGGCCATCGAGCCCTTATGTGACGTGGTGTAACATCGGCCGCGCGCCGTTTTGGAAGGAATTTCAGATGACGGATTTCGCCACCCAGATCGAAAAATCGCAACGCGAGGTCGCCGAGGCACAGGCGCGCATGTCCGAACTGACCACCCGGATCGAATCCGCGCGGGTCAAGATGGCGGCAGGCGATGCGCGGGCCGCCAGCATCGACATCGAAAACGCCACGCTGGATCAGGTGAACGCGCATACCGAAGTGATGAATGCCAATATCGCCGAACTTATCATGGGTCTGGACGATGTAACCGCCGGTTTTTCCAAGGATTTCGACGAGATGCGTTCGAAAACAGGCTGGGAAAGCGTGGTTGGCATATTCTCGAAATCGCGGTCCGAGGCGATGCGGCAGGACCGGCTGCGGCTGGCATCGATCGACGATAAGTTGCAGGATCTGATCGCGAAATCAGACGTGATTACAAAGCTTTTGCAAGGCCAGCTTGATGTTTTGAACGAACAAAAGACCAAGGTCGAGGTCAATCTGGTCGAAACGCTGGACGAGCGCGAAGTGACGGTGGGCGAACTTGAGTCGGTGCGGGCTGAAATCACCGCGCTGGACCCGCAGATCATCGGGTTGGAAAACCAGATCGCGGTGACGACCGATGCTGCCGCGCGGACCAAGCTGGAAACCGACCTCGCCGCGCTGAACACCCGCCACAACGCGCTGGTGCAGGATGAACAGGTGAAACTGGCGAAATCCCAGACGCTGGAACGCTATATCGAAAAGGGCAAGACTTGGGTGGATTCGTTGCAGAATCAGGCCGCCACCCAGATGGTGCTGATCAACAAATTGCAGACCGACACCAAACAGCGCGTCGTGCTGTATGACGCGCTGACCAAATCGCTGAAAACCGCACAGCAGCAGGACGTGGCGCACCGCATCAACGAAATCGGCGTCAAGACGGACCAAGAGGCGCAATCCGCCATGGCCGCCATCGGCACTGCCACCAATCAGAAAATGGCCGACATGCTGGAGGCCCACGAGGATCACATGGTCTTTGCTCGTCAGGTGCTTGAAGCCAAAGCAAAAGCCGATGAACGGTTCGCGCGTCGATTCGCGTCGATCGTCGAAAAGCATGACAAGAACGCCTATGGCGAATGACGTCACCGCCAGCCTGACCCGCGATCACATGGCGCTGACCGATGCCTTTGCCGCGCGGCGCTATTTCGCCAAATTCGAAGCGATCATGGGCCATTTGACCCGGGTCGCGGCGCTGCTGAAATCCGAAGGGCGGTTTTCGGCGCCAGAGGTCGAGGCGGTCACGCGGTATCTGGTGGCGCTGAACCTGACATTCCGGGCGCTGTCGATGAAGTATCTGCTGACGGGCCGCGAAACCGGTGCGCCGCTGCCGCCGATGCAGATCGACCGCGTCGACAGCGGGTTCCCGGTGTTCAACGAACTGTTGGTGATGGCCAATGACGCGATGCAGGCGTCGCGGCATCTGGACGGGTTGCCGCCCGCTCAGGAGCTGAAAGAGGCGATGTTGCGCCGCATCGTCGGCGAACAGACGATCCCGACCAAGGAACAATTTGCCCTGTCACAGCGGCTGTACTACGAGGAATTGCTTCGTGGACGGTTGTTCTGGGCCCGCAACGATCCGCAGGCGGTGTGGTTGTCGGGCGATACGTCGACGCGGCGGCGCTATCTGATCCATTGGGCGAGCTATGATTCACAGGTCAACCTGCCCGCGATCTATCTGATGGAGGTCGAGGATTCGGCCCGTGTGGCGCTGCCCAAGGACCCACAGCGTTGGCCCGAGGTGCAGGCGCATCTGATGGGACAGTCGATGGGCGGCCTGAAACTGCTTACCATCGCCAAAGGGTTCGACGACTATTTCAACGATCTGCATCCGAAACGGCTGCGGCGGCTGCATGTCGGGCCGATGTATTCCAGCGCCTACACCGAACAGCAGGGCCCGATCCGCGAGGTGCTGGCGAGTGCTGCGGCGCCGCTGGGACAGGACTGGGCGCTGACCTTTACGCTGGAAGATCTGGAAAGCGACAGCGTGCGCGAAGAAAAATTGGGCTGGTTTTCATCGGTTGAACGGCAGGTGTTTGCGCTGGACCCGTTTTCGGGGCGCGGGGTCGATACCGGCGCGACCCGGACAGAACGCGCGCTGGTGATCCCGGAACGGCCCTATCAGGTATTGGCGGAACTGGCGCCGCCGGGGTTCGCGCAGGTGCGGAAGTTTGTCGTGGGCAAGGGCGGGCGCGTGCTGCGGCACTGACGGGGCCGGATGGACGTCCGCAAAGGGGAAAGATCATGTCGTTGAATACCGGCCAGATGGAGTTGCGCGAAGACGCGGTGCGGGCGGAATACGCCGCCGCGATGGCGATGCTGTCGGGCTTTGATCACGCGCCGCGTCTGGGTGTGGCACGGGTGGCGGCGGCGGTGGCAGAACGGTCGCCCGGCGTAGGAGCGGCGCGACGGTTCCGGTCCACGACGCCGGGTCTGGTGACGCGGCAGTTGGTGCGGGCGGGCGCGGTGCATCTGATGGACCGGATCGAAGCGCAGGGCGGCGATGGTTTGGTCAGCCCGGTGTCGGCCACAGTGCTGGGCGTGCTGCGGCGGTCTTTGGCGATTGCGCTGGCGCTGGGGGGCGAAGTTGCGGCCCGCACCGGATTGAACGCCATGAAACGCGCCAATCTGGATGGCACGCTTGGCGCCGACAAACGCGCGGCGTTTTCGGAAGGCTTGCAGGCCGAGGCGCTGGCGGTGCTGCATGTGTTTGCCAATGCGGCGGCGTTCCTGCTGGCCCCGCACCTGTCCGAAGTGACGGTCGAGGTCGGCGGCGTCGAAGAAGTGCTGACGGATAACGCGCCGCTGGCGTTGCAAGGCGTGCTTTGGGAACTGGATCAGGACATCGCGGGCTTTGCCACCGACGAGGCGCGGCTGGTGGCGACGGTCGCGGCCTTTGCCGAGGCGTTGATGGAAAAAGTGGCCGCGCGGGCGGCGACGGCCGCGGGGCTGGCGGCCTTTACCGGCGCAAGCTGGCGGGTCGAGGCGGATGATTTCGCCATCAACGGCTTTGCCCCGGCGCGCAAGGCCCGCGGCACCACGATCACCATGCAGTTCAAGCAACCGCATGAGGTGGTCGGCAATCACATCGCGAAATATCAGGCGATGCGGCTGGCGAAAATGCTGATGGCCTATGATTTCGACCGCCGGATGAACCCGTTTGCGGAACTGGGCGGGTTCATATTCACCTTCATGGGGGATGGCGCGCCCGGGACGGGCAAAACCACGCTGATCCAGATGATGGCGGGGTTGATCCATGACTATTGTGCGGTCGCGAATTACCCGTTCCGCTATCAGAACCTGAGCGTAGACAATATCGACAGCTATCAGGGCAAATCGGGGCAGAATGCGCGGGCATTCATCAATTCGGTGATCGACCCCGGGGTGATCGGGTTTGGCACGGTGGATGATATCGACCAGGTCGCGGGGAAACGTGGCGACCGGCAGTCATCCTCAGGCGCGTTGGAGATTACCTCGGTTCTGATGGACGCCTTTGCCGGCGCGAATACCGTCGTGCGGGGCAATTGCACCTTCGGGTTGTTTTCGAATTACCCCGAAAATGTGGACGACGCGCTGCGCCAACGGGCCGGCGCACGGTTTCTGGTGGACGGGCCGCAAACGCAGGCGGATTACATCGACATTCTGGCACTGCTGCTGGGCAAAAGGCACGACATCCCCCTGGGCGATCACGAATTGATGGCCGCGCAGGAAATCCGCCGCGCGGTAGCGGAAAGTTTCGACCGCCATGCCCGGCCTGCCGAGGCGGGTCTGGTTGCGGTGTTCTACGCGGTGCAGGGGCGGGTGGGCGCGCTGGATACGCTGACAAAGCTGGGGACTTATCTGAAGGCCATTCAAGAGGCCGACCCGCGTTTCACGGGGCGCGCGATCAAGAACATCACCGATGCGGTCAAGGTCCGGGCGATGGATTTCGAATTGCCGGATGAATGGATGGAACAGCCTGATCTGTTCCTTTTTCAACCCTATGAGTTGAAACGCGACATGATCGGCGAATTGCGCCGCCCGATCACTGTGGACATGGTGGTGCAGGAGATCAACCGCTATGCAGACAGTGAGTTCCGCTATGCCGACAAGTCGGACGAGGTTGCCATCGAAAATGCCGTGCGCGACATGCGGCGGATGGATGCGGCGAAACGGCGGTATCTGGAGGGGCGGGGATGAAACGCCTGATCGAAAAGGGTCTGATGTTCGGCAATCTGATCGCGGTGGAATCCCCAGCGCTGATCGACCGCTATAATCGCGCGCTGAAGCACCTGAATGGCAAGGCCACCGCCCTGACCGATTTCCACATCGACATCTCGGGTCATTCGCCGGAGGTCGCCGAGGAACTGGGCGATCCGCTTTATCTGAACCCCAATGGCGTCAACCGGCAATTCATTCTGCTGACGACGGAACAGAAAACCGCGCCGCTGCTGGACGCGACGTTTTCCAACGAACGCGCGATCCTGCGGCGGTTCATCGATGAAAACGAGGCGCAGTTGTTCGCCCTGACGTCGCGCGATGCGGTGGCGGGCGAAGTGGCGGACAACGTGTTTGCCATCGACACGCCCGCCCGGCTGTTCGATCTGCGCAAATTCCGGATCGAGGCGGATACCACGGGCGGCACGGTCAAGGATGCCGAGGAACTGGGCCAGAAGGTGGACCGGTTCCTGACCAAGGACGACGCTTGGTTCGATGATATTCTGATCGCCGAGATGATCGCCCTGTCGAAACGCACCGGCGATGTGACGCGCAACCCGGTGCGGTTGCAGCAGATGGAATTCATCGAGGATGATTTCTGGACCTCGCATTTCGGCGGGGTGTATCTGTTCCGTTCGCTGGCACAGGTGGCCCTTATCGCGGCGGGGCCCAAGGAACAGCTGGGGCCGCTGCCGGTTCCGCTGGTGCTGGACCTTGGCGATCGCAACGCGATTGCGCGGTTTCTGGAGGCCAACGGGCTGGTGGAACCCATCGTCAAGGCGCGCGGCATCGACGCCACCGCGATCCTGCGGCAAAAGCTGGATTTCATTGTGGTGGATGCGGCACAGGAGGCGGGCGTGGACCTGACCGGCGCGACCCGGCGCGATATCCGCGCGTTGGCGCGGGCGCATGCCGACCGGTTGCCGCCGGAGTTTCACGCGCTGAACGCCTTGGTGGCCTGGGCCGAGGATGGCGCGGCCTGGCCGCGAATCCCGTCGGATCACCCGGCCTATTTCTATACGCTGCGCGCGGCGGATGTTCCGCAGCGTGATCTGGTCAATCAATTGCTGGCGGACCTCAGCCCCAAAGACGTGCGCCAGCTGTTCATCTGTCACAAGGCGTTGTTCTACCGGCTTTACCGGGGCTGGAGCGACACCAAGAAATCCTATGTGGCGGATTTTCTGGCGCGGGAGTATCAGGCGGACAAGCTGGGAACGCGGGAACGGTTGTTCGGTCACGATGCGCCGCTGGATCTGCCGCCGCCGCCACCCAGCCGGGCCGACATGGTGGCGCGCGTCGGTCCTTGGGGTTCGACCGGGCGGTCCGTGGGCAGCACTGCAAAAACAGCGGCGACGCGGAGGAGATAGCATGGTCGGTTTTTTGCGTCTGGTGGTGTTCGGGTTCATCGGGTTGAGCATCATCTATCTGTGGATGTCATTTTCCGCCCGTTCCGCACAGCGCCGCACTCTGCGCGCGCAATGGGACGAACAAGGCATGACGGGCGACAAGGATGCTTATGTGGCAGCGGGCATGCAGGTCTATGAACGATCCCTGCGCCACAAACTGATCGTGATGGTGTATGTCATTCCGGTGATCGTGATCGGGACGATCATTTATCTGACGAATTATTATTGAAGGGTGATGTCATGCGGTATGCGCGTTGGACGATCTTTGCGGTGTTCTGGCTGTTTGTGGCCGGGTGGCTGCATTACACGCTGCCGCAGCATGATGTGGTCAGGATCGTCAACACCTACGAAGAAAATACTAACGTCAGCGGCTGGACGCGGATGTTCTGGTCCACGCCCGCCGATCAGGCGGTAACCGAAACCACCCGTTTCGTGCAGTTCATTCAGGCGGTGCGGCCGAACGGTGACGTCGAGGTCTACCGCAACGAAGACACCGGCTGGAGCTGGCCACCCTACTTCAAGTTCGACACCGCGAACCTTTACGCCGAGGCGAACGATCTGGTGTCGACCAAGGAAATCCCGAAATGGACCGTCGTCACGCACTACGGCTGGCGCAACGAGGTGCTGTCGATATTTCCCAACGCCATCGCGGTGCGCCCGGTCGACAACCCCGATGTGCGGATCATTCCATGGTTCAATATCGGGCTGCTGGCGGTTTTGTTCGCGATATTCTGGGCGATCCGCGTGCGGTGGTTGCGGTTTCGGGCGCGCCGCATCGACCCGGTGCTGGAAGATGTGGGCGAGGCGTTCGATGCCGCCGGCGACCAGATTTCCGACACGCGCAGTTGGCTGGCCCGGCAATTCGGGCGCAAATAGCCGGCAGGCCTTGTCGGGTCGGCTGGGCAAGCTAAACTTTTCTGCATGAAAAAGTTGGCACTCATCCTCATCCTGCTGTCCGCCGCCCCCGTGGCGGCCCAGGATGCCATTGCCGATGTGATCACCGACCAGTTCCGTGATTTCGCGGCGGATGATTTCGCGGGCGCGTTCGATCATGCCAGCCCGGGTATTCAGGGCTTGTTCGGCAGCGCCGACCGGTTTGGCGCGATGGTGCGTCAGGGGTATCCGATGGTCTGGCGCTACAGTTCGTTTCGCCTGGCCGAACGGCGCGAGATCGCCGGCGCGCTGTGGCAGCGGGTCGATGTGATCGACGCCGAAGGGCGCGCCCATGCGCTGGAATACAAGATGGAACAGGGCGCGGCCGGCTGGAAAATCGACGGCGTGCAGCTGTTGCCACCCCCGGTGCCCAACGTCTGACGACCGTACGGTCAGATCAACGCCCGTTAACCCCGTCGCATCTACCGATACCCCGATCCGGGTGCGCGTCCGCGCCCTGTCTGGAAAGGGGTTTTCATGAACAAGGCCATCACCGACGGAATTATCTTCATGCCGCCCGCATTCGCGGCTGGGCTGTCACAATGGTCACGCGGCGATGGCGTGCCGGGGTCCGACAGTTATCAGGGTGCGGCGAATGCGGCGCTGGTGCCGGCGGATCAGGATTTCGGCGGCTGTCTGGAATTGCAGAAAACCGAAACTTTGCAGAAACTGCGTTTCAGGGGCCAGACGCCGATCCTGCCCGGCTGCTATTTGCGGGTGACCGCGCGGGTTAAGGCGGTGGCGGGCGCGTTGCCGGCCGCGCGCATCGCGGCCTATGCCGCCCAGACCGGCGGCGCGGCCGTGACGGGCGTCGTGACCACGGGCCCCGCGGTGCAACTGACCACCTATGGCGGGGTGGTCGAGGTGTCGGCGATCATCGGCACCGGGGCGCGCGGCGGCGTGACGATGGCCTGGGGGATTGCCGCAGCCTATGGCCATTTCGGCATCGATCTGACCGGGCCGAATGGCGGCGTGGTGCGGATCGACGATATCGTGATCGAGGATGTCACGTCGGTGTTCCTGCGCGATCTGGTCGGCATCGTGGACGTGCGCGACTACGGAGCGCGGGGCGATGGCACCACGAATGACGCCCCCGCCTTTCTGGCCGCCGACGCCGATGCCGACGGGCGCACCGTGGTGGTGCCCGCCGGCAGCTACTTCCTGAACGGTGATGTGACGTTCGACAACCATGTCCGGTTCGAAGGCACCGTGACCATGCCCGTCGCGCGCATCCTGTCCCTGACCCGCGATTTTCACTTGTCAGCCTATGTCGATGCGTTCGGCGACGAGGTGACTGCGTTCAAAAAAGCCTGGCAATCGCTGTTGAACAATTCCGACCATGAAAGCCTGGACCTGAACGGCCGGCGCATTCAGGTGCGTGCGCCGATCGACATGGCGGCGGCGGTGCCGAACCGGGTGGAATACGCGCAGCGCCGCGTCATCCGCAACGGCCAGTTCTTTGTCGAGGCCGACACGGACTGGGACGACACCGTGGTCACCAGTCAGGCGCGTTATACGCCATCGACGTCGCTGAAACTGACCAATGTGGTGAACGTGGCGAACGTGCCGGTGGGCGCGCTGATCACGGGCTCGGGCGTGGGTCGCGAAGTCTATGTCCGGTCGAAAAACGTCGCCACGCAGGAAATCGAACTGTCGCAGCCGCTGTATGACGCTGACGGCACGCAAGTATTCACCTTTCGGCGGTTCAAATACGTGTTGGATTTTGCGGGTTTTCAGAAACTGTCGAAAATCATCCTGTCCGACATTGAATTCAACTGTTCCGCCCGCGCCAGCGCCATCCTGCTGGCACCGGCCGGGTTGGTGTTTCAGGTCAAGGATTGCGTGTTCGGCGAACCCAAGGACCGTGCGATTTCCAGCCATGGCGAAGGCTGTCAGGGCATGCTGGTGGATCGCAACCAGTTCCTGTCATCGCAAGACGGTCTGCTGGCCCAGAATCGCAGCAATGTCGGCCTGAATACAAACGGCAATGACGTCAAGATCCGCGATAACCGCATCACCCAGCATCGCCATTTCGCGGTGGTGGCGGGGGCCAGCAGTCTGATCCAAGGCAATCACTGGTTTCAGGGCGATAGCTCGAACGCCGGGGTGCGGCTGGCCGGTCTGGTGTTGACGGCGTCGAATACCCGCGCGTCGATCGTCGGCAATTACATCGACAATTGCTTTGTCGAATGGACCAACGAACACGATGCGACACCGGAATTCGCCAATGAGTTTTCCTTTGCCGCACTGCATATCTCGCAGAACGTTTTCCTGTGTTCCAATACTGTGCCGTGGTTCCGGTTCATCATCGTGAAACCCTACGGGCCCGGCCATTTCATCAACGGGTTGTGCGTGATCGGCAACAGTTTCCGCATCATCGGTGCCGAAATTGACCGGGTCGAAGCGGTGGATACCAGCTTTGCCACGCTCGACTGGAACCGGGCGCGCAACATCTGGATCAAGGGCAACAGTTTCAACGGTGTTGTGCAGGGTATCGAAAACCCGGTCGCGCTGACGGTCGCGCAGGCGACGGCCGCGGCCACCTGGACGGTGAATTTTGCCGCGCAGATGCCGTTTGGCGGGCGGCTGCGCAATGTCGATGCGGTGATGGCGCGCGGTGCCCTCCGCACCGCGACAAACGCCATCGTATGGGAAGCCCCCTATGCCGATGTGGCCCAAGGTGCCACCCAGCAAGAGGCGCGCCTGACATGGCCACAGCCGCTGCGGGGCAGTGTGACGGTGACGGGCCGGGTCGACAACAACTGACCTCGTCCGGCCTTGGCCCCTTCCGGTCCGACCGTCCGCGGTCGGGCCGGCAACAGATACTGCACCCGCGGCCTTGGTCCTACAGGCCCAGATCCTGCGACGTCAGTACAAAGGCCCGTCCGAACCCGCCGTTCAGATGCGCCGCCTTCACCTGAAATCGCCAAAAGGCAAAATCGCTGAACCCGATGTACAGTTTTGCCTTTGGATGATCGCGCAGCCAACGTTCCGCCAATGCCGCATGCGATGCCGCGTCATCAACCCGTTCCGCCTGCGCCACCAGCGTCAGGCGCGGATGGGTCAGCGGATCGCCCTTGGCCCCCGGTTCTCCCAGCAGCAACGACGCGCGCGGGTCTGCCGCCAGCGCGCGGGTGTGCCCCGACAAGGTCGAGATGAAGGTCACGGGCGCGCCGGACAGGTCGGTGCCCACAGCCACGCGTGTCACCATGGGAAACCCGGTTGCAGGGTCGATCACCCCCAACGCCCCGTGCCGCGCGCCATCGATCAGGTCGCGCGCCAGACTGCGGGCGCCCGCATCGGTGGGACGAATCGGGCTGTCGGGTTGTTCGGCCATGGCGGCAGGTTAGGGATCTGGCCGCCACGGCTCAACCCGTCAGAATTCGCGCCACAGCCCGATCTTGATCCCGGTTGCGCCGCCGCTCTGCATCTCCTGCGTCAGTCCGAATTCCACCTGTGCGCCGCCCTGCATCCGCCACAACACCGATGGCACCACCCGCACGAACTGCGGATCATGCCGCGGCTGGCCCATCTGCAGCTGCACCATTCCGGTCAGACGCGGCGAAAACGTCACCCCAAGCGTCAGGTCGGCCTTCAGGTCCAGCCCGCCATCCCGGTCCAGTTCCGCCAGCGCATCGCCCGCGATCCAGCCGGAACGCCCGCCAACCGTCACGCCGCGGCCCAGCGACAGGCCCGGACGCAACACCCAACGCTGATCGATCACCCCCAGACCCAGTTCCACCGCCACCGCCAGATTGCCTGGCAGCCGATCCGCCAGCATGGGGCGACGCAGGAAAACCACGGTCTTTTCCTTGCCCGATACCGATCGTCCCCAATCAAGCCCCAGCCCCAGCCGCGGTGTCAGCCCATAGTCCAGATACAGCCCGGAATACCCCCCGCCCGGGTTGGCGTAATGCGCCGTTGCCACGAACAGATGGCCCTGGCTGCGTGGCCAGGCGCCGGCCCCGGCCATCGTTGCTCCCCAAAACAACAGCGTTGCTGCCAGGCACGCCATGCCGGCCGGCCGTGATGGCAGCAAAAAAATGGCGACGCGCGGCATGCGGCCTCCGACGCGGGGTGCAACGGCATGCGTTCACCATGCCTTTACTTTGGTTAATCCCCCGTTAACGTCGATGGGACCCGGACCTGTGCGTTTTCCGGCCGCTGTCCCTGATCCTGATCAATGCCGGGCAAGGCAGGTTGCGGGATGATGCCGGAATTGTCATCAAGGAGAGCGCCAATGTACACGCATGTTCTTGTCCCGATCAGTTTCGAAGCCGACCGTGCCACCAGCCGCGCCCTTGCCCTTGCGCGTATGCTGGCGGGGACCACAGGCCGCGTCACGCTGTTGCATGTGCAAGAAGCCGTGCCCAGCTATGCGCTCGGCTATTTGCCGCCGGACTATCTGGCCGAAAGCCGCGCCGAACTGCAACTGTCGCTGCAAACGCTGGCCGGCGACATGCCGCGCGCGACAGCGCAGGTGATCGACGGGCACGCCGGGCGCACGATTACCGACTGGGCCAAGGCCAACGCGGTTGATTGCATCGTCATCGCCTCGCACCGGCCCGGCATGCAGGATCTGCTGCTGGGATCGACAGCTACAACCGTGGTGCGGCATGCTCAATGTTCAGTGCATGTGGTGCGCTGATCAGCCCCACAGCACGGCCTCCGGCGGAAACACCCGGCTGCCGTCATAGTGCAACGGCGGCACCCGGTCTTCGGCCAACAACAGGGGCCCGTCCAGATCGACCACATCCGCCCCCTGCGCCACGATCAGCGCGGGGGCCATGGCCAGAGATGACCCGACCATGCAGCCCACCATCACGCCGTACCCCGCCGCACGCGCCGCGTCGCGCAGCGCAAGCGCCTCGGTCAGCCCGCCGGTCTTGTCCAGCTTGATGTTGACCATGTCATATTTGCCCGCCAGATCCGCCAGCGATGACCGGTCATGGCAGCTTTCGTCGGCACAGACGGGCAGGGGCCGTGCAATCCCCAGCAGCGCGTCATCCTGCGACGCCGGCAACGGCTGTTCCACCAATGCGACGCCCAGCCGGATCAGATGCGGTGCCAGATCGGCGTAAACCGCGGCGCTCCAGCCTTCGTTGGCGTCCACGATGATCCGCGCCACCGGCGCACCGCGCCGCACCGCTTCCAGGCGCGGCATGTCATCGGGCGTGCCCAGCTTGATCTTCAAAAGCGGGCGCGCGGCATGGACCCGCGCCTGCGCCTCCATCGCCGCGGGGGTATCCAGCGACAACGTGTAGGCGGTGACGCAGGGGGCCGGCGCGGACAATCCTGCGAGGGTCCACACCCGGACCCCGGCCTGCTTCGCCTCCCGGTCCCACAGTGCGCAGTCCACCGCGTTACGTGCCGCGCCCGCCGGCAAAAGATCCTGCAATGCGGCGCGGTCGAACACGTCCGGCAGGCCGGCGATCTGTGCTGCCACACTATCCAGCGTTTCGCCATAGCGCGAATAGGGCACGCATTCACCGCGCCCGGCGACGCCGTCCTGCGAGATGGTCACCGTGAGCACCTGTGCCTCGGTCCGGCTGCCGCGCGCGATGGTGAACACCTGCGCCAGCCGGAAAATGTCCCGCGTTACCGTGATGTGCATGCGCCTTGTCCTTCTCTGGTTCCAAAATACCCCGGGCTGCCCCGGATCTGATCCGGGGCGGTGGCAGCGCCCCCTCTGCGCTGTCACACAGCCGCCAACGCATCCACCAGCACCCCCGCGCCAAACCGGAACGGATCGGTCGCAGGCAGGCCCATGCGGTCCTCGACGGCCTGCAGATGCGCCCTCGCCGCCGCCTCGTCCATATGCTGGGTGTTGATCGCGCAGCCGATGGCCACGCAGGCCGGGTTGGCCACGCGGGCCAATGCCACGCCCATGTCGCGCACCGCCTCCAGCGTTGGCAGTTTATACCCCGGCAGGCCGCGCATATGCGGCCGCGTCGGCTCATCGCAGATCACCAGCGCATCGGGCTGCCCGCCATGCACCAGAGCCAGCGTCACCCCGGAATAGCTGACGTGAAACAGCGATCCTTGCCCCTCGATCAGGTCCCAATGGCCGGGGTCGTTTTCCGGCGTCAGCCATTCGACCGCGCCGGCCATGAAATCCGCCACCACGGCATCCAGCGGCACACCGTCGCCAGTGATCAGGATGCCGGTCTGCCCGGTGGCACGGAAACTCGCGGTCATGCCGCGCGCGCGCATCTCGCGTTCCATGCACAGCGCGGTGTACATCTTGCCGACCGAACAATCCGTGCCGATGGCCAGCATCCGCTTGCCGGTGCGTTTCACCCCGTTTGCGATCGGATACGCCTCTGACGGTACCCGCACATCATGCAGGGCGCGCCCCGTGGCCGCTGCCACCGCCGCCAGATCGGGTTCGTCCCGCAGCAGGTTGTGCAGGCCCGAGGCAAGGTCAAAGCCTTCCTCCAGCGCCGCCACCAGCACCTTTTTCCACGATTGCGAAATC
>JBBRCF010000044.1:0-26316 GCA_038205135.1 Rhodobacterales bacterium
CCCTGATCGGGCACGTATTGTACGGCATCGTAATGGTCGCGGTGATGGACCGGGGGCGGCGCGCCTGAACGCGGGCCGACCTGCCGGGCACGCATGACCTGCGCATCAGGCATCAATTCGATGCAGGACAGCATGCGGTTGCGCGATGTCATCGTCCTGCAGGGCGGGCTGCACTCGCGCCTTGAACCAAATTTGGCGATGTCGGCCTGCGGGGTGGCCATTCCGGGTCGGTCTGCGGTGTTGGCGCGCAAATTCGACCTATCTACGATGTAGCCGGTTTCGACCGGGCGGTGTCACGCGGCCACAGGCGCCGCCCCCGATCACGACAGAGGAGCGCGCGATGCAACAGCCGGACACGCCATCGAACCGGGCGGGGCGCCCCGCAAAGATCGCGCTGGTGCTGCAGGGCGGCGGCGCTCTTGGCAGTTATCAGGCGGGGGTCTATGCGGCGCTGAACCAGGCGGGTTATGCCCCCGACTGGATCGCCGGCATTTCGATCGGCGCGATCAATGCCGCGATCATTGCCGGCAACCCGCCGGAAACCCGGGTGGATCAGTTGCACGCGTTCTGGGAACAGGTCACGGCGCCCGCCACGCTTTGGCCGGCAAATCCGTTTCTGGGTGGGACCCCATGGGGCCAAAAGACCGCCGCGCAATCGGCGATCCTGTTTGGGCAGCCGGGTTTTTTTGAACCACGCACCATGCTGGAATGGTTTTCGTCCCCAAAACCCACCAGTTTCTACAACACCGCGGCGCTGAAGACGACGCTGGAACGGCTGGTGGATTTCGACCGCATCAACGCCGCCACCGAACCGCGGCTCAGCGTGGGCGCCGTCAATGTCCGCACTGGGGGGTTTGCATATTTCGACAGCACAAAGATCACGTTGCGGGCCGAACATGTCATGGCGTCCGGCGCTTTGCCGCCCGGATTTCCAGCGGTGGAAATCGACGGGGAACATTACTGGGACGGCGGCATCGTGTCGAACACGCCGCTAGCCTATGTGCTGGACCAGATCCCGCGCCGCAGCCGTTTGATCTTTCAGGTCGATGTGTTTCAGGCGCATGGTCCGGTGCCCACATCGCTGCAAGAGGTGGCCGAGCGCGAAAAGGACATCCGCTATGCCAGCCGCACCCGGATGAACACCGACATCTTTGCCAACAAGCACGAGGTGCGGCACGCCATCAACGAATTGATCGAACTGCTGCCGCCCGCGCTTGCCGATACGCCCGAGGCGAAGCGGCTGTATAACATGGGCTGTGTGACAACGATGGATATCGTGCAGTTGATCTATCGGCCGATGGCGCCGCAGGGTTATCAGAAGGACCACGAATTCAGCCGGTCCACCATGGTGCAACGGTGGGATCAGGGGCATGACGATGCGCGGGCCACCCTTGCCGCCGCGCCCTGGCTGGCGCCCAAGGACAAGGAAACCGGCGTGCGGGTGTTCGATGTCTGGCATGCGCAGGTGCAGGCGGCCAGACTGGCGTCAGGCGATGCCGAAAATGCGGAGTGACATCGCCGCAACGGTTTTCGCGGTGCCGCGCATGGCCGGTATGGCAAGTAGGACACCGGCTGCAGGGCCCGGGCAGAACATGAAGGAAACACCATGAACTTGACGCATGATTGCCTGATCGTCACGGGCGCCTCCGGCAACCTCGGATCCGTGGTGGCACGGGTTCTGGCGATGCGGGGCGCGCGCGTGGTCTGCGTGGACCGCAGCGAACAGCCTTTTGACCTGACCGCCGACGGCATAGACCCTGACCGCGTAATGTGGATCGGTGGCTGCAACCTGTCGGAAAAACCCGCGATGGATCACGTGGTGGCGCAGGCGCAGGCGCGGTTCGGCCAAGTGACAGGGCTGGTCAACACGGTGGGCGGGTTCGCTACCGGGCGCGTCATCGCCGAGGCGCTGGAACAATGGGACAAGATGATGCTGTTGAACGCCAAGGTGGCGCTGGTCACCAGCGCGTCGGTGCTGCCCGCGATGGTGGCCGCCGGACGTGGCCGCATCGTGCATATCGCGGCCACCCCGGGGTTGAAGGCTGCGGCCGGGCAAGCGGCCTATGCGGCGTCCAAGGCGGCGGTAATCCGGTTGGTGGAAACCATCGCCGCCGAACATCGCGCCGACCGCATCACCGCCAACTGCATTCTGCCGGGCACCATCGACACGCCCGACAACCGCGCGGCGATGCCGAATGCCGCCGCCGATGTCTGGATCCCGCCCGCCGCCATCGCAGAACTGATCGCGTTTCTGGTGTCGCCCGCCGGTGCGGTCGTGACCGGGGCGGCGATCCCGGCGACAGCGCTGGTGTGACGCCGGGGGGCGCTGGAACGGCAAAGCGGCAACTCGTGACCCGCGGTCAGCGCAAGTCCCATCTGCGGGTCTGATCGGTGCCGGCGCTGGTGATGCCCATCAGCGTGGCGATGATCCTGGCCCTGGCGGTCAAAAAGGTGACCGAAGCAGCACCCGTGCTGCTGGCGCAGCCCGCAGGACAGGGGACGGGCGGATGAGTGTTGCGTACAAACCCGTGCAATGAAACCGCACAAAGCTGATCTTCGGTGTGTTCGTGGTCGTCGGCGTGGCGACATATCTGCATATCTTCAACGAATTCGCCCCGCGTCTGGCGCCGTCGGCCCGTGCCGTCGACCGGCCGATCCATGCCATGCGCGCCGATGGAAGTTGCGCGTTCCTGATGCTGACCATCCTTGCCATCGGGCCTTAGGCGCGGCTGTACACCCGGTTCTTGCCACTATTGTACAACCGACGACATTTCGGGGTGATCACGGCCGGCGCGGCGGTTCTGCATGCGAAAGTCGTGCTGGACTGATATTATACCTGCTCCTACGTTCCGAAACTGCATCAGATGTTCACATCGAACACCAGTTTCGCGCGGGTGGTGATGGATGCGACCCGTCATTATTCCTGACTGTCGTTCCTGATGCCGCGGGTGTGGAAAGGCCTGCACATGCTGGTTTATGCGGCCTATGCGGCGGTGGTGCTGCATGTCGCGCTGGGATCACTGGCGGGGGGCGGCAATGTGATGATGCCGCTGGTCATTGCCGCCAGCCTGACCGGGATCATCACGTTGCATCTGCTGGCGGGCTGGCGCGCGGCGCGCAAGGACCGCTTGTGGCTGGACGGCCGCACGATCTGGGTCGATCCCAGGTCGATCCTGTGGCGTTGCCGTTTGGAACGGTGGGGCCGCCTATGGCCATTCCCGCCGCAATTCCCGAAACCCTTTCTGGCGCGATCACGCCGCCCGGGGTGACCGCATGACACCAAGGCCTGATCCGTTGTTTGTCGGCTATGCCAAGACCATCCCTGCGGAAATCCGTGACCTTGCGGTAGCGGTGGCGATAATCCGGGCATGGCATCGGTGGCCGGGTTCACCCCCGCGCCTGCCGTCGATCCGGGGCGTTGGCGGCTGACCGGGGCAATCCGCGACGGCAAATGCACCGGCGGGTCGATGCCTCGGGCGCGGTACGATCTTTTGGTCTTGCCGGTGCAGATCGAGGGTCACCTGAAACCCCGCGACGATCTGCTGATCGTTCGCTTTGACCAAAACACGATCCGGCAGCAGGCGCCGTGCGTCAGCCCTTGATCCGCCCCGTCGGTTCCGGTTGACTGTGCCAAACAAGGCCACTGCGCCGCAAACCGGGCCGCCACGGGCCTGAAACAGGATGGGACAGGTTCGGGATGCGCGACAGGATGCGGGGCACGGCGCGAAACCGACCGGATTATGGGGCGCGCGCCCATGCTTGACGGCAATATCTCGCGCTACATCTGGCGTTACACCCGGGTGCAGCAAATATGGATCCTTGCCATCGTCGCGCTGTCGATGATCCCGTATTTCATGGCGTTCAGCCTGCCGAAATCCATCGTGAACGGCCCGATCCAAGGCGCAGGGTTCGAAACACCCGGTGCCACGCAGGTTTTCGGGCGGCTGACGCTGCCTTGGCCGGGGGGCGGACTGGTGCTGTTCGACGGGATCGCGCTGGAACGGCTGAACATGCTGTTCGCGCTCAGCGCGGTGTTTCTGGCGCTGGTGATCATCAACGGATTGTTCAAATATTACATCAACACCTACAAGGGCAAACTGGGCGAACGGCTGCTGCGGCGGTTGCGGTTCACGCTGGTGGACAATGTGCTGCGGTTTCCGCCGCAGGCCTTCAAGCGGCTGAAGGGCGCCGAAGTCGCCAGCATGGTCAAGGACGAGGTGGAACCGCTGGGTGGTTTCGCGGGCGACGCCTTTGTCACGCCGGCGCTGCTGGGCGGGCAGGCCCTGACGGCACTGCTGTTCATCTTTCTGCAAAGCGTGCCGCTGGGCATGATCACCTTTGCGCTGGTCGGCGTGCAGGTGTTCATCATCCCGCGGATGCGGCGGCGCCTGCTGGTGATGGGCCGCGAACGGCAACTGACCGCGCGGCAACTGGCCGGCCGGGTCAGCGAGATCGTCGATGGCATCGGCACCATCCACGCCTATGATACGTCGAATTACGAACGCGCCGATATTGCCGCGCGGCTGGGCCGGATTTTCAAGATCCGGTTCGACATCTACCAGTGGAAATTCCTGGTCAAGTTCATCAACAACTTCCTGTCGCAGTTGACGCCTTTCCTGTTCTACAGCGTCGGCGGATATCTGGCGCTGTCGGGGCGGCTGGACATCGGGCAACTGGTCGCTGTGATCGGGGCCTACAAGGATCTGCCGGGCCCGCTGAAGGAACTGATCGACTGGGACCAGAACCGGCAGGACGTGCAGGTTAAATATCAGCAGGTCATCCTGCAATTCGCCGTCGATGGCATGCTGGACCCCGATATCCAGCGTCTGGCGGCCCGGCCGCCGGAGCGATTGGACTCGCCGCTGGCCACGGTCAACCTGCGGGTGGTCGACGAGGGCGGCGGCATCAGTCTGGAACGGGTGAATTTTGCCGTGGCCCCGGGCGAGGCCGTCGCGGTGGTCGGTGCCGCAGGATCCGGCAGCGACACGCTGGCCGAGGCGCTGGCCCGGCAGGTCTGGCCCTCGGGCGGCAAGGTGACAGCCGGACAGGCGAACCTGTTGTCACTGCCCGAAGCGATCACTGGGCGGTCGATCACCTATGCGGGGCCCGACAGTTTCCTCTTTTCCGGGTCAGTGCTGGACAACCTGTTGTACGGGCTGAAAAATGCGCCGCAACCCGACACGATCAGCGCAAATGCCATGTCGCCCGAACGCCAATGGCAGCAGACCGAGGCCCGGATGTCCGGCAACCCGGATTTCGATCCCCAGTCGGGCTGGATCGACCATGCCGCGCTGGGGCTGCAGGATCATGCGGCGCTGATGGACCGGGTGTTGCAGGTGCTGGACTGCGTGCAGTTGCGGCAGGACATGCAGGATCTGGCGCTGCGATCCTGCGTGCAGCAGGCCGTTTATCCCGACCTTGCCGCGCAGCTGGTCGCGCTGCGCGGGCGACTGCGGACGGCATTGCAGGATCGTGACCTGTCCGGCCTGATCGTGCCCTTTGAACCGGGGGCCTACAATCCCGAGGCGACGGTGTTCGAAAACCTGCTGTTCGGCCATGCCAACCGCAGCGATCTGCACGCGGTGACCATCGGCACCAACCCGCATTTCCGCAAATTGTTGCAGGATCAGGGGCTGGCCACACTGTTTGACCAGATCGGCGTTGACATCGCGCGCAACGTCATCGGCCTGTTTGCCGATCTGCCGCCCGATCACCCGTTCTTTCGCCAATTAAGCTTCATGTCGCAAGATGACATTCCGATCTATCAGTTGCTGCTGCAGAAATACGACACGCAGGCTGCGGTGGTCAGTGAAGATGACCGCGCGATGATGATCCGGCTGACCTTTGAATATATCGAACCCCGGTATCGTTTCGGCCTGCTGAACAGCGATATCATGGCGCGCATCGTCGCGTTCCGTCTGGCGTTCCACGAAACCATGCCCGATGACATGCGTGCCGGCATCGAAATGTACGATCCGGCCCGGTTCATGGAAAGCGGCACCTTGCTGGACAATGTGCTGTTCGGCCGGATCAGCCAGAAATTTCGCGACGGCGCCGACCAGGTGCGCGAGGCGCTGACCGAGTTGTTGCATCAGGAAGGTCTGTATGATGACATCATCGCCATCGGTCTGACGTTTGACGTTGGCAGCGGCGGCAAACGCATCAGCGCCGCGCAGCGCCAGAAGCTGGGATTGGCGCGGGCGATCATCCGGCAGTCCGATTACTATGTGCTTAATCGCCCGCTGTCCGCGCTGGATGCCCGGTCACAGGACCGCATCCTGCAGGCGATCCTGGCCAGGCTGCGCGCGCAGAACGCCCCGTCCGCGATCGTCTGGGTGGTTTCGACACCGGCAGCCGCGCAGTATTTCGACCGCGTCGTGGTGTTCAGCGGAGGCAACCTGGTTGAAAATGACGCACCGAATGTGCTGTTGACAAAGAACGGTATCTTCAAGGACTGGCTCACGGCATAATCAAATGCGCGTGGGAATGTAGTAACGGGAAAGGGTAGGCAATGCTGTTGAATGACGAAGTCAGGATGCTGCGCATGGTGCCGATGTTTTCGGGTATGGCACCGGCCAAGCTGAAATTGCTGGCCTTTACGTCGGAACGGGTGGCGTATCGGGCAGGCGACGTGTTGTTCCGGCAGGGCGAGGATGGCGATGCCGCCTTTGTCATACTGGAAGGCCGCGCCGATGTTGTGCTGGAAACCCCCAATGGCGAGGTCAAGGTGGCGGAAGTTGCCGAAAACGCGATCGTCGGAGAAATCGCAATCATGTGCGATGTGGCGCGCACCGCAACCATCCGTGCGGTCACCAACGTCGAGGCCCTGCGGATCAGCAAGGAGAACTTCAAGAAATTGTTGTTGGATTTTCCGGAAATGACCCTAGAAGTCGTCCGCGTCCTAGCTGAACGTCTGACCCGCACCACAGCGGAACTGACCGAGGCCCGCGCCAAGGCGCAAGGGTTGTAGTGACTGTGAAAGGATCCGGAAAGGCTGTGTCAGCGTGAATCCCAAAACCCGGCCCCGTGATCGTGGCCACGATCGTGGCACAGCGCGTGTCGAACTGAAAATCTGGGGGGCACGCGGCAGCCTGCCGGTATCCAGCCCCTGCTTTGCGCAGTATGGCAGCAACACAATGTGCATCGAGTTGCGCTGCGGCGATGCCACGCTGATGTTTGATGCGGGGTCTGGCATCGGCATGGCGGGCAAGGCCCTGATGGAACGGTCGGTGAAAAACCTGCACCTGTTCTTTTCGCATTGCCATTACGATCACATCATGGGGCTGCCGTTCTTCATTCCGTTCTTTATGCCGGATACGGCGATCGACATCTGGTCCGGACATCAGGCCGACGGCGGGACCACCGCCAGCATGATCGACCGTTTCATGCAGCGGCCGTTCTTCCCGGTCGGGCCCGAGGTGTTCCGCGCCAAGGTCGCTATGCATGATTTTGATCCGGGCGCCGTGCTGACCCCCTGCGATGGTGTGGTGATCCGTACCGCGCTGCTGGACCATCCGGGTCGGGCGGTGGGTTATCGGATTGAATTCGCCGGACGGGTCGTGGCCATGGTGTTCGATACCTGCCATCAGATCGGCGAACTGGACCCGGTGGTAATGGACCTGATCCGGGACGCGGATCTGTTCCTGTATGACGCCACCTTTACCGATGCCGAATTTCCGACCTTTGCGCATTTCGGCCATTCGACCTGGCAACAGGCCGTGCGCCTGGCACAGGCGGCCGGGGCGGCACGGGTCGGGCTGATCCACCACGCGACGTTCCGCACCGATGACGAACTTGCCCAGATCGAACAAGAGGCGCAGGTGCAGTTTCCGGGCGCGTTCTGCGGCCGGGACACGCAGGTGATCACACTGTGATGCGAGTGATGTGATCGCGCGTTCGCGCGGGGCCGGTCAGACACGCCTCAGCGCGGGACCAGCGCCGTGATGATATCCGCCACCCGGGCCGCGCCTTCGGTCTGGCCCGGCTGCCCGGCGGTGGTGATGTCCTGCGCCAGTGCGCGGTCGATTGCGGCGGCCATGGCAGGCCCGGTCAGATCGGCCTCGGCCAGCATCACGGCCCGGCCCGCCTGTTGCAGGCGCATGGCACGGTCGGTCTGTTCGGTTTCGCCGCCGGCAGCGAACGGAACCAGCAACGCGCGGCACCCGGCCTGCAGGATATCCGCAACCGTATTGTAGCCCGCCTGCGACACCGACAGCCGGGCCGACGCCAGCAGGCCCTCGAAATCCTGGCGAAACCGGCACAGTGTGACGGATGGCGGTGCGATGGCTGCCAGCGCGTCATAATTCGCCTGCGGCAGGTTCGGCCCGGTGATGACCAGCACCCGCGCCAACGCCGGGCGCAGCGCCGCCGCCGCAACCGCCGCCCGCACCAGCCCAGCGCCGACCGCGCCACCCCCCGCTGATACCACCATGTCGAACCGGTCCGGTGAAGGCGTGGGGACCGGCGGGCAGACCAGCCCGGTGTAAATGACCTTGTCCGCGATCAGATGCGCCAGCGGAAACGTGTCGCCCAACGCCGCAAAGGCCGGGTCGCCATGCACCAGCACGCGGTCGTAATGCGCCCGCACCAGCGCCACGGTGTCGACGTCGCGGCCGGGCTTGGCGCGCTGTTGCAGGATGTCGCGCACCGACGCCAACAGCACCGGGCGTGGCCGCCGCGCCGCGATGGCGTCCAGCAAGGGCAGCAATTCGAACCGCACCTGCCGGCGGCCAAAGGGAAACGCCTCGGTGATCACGACATCGGGACGCAGGGTGGCAAAGACCGCCAGCAGCGCATCACGCCGGGCGTCCAGATAGGCGGCATCCGCCGGGTGCCCGTTGCCGTCCATCAGCCCGGCGAAAGCGCTATCGCTGACGGCCAGCGGCGGCAACGCAACATGCGTCAGCCCTTTTGGCGGAAACCCCGCGACCGGCAGGCCCCCGGTGACCAGCGTGACCGCCATGCCACGCCCCTGCAGGGCGGTTGCGATCCGGCTGGCGCGCGCCAGATGGCCGATGCCCAACAGGTGCTGGACGTAGAACATCACCGAAATCGCGGTCATCGACGCTGGCCCTGCGGATCGAACAGCCGCGTCAGATCCGTGATGCTGGTGTGATAGTTGAAATGGGCCCGTACGTGGCGATCTGCTGCCGCACCACGCGCCAGACGCGCCGCTGGGTCCCGGATCGCGGCAGACAGGGCGGCGGCGAACGCTGCGGCATCGTCAGGCGGCACCAGCCAGCCGGTAAGGCCGTCGGTAAACAGTTCCGGAATGCCGGAGATGGTGGTGGAAACGCAGGCCAACTGCTGGCTGGCCGCCTCGACCAGTACATTCGGCAGGCCGTCGCGATCGCCATCAGAAGTAATGCGGCATGCAAGCGCAATGATATCGTTCTTATGGTAAGCCTCGATCACTTCGGTCTGGTTGACCGCGCCGATCCAGTCACAGCGCGTCGCGATACCGAGATCATTCGCCAACGCGCGCAGGGCGGGCAAATCGCCGCCACCGCCCAGATGGGTGAACCGCCAGTGCAGGTCGCCGGGCACCTGTGCCAGCGCGCGCAGCAGCACATCATAGCCCTTTTTCGGCACGGCGCGGCCGACGCTGACGATCTGCACCGGGTCAGCCGGATCGCTGCCGTCGCGGGCCGGGCGCGCACCGTCAAAAGCCGGAAAACGATCAAGGTTCAGACCATGATAGCTAAGGTGCACGCGGGACGGATCAACAGCCAGGGTTTGCAGATGCCGGTGCCCGCTGGCGGTGCAGGTGACGGCCCAGCGGGCGCGCGCCAGTTTGCCCTGCAATTCGCGGTCCGGCGTGGTCCAGATATCCTTGGCATGCGCTGACACCGACCACCCCATTCCCATTATCCGCGCTGCGTAATCGGCAACAGACGCAGGCGTATGGATGAAATGCGCGTGCAGCCAATGGCCGTCCTGCGGCCATTCCGCCACCAGAACCGCCGCCTGCCCCAACCGGCGCAGCCGGTTGCGGCTGGGGTCGCGCCGCAGGTCGCCCAGAAACCCGGCCAGCAGCACGTAAAACCCCGGACGGCGCAGCGCTGCACCAACCCCGCGCAACACCCGCCATGGTTCATCATGCAGATATTCCGGCAGATAGATCACCGGCGCCGCGATTTCATCATGCACGGGATGGCGTTTGGTATCGGTCGGATGGCGCAGTGACACAATCACCAGATCGAAACCCGCCAATTCCAGCCCGCGCAATTCCTGCGCAATGAACGTTTCGGACAGCCGGGGGTAGCCCTTCACCACCACGACCAACCGCGGCCGAAGCAGTGCTGTCACGTGACGGTCCGGATGCTTTGGCGGAGCGGGGTCAGTTCCTCGGCCGCCTTGGTCCGCTGGCGCAGGTCGTCGCCGATCAGCCGCGAAATGTTGGACAACCCGTCCAGCCGCAGCCCCGACCAACCCTGCGACGGCGGTTTGCGATGCGCCAGCGCGCGCAGGGCGGCGGCCATGCGGACAGGATCGCTGGCCTGTTCGGGCATCAGCATGTCGATCATGCCCAGTTCGGCGGCCCGCATCGCGCGCAGCAACTGTTCCTCGCGCGGCAGGGTGCGCGGCACGATCAGCGCCGGTTTGTCGAACGACAGTATTTCACAGAACGTGTTGTAGCCACCCATGGCGACCACCGCCTTTGACCCGGCGATCAGTTCTTCCATGCGGGTGTCGAACTCGATCACCTCGACCTGCGGGATGCGCTGGCCGGTGGCCAGAAACTCGGCCCGGCGGTCGGCGGCCATATAGGGGCCCAGCACGATCAGTGCGCGTTCGGTCAGCGTGGGATCATGCAGATAGGCGTTCAGGACCTGATCGATCAGGTCCGCGCCATCGCCGCCGCCTCCGGTAGTCACAAGGATGTAGTCCCCGTCGGGTTGATGCGGCGACAGTTTGTATTCATGCGCGCTGCGGTGCAGGAAACCGACGAATTCCATCTTGTCGCGCACGCCCTGCGGCACCTTCATCCCGGCCAGCGGATCGTGGAAATCCTCCGGGCCATAGACCATGACATGATTGTAATAGTGGTCGATCTTGGCCATCACGTTGTTCGGTTGCCATTCTGCCTCCAGCAGATGCGGCGCGTCCATCACATCGCGCAGACCGAGGATCAGCGATGTGCCCTGCGACTGCAGATAAGCCAGCGTGTCTTCGACCTCGCCGCGCAGGCCCATCGGTTCCTTGTCCACGATAAAGATGTCGGGACGAAAGCTTTCGGCGGTGTGGCGGATGATCGACCGGCGCATGTCGATGGTGTCCTGCACATCAATATGTTCCGACAGGGACGTGTATTCGCCGTTCCGCAGCTTGATCACGCTGGGAATTTTCACGAAATCGACCCGTGAGCGGTAATCAAAGGCGCCCGCGATCTGCGACCCCGAGATGATCAGCACCATCATGCCGCGGTAATCCTGCACCAGGGCATGGGCGATGGTCCGGCAGCGCCGCAGATGGCCGAGGCCAAAGGTATCGTGGCTGTACATCAGCACACGGGCGTTTTTAACGCGGTCTTTCATGCAAGACGTCCTGAGAATGGGGTCTGGGGCAAAGTCCCCCGGATGCGATGAGTCCTGATGGGCTGTGCAGTCAATCGGCCCGCTCGGGTCGTGTCATTTGTAAGGATCGGCGGCATCGCGTAATCCGTCTCCAAGAAAATTGAAAGCCAGCACCACCAAAATCACCGGAATGACCGGGAACATCAGCCAGGGATACAGCGCGATGATGTTCACGCTGCGCGCTTCGGTCAGCAGGATGCCCCAGCTGGTGATCGGCGGCCGCAGGCCGATCCCCAGAAAACTCAGCGCGGTTTCGCCCAGGATCATGCCCGGAATCGTCAGGGTCGCAGTGGCGATCAGGTGCGACATGAACCCCGGCACCATGTGCCGCCCGATGATGCGCGCCGACCCGGCCCCCATCAGCCGCGCCGCCAGCACGTAATCCTCTTCGCGCAGCGCCAACAGTTTCGACCGTACCGCGCGGGCCAACCCGGTCCAGTCCAGCAGGCCCAGAATGACGGTGATGCCGACATAGACCAACAGGGGGCTCCAGGTGATCGGGATGATCGCGGCCAGCGCCATCCACAGCGGGATCGACGGGATGGATTGCAGCACTTCGGTCACGCGCTGGGTCACCGAGTCGAACCAGCCGCCGTGATAGCCTGCCAGCCCGCCGATGATAATGCCCAGGATAAAGCTCATGGTCACGCCCAGAATGCCGATGGTCAGCGAAATGCGCGCGCCATAGATCGTGCGCGACAGCACATCGCGGCCCAGCCGGTCGGTGCCCATCCAGAAGAACTGTCCGCCCTCGGCCGGGCAGGCCAGATGGCGGTCGGCGGGGATCATGCCCCAGAAATCATAATCATCGCCCCGGCAGAAAAACCGTAATTTCTGTACTTCGTCGGTGGCAGTATAGACCCGGCGCAGGGTTTCCATGTCCAGCGTCTGGGACCGGCCATAGACAAAGGGGCCCACAAATCGCCCGTCATCGAACAGATGCACCCGTTGCGGCGGGGCGTAGATGAAATCGAGGTTGCGGGTATCCTGATGATAGGGTGCCAGAAATTCCGTGATCAGAATGCTGGCGTACAGCACCAGAAGGAACACCAGCGACACCACCGCCACGCGGTGACGGCGGAATTGATACCACATCAACTGCCGCTGCGACGCTTCGGCCATCGCGCCGGTGCGGCCGTCGCTTTCGTTCGGGTCGAACGGCAGGTCGGAAATGAAATGCCCCAACGGTGCGCCGGGATCGGGCAAACCCTGCGTTGTCTGTGCCGGGTTGGTCATTTCGCGCTCCCCCGGCCCAATCGGATGCGCGGGTCCAGAAACGCCAGCGCGATATCGGACAGCAACACCCCGATCACTGTCAGAAACGCCAGAAACATCAGGAACGACCCTGCCAGATACATGTCCTGACTTTGAAGGGCGCGGATCAGCATCGGCCCGGTGGTTTCCAGCGACAGCACGATGGCGGTCACCTCGGCACCCGAAATCATCGCCGGCAGGATCGACCCGATATCCGCCACGAAAAAGTTCAGCGCATTGCGCAGCGGGTATTTGCGCAGCACCTTGCCGGGTTTCAGACCCTTGGCGCGGGCAGTCGTCACGTATTGTTTCTGCAATTCATCCAGCAGGTTGGCACGCAGGCGGCGCACCATGCCGGCGGTGCCGGCGGTGCCGATGATCACGACGGGGATCCAGATATGCGACAGGATCGAGCGGGCCTTGTCCCAGCTCATCGGCTGGTTCAGGTATTCGCGGTCCATCAGGTTGCCGATCGACAGGCCGAACCAGATGTTGGCGAAATACATCATGATCAGCGCCAGCATGAAGTTCGGCACCGCGACCCCCATCAGGCCCAGGAACGTCAAGCCGTAGTCGCCCCAGCTGTACTGGTGTGTCGCGGAATAGATACCGATGGGAAAGGCCAGCGCCCAGGTGAACAGGATGGTGACGAACGACAGCATCACGGTCAGCCAAAGCCGGTCGCCAACCACTTCGTTCACCGGCAGGCGGTATTCAAAGCTGTATCCGAAATCACCGTAGAACATGCCGCCGGCCCACTGCAGATATCGTATGTACTGGGGCTGATCGAATCCATAGCGGTCTCGCAGCATTTCGATTTCAGCCAGATCGGCCTCTTCGCCCAGGGCGCGCAATTCGGCGACGTAACTTTCGAAATAGTCACCGGGCGGCAGTTCGATGATGATGAACACCAGCACCGATACCAGAAACAGCGTCGGAATCATCGTCAGGACGCGCCGAAGGATGTAGCTGATCATGCGCTGGGTCCTTCAGCGTAAAAGAACGTATCGGGCAGGTAGGCCCCCAACTGGCTGGTGGGTTCGAACCCGTAGAGCCCCTGTTCCGGCAGATTGCGCAGCCGGGCGGACCGCACGATGGGTTGCAGCGCGCCACTGACCGTGCCGATGGAAAACACCTGATCGGCGCGCAGGGTCAGCATCTGGTGCCAGATCGCGGTGCGGGCTTCGGGTGTGTCGCTGCGGTCCCATTGCGCCAGCAGGTCCAACAGCGCCAGTGCCTCGGGCAGGTCCGGGCCTTCGCCCGCCTGACCGCCCGCGGCGTACCAACTGCCCCAGAGCGGCCATTGCAACTGGTCCCCGGTGGTTGGCGCAAGCGCAGACGGCGACACCTGCTGATCGGGCACGCCATTGTCCAGCCCTTGCCACACCGACATCTGCACCTTGCCGGCCAAGGCGCGGCTGCGGAAAATGTCGCGCTGCGAACTGCGGATGTACAAGGCCAGCCCGACATCGCGGTAATGATCGCGGATCAGCGACAGCACATCGACCTCCAGCGCGCTTTCGCCAGCGGTTTCCACCACGATGCCGGCCTGCCGCCCGTCGGGCAACACGCGGATATTGCCCGGCCCGCGTTCGGTCAGTCCCAGTTCATCCAGCAGGCGGTTGGCCAGGCCTGGGTCATATTGCGTCCAGGCGCGGGCATATTCGGCGCGGTACAGCGAGCTTTCGGGCAGCACGGTATCGGCGGACTCCGTGCCCAGACCAAAGAACAGCGCCTTGTTGATTTCCTCGCGGTTGATCGCCACCGACAGGGCGCGGCGCATCCGCACGTCACGAAACAGGTCACGCCAAGCAACGTCCGCGCAGTTCAGGTTCGGCAGCAATGCCACCGCCGACCCCTGCGATTTGCGCCACAGCGCCACGCGGAGCGGGTGCAGTTTTTCTGCCCGTTTCAACAGGGTGTAATCCGGAAAGGCGATGCCGTTCGGTTGCAGGTCGCTTTCACCCGTCGCGGTTTTCGCGGTGATGATTTCGGATGACGCCACGTTCAGCACGATGCGGTCGATATAGGGCAATTGGGTGCCCGCCTGATCAACGCGGTGGAAAAACGGATTGCGTTCGAACACGAACTGTTCGGCGGGCGGTTTGGTGCGCGGCCGCCATGCCTCCAGCGTCGGCAGATCGGGGTTTTCGGGGCGGATGGACCGCGACATCTTCAGATGCAGACGGCGCCAGTCATCCACCCGTTCCTGTTCCGACAGTTTGGCCAGCGACGCCTCGTCGTTGTATTTGGCGTGGAACTGTCGCAGATAAGCCGACGGCATGAACAGCACAGTGGGCAACGGCGCGGCCAGTCCGGCGATGAAACCCGGCATCGGGACTGCGAAACTGTAGCGTACGGTCAGGTCATCGATCACCTCGAACACGGGCGGTTCGCCGCCGGCCAGCAATTCCGGTGGCGGGCCGCTTTTGTACAGTTTCTTGTTGCTGATCACGTCTTCCCAGCAATAGCGGAAATCTTCGGTGGTGAATGGCGTGCTGTCCGACCAGCGGTGCCCCGCGCGCAGGTGAAAGGTGTAGATGCGGTCGCCTTCGGCCTCATAGCCCGCCAGAATGTCGGCGCGCAGTTGCAGGTCGGGGCCGTAGCCCACCAGCCGGGCATAGCTGTTGATCGGAATATAGCGCACGTCGCGCTGTCCGGTGATCAGCATCCGCACCGTGCCACCCTGTCGCCCGGTTTCGCGGCCCATGGCGGGCAGGTCGATGATGCGCGGATCGGCCGGCAGGCCATCGGCCGTCTGCGCCCGCCCCAGATGCGGCAGGGTCATCCCGCCCAGCAGCCCCGCCAGCGCCGCGCGCCGCGTGATCCTGAATTTCCCGGTCATGCGCGCACCTCTGCAACATTCGCCATCGGATTGGCCAGAACGAAATGCCCCTGTCCCAGATCAAGCGGCTGCAAGGTCTGCCCGGGCCGGAACGCACCGGGCCAATCCGTGGCCGCATCCAGACTGGACCGGCCCACTGTGGCAAAATCCAGCGGGTGATTCAGGTCCGGGAACGGCACGGCGGCCAGCAGCGCGCGGGTATAGGGATGCACTGGCGCCTGCATCATCACCTCGCGCGGTGCCAGTTCGACGATCTTGCCGGCCCACATCACCGCCACGCGGTCGGCCATGTAATCGACCACCGCCAGATTATGCGAGATGAACAGATAGGTCAGCCCCATGTCGCGCTGCAGATCCTTGAGCATGTTCAGGATCTGCGCCTGCACCGACACATCGAGCGCGGATACCGGTTCGTCACAGATCACCAGTCCGGGTGCCAGCGCCAGTGCACGCGCGATACCGATGCGCTGCCGCTGCCCGCCGGAAAAGCTGTGCGGATAGCGGTTGCGGTCGGCTTTGTTCAACCCGATCGCCTCCAGCAGAGCGCTTGCGGTGGCGCGGCGGGTTTCCGGCGTGCCGATGCCATGGATTTCCAGCGGTTCGGTCAGGATATTGCCGACCGTCATGCGCGGCGACAGGGACGATACCGGATCCTGAAACACCATCTGGATGCGGGTGCGCAACCGGTGCAGCGCCGCCCCTTCGGCAGCCAGCACATCGACGGGGCCCGATCCGTCATCATATATGATCGACCCGCTGTCGGGAGAGACGGCACGCATCAGGATCTTGCTGACCGTGGTCTTGCCGCTGCCGCTTTCGCCCACCAGCCCCAGACATTCGCCGCGCCGGATGTCGAAACTGACTCCGTCGACGGCCGGAGCCACCACCGGCGCGGTGCCGGGCCAATGCCACGCCTGCTTGCGGGTCTGGAACGTCTTGCGCAGGTCACGCACCGACATAACGATCTCCGGCCCCGGCATGGCCGCGCCAACTGCCGCGTCCCCCGACACAAATCCGATGGCGCGCTGCAACGGTGCGCGGTCCACGGTGATGTCGCGCAAGGGTTGCAACCGCGCGGTCCGGTCCATGCCGAAAAGCGGGATCGCGGTCATCAGCCCCTTTAGATACGGGTGACCGGGGCGGCGGAAAATGGCGTCCACCGGCCCCGCTTCCATGATGCGGCCGCGATAGATCACCACCACCTCGTCGGCCACATTGGCGACCACGCCCAGATCATGGGTGATCAGCAGGATCGCCATGTTCAGCCGCTGTTGCAGATCGCGCAGCAGGGTCAGGATCTGTGCCTGAATGGTCACGTCCAGCGCGGTGGTCGGTTCATCGGCGATCAACAGCGACGGACCGCAGATCAGCGCCATGGCGATCATCGCCCGCTGCCGCATGCCGCCCGACAATTCGAACGGGTACATGTCGAACACGCGGGCGGGGTGGGTGAACCCGACCAACGCCAGCATTTCTTCCGCCTTTTCGCGCTGTTCGGTGGGGGACAGGATGCTGTGGATGCGCAGCGCCTCGGCGATCTGGTTGCCGATGGTGTGCAGCGCGGAAAACGAGGTCATCGGTTCCTGAAAGATCATTCCGATGTGGCGGCCCCGGATCGCCCGGATCTGCCGCCCGTCGTGTGGCAGGTCCAGCAGATTAACGGGGGCCTCGCCCGCCGCCGTCCCCGGCGTGGTGAACAGAACCCGCCCGGTCGTGCGGGCAAACTGCGGCTGCAGGCCCAGCACTGTCTGCCCCAGCACCGATTTGCCCGACCCGGATTCACCCACCAAGGCGGTGATCTTGCCGGGCAGCACCCGCAGACCGACGCCTTGCAGAGCCTTGATTTCGGTCCCGGGCAACGGGAACGTCACGCGCAGATCCTCGATCCGCAACAGATCACCGGTCCCAACCGGTTTCAGCATTGCCGTCACTGTCCGTCTCCCATGCAGGATGGCGTTAATCGCTCTGGGTTCCTGCCTTTGTCGCAAAGCCTAGCCGACCGGATTTGGCGTGTCCATTGCGCGTTGCACAAGCACAGGCCCACGTCAAACATGTGACAAAACTGCGGGTAATGCGGTCCAGCGACAGCCGGGATGATCGCGGGTCAGCGCAAAAAGCGTGTCAAGAAATGCCCAGACCTGCGCGTCATGCACCAGATGATGGGTCAGGATGCCAATGGGTTCGGTCGGGAGCGTGTGCAACGTGGCCGCCAGTTCGGCCAGCAGAGGGTCGGTGTCGCGCCCGCCCCGCGTGCCGCGCCAGTCCATCACATCGACATGGGTATTGATGATCAGCAACGGCGAGGGTCGGGGCGCGGGTTTGACTGGGCCAAAGGCCGACAGCGCCACAATTCCGATGCCGGGCAAATCGCCCAGCAGATCCGGCGCGATGCGGTTCCATGGCGGAACCAGCACCGGGGCAAACCGCGCCCCGTGCAGATCGCGCAGTTTCGCCAACCCCTGAGCCAATTCGCCCAGCACGACAGTTGCCGGGCGGTGCGGGCCCAGTTCCTGTTTCTTGCCCTGCCCGGCCGCGTGATCGGCATGTGCCCAGCCATGCAGCGCCACCGTCACATCGTCTGTGTCTGTCAACCGCATCGCCAGCCCGGCCCCGGTGGGTTGCGGGATCACCGCAAGGGTCAGCGGCACTCGCCAATCATCCGACAGGCGCAGCAGACGGTCCAGCGGCGCCGAAGGGTCTACGGCGTCATCGTCACGCCACCACAATTGCGCCGGTTCGCCCCGTGCTGCACGGGCGTCCAGCGCATGCAGAACGGCGGCATGGGCGACGGACATCATGACGGGCTCTTTTCAACCGGTGCGGCGTGGCGAGCGTATACAGCCTCAATGATGCCGGCCAGATGCGCGGTTGCCGCCCCGATCGAATGCCGGGCCCGGACATGGTCACGGGCCTGCGCGCCGCGTGCGGCGGCCCGGGCCGGATCGCGCAGCAGACCGGTCAGCCCCGTAGCAATGGCCGCGGCATCGCCAGACGGCACCAGCAGGTTGCCGGCTGTGGAATTGACCGCCTCAGAGACACCGGCGGTGTCGCAGGCCACCACCGGCAGTCCCGCCGCCTGCGCCTCCAGATAGGCAAGACCATAGGCTTCGCCGCACCCCGGCCAGACATAGACCTGCCCGCGCGCCAGCAACCCCGCGACAGCCACCGGCGACAAAGCCCCCAGCCACACGATCCGCGCCGCAGGCAGACGCGCGAAATGCGCCTGCACCGCCAGTCTTTCCGGGCCGTCGCCCGCCACGCTCAGACGCCAATCCAGATCAGCGGGCAACAGCGTCAGCGCCCGTGCCAGCAGGGCATAACTGTCCATCTTGTCACCCGCGCGCATCATCGCCACGGTCACGATATGGCCCGGTTCCGGGCGCGGGGCAGCATCAAACGGCGCGGTGTCGATAAAGGGCGGCAGCATCGCCAGCAGCGCCGCAGGAGCCGCAAGGCGCAGCCCCGCCGCATCGCGCGCCGTCAGGTACAAATTGACCGCCGCGTGCCGCACCGCCGCCAGCGCCATCGACTGCGTATCGACCCAGATTCCGGCATTGCGCCGCGCGGACCATGACGCCTCGACCGTCACATACGCCACGCCAAAGGCCCGGCACAAATCTGGCCCCAGCAGGTCGGGCGATTTGTAATAGGGGTGATAGCAAACCCACAGATCAGGGGCAGCGGCCTGCCAGTCGGCCGCGATGCGCGCGCGTTCATCCACCGCAGCAGCCTGCAAACCATCCCAGCCCGCCGCATCATCGGACCGCCCCAGATAGGCGCGCAGATCCGAAACCACATTCACCCGGTGCCCCGCAGCCCGCAGGCAAGCCAGCAATTGCCGCGCCATCAGCCGGTCGCCCGACGGCACCGGATGGTGCGGCGACTTCAAGGGCGCGTAGAACGCGATGTGCAGCGGTCGGCCTGTCATGCCCTGTCCGGACCCGGTGATATCCGACGTTGATACCCCAGAACCACCTGCCCGGACAGACCCACCAACTGGCCCACCAACCGGCCCTCCAAAACCGACCCCGCAACCCGGTGTCACGCAGGGCTGATGGGCGGCGGCTTGACAGGCCCGTGCTGTGCAACGCATCTGAGGCAACCGGGAAAATGGGCAGCGGCATGGAAATTCTGGACCTGATCACCACACGGGCGGCGCGGGTTGGCGTCATTGGCCTTGGCTATGTCGGCCTGCCTTTGGCGGTGGCCGTGGCGCGGGCCGGGTTCACCGTCACCGGGTTTGACACCGACCCGGCCAAGATCACCGCCATCGCCGCGCAACAAAGCTATATCGAGGCGGTGCCGCAGACTGCACTCGCCGTCGAGGTCACCGCCGGCCGGTTGACCGCAACGGGCGATTTCGCCCGGCTGGGGGCCTGCGATGTCATCGTGATCTGCGTGCCCACGCCTTTGACCCGCCACCGCGAACCCGACCTGTCCTATGTCACCCGCACCTGCGCCGATATCGCGGCGACCCTGCGGCCCGGCCAGGTGATCGTGCTGGAAAGCACCACCTACCCCGGCACCACCGACGGCCCGGTGCGCAGCATTCTGGAACAGGGCGGGCTGCGGTCCGGTGTTGATTTCTACCTCGGGTTTTCGCCCGAACGCGAAGACCCCGGCAACCGCGCCTTTGACACCGCCAGCATCCCGAAGATCGTCGCGGGCGATGGCGACATGGCCGGACAACTGGTCGCGGCCTTTTATGGCGCGGTCGTGGCGCGCGTGGTGCCGGTATCGACCACCGCCACCGCCGAGGCGGTCAAAATCACCGAAAACGTGTTCCGCGCCGTCAATATCGCGTTGGTGAACGAGTTGAAGGTGATCTACGACGCCATGGGCATCGACATATGGGAAGTGATCGAGGCCGCGAAAACCAAGCCCTTCGGCTACATGCCGTTCTATCCCGGCCCCGGTCTGGGCGGGCATTGCATCCCGATCGACCCGTTTTACCTGACGTGGAAATCGCGCGAATATGACCTGACCACCCGGTTCATCGAACTGGCGGGCGAAATCAATTCCGCGATGCCCGCCCATGTCGTCGGGCGATTGGCCGAGGCGCTGGACCGCCGCCATGGCATCGCTCTCAGCCGCGCGCGGGTGCTGGTAATCGGGCTGGCCTACAAGAAAAACGTGCCGGATATCCGCGAAAGCCCGTCGCTTAAACTGATCGAGCTGATCGAGGATCGCGGCGGGGTAACCGCGTATCATGACCCGTTCGTGTCCGAGATTCCGCGCACGCGGGCCTATGGCGCGCTGATGGGGCGGCAATCTGTGGCGCTGGATGCCGCTACGCTGGCGGGGTTCGACGCGGTGCTGATCGCCACGGACCATGACGCGGTGGACTATGCCGCGATTGCCGCGCATGCGCCCCTGATCATCGACACCCGCAATGTGATGGCCCGGCTGGGCCTGCCCGCCGCCAAGGTCATCAAGGCCTGAACGCGACAATTTCCCCGAAAGGACCCCCATGAGCCGTCTTGATCATTTCATCGCGCGGATGATGGCCCAACGCAGCATCCTGAACCACATCGCCGCGGATCGCCCGTTGCAGCCCGGCCTGATCCTTGAGGTGGGCCTTGGCAATGGCCGCACCTACAGCCACCTGCGCGAATTGTTCCCCGACCGCCGCATCGTGGCCTTTGACCGGGTGCTGGGCGCGCATGCCAGTTCGCAACCGGCCGCCGACGATCTGGTGCTGGGCGAAATCCGCGACACGGCGCAGCTTTTTGTGGGGCAGGGCGCGGCGCTGGTGAATGTCGATATCGGCACCGGCTATGCCGACAAGGACGCGGTACTTTTGACCTGGTTGCCCGACCTGATCGCCGGATTGCTGGCGCCGGGGGCCTGCGCGGTCAGCGGCCTGCCGCTGGATCATCCGGCGCTGATCGTGCTGCCGCTGCCCACCGACGTGCCGTTTGCGCGCAGTTTTCTGTATCAGCGCCGCGTGGACTGACCCGCGATGACAAATGCGCCGTACCGCGTCGCCATCATCGCGGATGCGCATTTTCACGACCCCGCGGGCGATTTCGGCGGGGTCGGCTGGCCGGATGGCGACCGGGTGCTGGCCTATCGCCCGTGGTCCGAAATGCGCGCAGCGGGGCGGTCGGTGAACGACAGCGCCATGGCTTTGCGCGCGGCGCTGGACCGGATTGCGGCGCAGGGCATCCGGCATGTGGTGTTGGCGGGTGACTACAGCGATGACGGACAGGCGGAAAACCTGACGCGGCTGGCCGCGCTGCTGCATGACGCCGAGGCGCGGCTGGGCCTGCGTATCCATGCCCTGCCCGGCAACCACGATGGGTATGGCGTGGCGGGCAAACACGTGGCGCAACGCATCGCCACCGGGCCGGGGCGTCAGCGGTTGGTGACCAGCGATCCCGATCTGCCGGGCGCGGTGCTGACGCCCGCGATGCATTGTCCCGGCTGGTCTGCGGCGCTGGCCCCGATGGCGGCATTCGGCCAGCGCCGCCGCGCGGGTGATCTGCATTGGGAAAGCCCGTTCGGCGCGTCGGACCGGTTGCCGGATCGGCAATATCTGGCGCGGTCGGCAGATGGGCAGGTGGCGCATTGGTTGCCGGATGCGTCCTGTCTGGTGGAACCCGAACCGGGGCTGTGGCTGCTGCTGATCGATGCCACGGTGTTCGAACCGCGCGACGGCATTCTTGATCCGACGCGCAAGCGGGCCTTTCTCGACCCGTCCAACGCCGGGTGGTCGGCGGTGCTGCGGGTGAAACCGTTCCTGCTGGACTGGATCGCCGATGTGATGGCGCGCGGCCGTGCAGCGGGCAAACTGGTGCTGCCTGTGTCGCATTACCCGGTGCTGCCGCCCCTGCCCGGCCTGCAGGCGCTGCTGCCGGGGGCGGCACTGACACGGCGCAGCCCGGTGCCCGCAGTGGCAGACCGGCTGGCCACCGCCGGGCTGCGGCTGCATGTCGGCGGGCATCTGCATCTGCAAGGAATGACCGTTCAGGCAATGACGCAGACGGCCACGCAGACAGCAACGCAGACGGCCACGCAGACAGCACTGACAGACATTCTGCTGCCCTCGACCTGTGCCTTTCCCCCCGCCGCCATGCTGATCGAAGGCGACGCCACCGCGCTGCGGCTGCGCACATTGCCGCTGGGCGATCTGGCGCCAGATCCTGCCGTCGCCGCCATGCTGTGCGTCGAAGGTGCGCCGGACCATGCCGATTTCGGCAGCGCGCTGTGCGCGCGTTACCGCGAACGGCTGCTGACCAGACGCCTGCCGCGTGAAATGCCGCCCGCGATCTGGAAGGCGGTGCAAGGCCACCGGCTGCGCGATCTGCCCGCGTTGCTGGGCGGTGCGGGTCCGGCCGAACAGCCAGATCTGCCACTGCCGGATCTGCCGTTATCGGATCTGCTGGTGGTGACCATCATGCTGGCCGAAGGCGGGGCGCTGGCGCTGCCGCATGTACCGCCTGACGATCGCGGCGTCTGGCGCGCGGTGGCAGGTCTGACCGGCTCCAGTGACGACCCGCTGGCACGCTGGCTGTCCGACTTGTTGCGTCTGCTGGATCAGGTGTTGCGTGCGGCGGAAACCGACCCCGGCGAGGTGGTGCTGCGCGCCTGATTGCCGGGTTCGAACGCAGCCGGCATGTCGGTAGGCCGGCGCCAGGTCTGGACCGTGATCGGTTGGCTCAACCCGCGCACGGCCACGGTATGCGCGACGCAATCCGGGCCCGGCTGCATACCCGCGCGCGTCAGGCAGGCGGCCGACACCACCAGTTGCACGCCCAGTTCCTTGGTCATGCCTTCCAGCCGACTGGCTACGTTGACGGTTTCGCCCAGCGCGGTCAGTTGGGCGGCCCCGGTCCGGTGATGCGGCGTGGCGCCGATCCGGCCCAGTATGGCGGTCCCGCTATGCAGGCCGATGCCCATCGACAACGGCGCGGGCAGTGCTTCGCGCAGGCTCTGGCTCAGGGATTCCAGCACCCCGCCCATGGCGCGGGCCGCCGCCAGCGCCTGCCGCGCGCCGGTTTCCGGCGTGGTGTTCATGCCAAAGATCGCCATGATCCCGTCGCCCATGAATTTATCCACGAATCCGCCGCTGTCTTCGATGGTTTCGGCCATCCGCCCCAGAAACTGGTTCAGCAGGAACACAACGTCATAGGGCAACCGCCCCTCGGACAGTTTGGTGAACCCGCGCAGGTCGCAGAACATCACCGTGACCTCCTGTTCGACGCCCCACAGGTATTTGTCGGCGGTTTCGCTGCGGGTGGCATCGACGGTCGCCGGCAACAGGGTCGAAACCGTCACCGCGCCGGTCGGGTAGACCTGACAGGCCAGACGCACATTGTCCGGCGCGCCCACACGGCGCAGCACCTGCAATTCCTGTTCGGCGGGCGGGGCCAGCTGGTCTTGGCCGACCAGCACCCGCACACGGCAGGTGGAACAGCGCGCCCGCCCGCCGCAGACCGACGCATGCGGCACCCGGTGCAACCGGCTGATCGCCAGCAGCGACAGCCCACGCGGCGCATTGACCGTCGGCCCGTTGACATAGCTGATCCGGATGCGCGACCCCAGCCGGTTCGCGATCAGCAACAGCCCCCAAGCCAGCACCGACAGCGCAAGGATGACCAGATAGATCTGGTTCGACGTCCGGACGACCTGCACGAACTGTCCGTATTGCCCGGGCTGGAACGGATTTTCATAACCGCCCTGCACCTGCGCCAGCCGCCCGGCGCTGACAAACCCGGCATAGGCCAGCGCGGGGATCAGCACTGCCAGCCCCTGCCACAGCCAAAGCGTGCGGCGATACCAGTCGCGCTGGTTCAGCCAGTAATGCAAGCCGATGCTGCCATGCACCCAGACGAGCGTGATCAGCATCGCCTGATTGATCGCCTCGCCCGGCCACATTGCCCAAAGGGCATAGGCGTAGCTGTCCTTGATGCCAAACATCAGGGTCACACCATGAGTGCCCACTACATGCCGGATCAGCAGGACCGGGATCAACAGCCCGAATATCAGCTGGATCAGACTACGCGGACCAAGGCGCGCCGCATCCACCGTGATGAACCGCGCCAACCCCAGCCCCAGATGCACCAGCGCGGCAGAGACCAGAACCGCAATCCCCAACGGGTTGCGGGTAACGGCGCGGCGCAGGTCCTGCCCGGCCTGCATCGCGTCCAGCGACACCAGACCCAGCGCATGATTGATCAGATGCGCTAGCACAAAGATGAACAGCACCAGCCCCGACGCCAACCGCAACCATGTCGGGTTCAGCACGGTGCGACGCAGCGAAAACCGGGTCGAGAGGGGTAGTGGCGTGGCCAAGCGGCGCTATCCTTGATGTTTGTGTCAGCCAGAGCGGTGCAGCGGCGACCGGTTCAGGCCATGACTACCAGATCGATCAGACCGGCGATGCCGGCGATCGACCGGCCCCGCCGGATTTCGACCGGTGCCATGCCATACCCCTGTCGCACCGCCAGATCAAATGTGCTGACATCGGTCAGAACCTGGGTGTTTTCGGACTTGTTCGCGCTTTCCAGCTTGGCAGCCAAATTGACGGCATTGCCGATCACGGTAAATTCCAGCCGGCTTTGCGATCCGACGACACCTACGGTCAGGCGGCCCGCCGCAATGCCGACACCAGCCTGAAACGGACCGTCCCAGCCTGCGGCGCGGATGTCGGGTTCGATGCGATCCATCGCCTCGATCACCGCCAAGGCTGCGCGCAGGGCGGCGGCGGCGTGGGTTTCATTGGGCTGCACCGCGCCGAATGTAGCCAGAATCCCGTCACCCATGAATTTGTCGATCTGGCCGCCCAGCCGTTCGATTTCGGTCACGGCCGCCTGTTGATACAGGCCAAGAACCGCCAGCACGGTTTCGCCCGGCAATACCGCGGCGGTTTTGGTGAATGCCCGCAGGTCGATGATCAGCACCGATGCATCGCGGGTTTCCGACGTGCCCGCCTTGGGCAGATCCGCCGCACCGGTGATCGCGTTGGCAACGGCAGGGGCAAAGAACTGCTTCAGGTCCTCGGCCGCGGAATGGCTGCGGATCGACGCCACCAGCACCGCGCGCGCGCGGTATTGCGCCAGCGTCAGCACAAAGGTGACCCCCAGCAACGCGATACCCTTGTCGATCTCGGCCCCCAGAAGAATGGTGTTCGAGGTCAGATATTCGACAAAGTTGCGGGTGATATGCATCTGGCCCATGTCGGTCAGCAGGGCATAGGCCACCAGAACGAACCACCCCAGCGTCGAGATCAGCCCCGCCAGCAGCACGAAGCGCGGTTCGAACCGCAGGGCTCGGATGCTGATAAAGATGAACAGATAGATCATCGTCGGCGCCTTGAGGTAAAAGGCGGCGGGTTGGTCATACTGGATGTGGAACGAAAATATCAGCCCGCACAGCAAGGCGACATCGGCGATGATCGACAGCACCAGATACCACGATGGCAGCACGATCCGGTACGACAACCAGACCCGGAACAGCGTGAAGACCAGATAGGTCACCAGCACATACGGCGTGAAAACCTGACCGCCGCTGCCTTCGGCCCGCGGGCTGATCAGATACAGAACTCCGAACGCACAGATCAACGCCAGTTGCACCCAGCCGATCAGCCGTTCGGCGGCTTCTTCGCGGCGGGCGATTTCGGCCTGCACGCGCGCGGGA
>JBBRCF010000045.1:0-25076 GCA_038205135.1 Rhodobacterales bacterium
GTTTCCGGCCTCGCCCGGATCTTATGCCAGCGAGCGGATGGGGTAATGCCGGCGAGCGGTGACGCGGTGCCATGACAAGACGCGACGACATCGACGGGCTGCGCGCGCTGGCGGTGGTGATGGTGCTGCTGTTCCACGCCCAGATGAACGACCTGCGCGGCGGGTTCATCGGTGTCGATGTGTTCTTTGTGATCTCGGGCTATCTGATTGTGCCGATAATCGTCAGCGCGCAAGCCGAAGGGCGGTTTGGCTTTGGCGCGTTCCTGCTGCGGCGGTTGCGGCGTCTGGTGCCGGCGATGGTACCGGTGCTGATCTACACGCTGGTGGCGGCGGCGCTGCTGCTGGGCGATGCGCGGTTCGGTGCGTTCCTGCACAGCATGCTGGGCGCAGCGTTCTATGTGTCGAACCATGTGTTTCAGGCGCAGGCCGGGTATTTCGACGCCGACGCGCATCAGAAACTGCTGCTGCATACCTGGTCGCTGGCGGTGGAATTTCAGTTCTATCTGGTGACACCGCTGATCCTCGGACTGGCGCGCGGACGGCGCTGGGGCGTCACCGTGGCGCTGGTCACGCTGTCGGCGGCGTCTTTTGCGCTGTCCGAGATGTGGCGGGGCGGGGCGGGGTCCGCCGCGTTCTATCTGATGGCGCCGCGGTTCTGGGAATTTGCGCTCGGCGGGATCGTGGCGCTGTGGGTGCCCGCGCGCGCGGGGCCATTGTGGCAGGGCGTGACCTTACGCGGGGCAGGGCTGGCGGCAATTTTGTGGGCGGCGCTGACCTATGATGCCGCGACCGGGTTTCCGGGGCTGGGCGCGTTGCCGCCGGTGGTGGGCGCAGCGCTGGCTCTGGCCGCACCACAGGCCCCGCGTGATCCGCTGCAGTGGCTGCTGGCGGCGCGCGCGGCGCGGTGGGTGGGGCTGCGGTCTTATGCGATCTATCTTTGGCACTGGCCGTTGATGGTCACTGCGGTGCTGTATGCCGAATGGGCCAGCGAGGGCCTGCTGCTGGTGATGGCCGCGCTGTCGGTCGTGCTGGCGGCGATCAGCTATCCGCTGATCGAACGCCCGCCGCAGGTGTCGCCCGCATGGCGCGCGCCGCGGCGGATCATGGTCATGACGGCGATTGGTCCGGTGCTGGCGCTGCTGGTGCTGGCGCTGGTGGTGGTGCTGCCTGCGGGCTGGCGCGGTGGCTTGCCGCTGGATGATTATCGCGCGGTGCAGGACCGGGTGGATGCCGAATTCGCGCCCTATGCCGCGACGCTGCATACCGCGCCATCGGGTCCGGAACGCGGCGACCAATGCAGCCTTGATCCGGTCTTGACCGCGCCGCGCGCCGTGGCGGTCGCGGCAATGGCGGATTGTCTGACCGAATTGGATGGCGCGGATGTGCTGGTGATCGGCGACAGCCACGGGCGCGAGACGTTCCATGCCCTCCGCCTCGCCTATCCCGACCGCCGGTTCGCCCTGCTGCACGCGTCGAACTGTGCGCCGGCGGATTACAGCCCGCAGGACGGCGTGACCTGTTTTGCCGGGCTGACGGACGGGTTGCGCAGTGCGTTGCCGCCCGGCACACCGGTGGTGTTGTCATCGCGCTGGCCGCTGGCCGCGCTGGACCGGCTGGCTGACACCGGTGCTGTGCTGACCACGCTGAATGCCCCGGTCGCCATCGTGGGCATGGGCCCCTATCTGCGGGTCCCGATGCCCAACCTGCTGCGCGCGGGGCAGGCGGTGCGCGATGCAGCGGGCGATCTACGCCTGCCGTTGGGGGGTCTGCGCTGGCGACAGGACAGCATGGCCACCGAGGCACGCCTTGCTGCCATCGCGGCCACGCAGGGCTGGTTGTTCGTGCCGAAAAACCCGGCGTTCTGCGACGCGCAAGGCTGTCTGGTGGATATTCCGGGGCAACCGGGGCAATTGCTGCTGTGGGACGGGTCGCACATGACGCGGGCGGGGTTCGACTGGTTCGCAGGCATCCTGCGCGCAGCGCCGGGGTTGGCCGACCTGCTTGCGCGTTAACGTCCCAGCATCTTCATGCCGCGCGTCAGCCCTTCCAGCGTCATCGGCACCATGCGATCGGCAAAGATGTCGCGGATCAGGCCGATGGACTGGGTGTAGTCCCAATATTTCTCGGGGGTCGGATTGATCCAAAGGTTGCCCGGCCATTGGTCGCGCGCGCGGCTCAGCCATACTTGCCCCGCTTCGGCGTTCCAGTGTTCATTCGCGCCGCCGGGATAGGCGATTTCATAGGGCGACATGGCGGCGTCGCCGACAAAAATGCATTTATATCCGGCACCATAGGTGCGCAGCACGTCCGACGTCGGGATCTGCGCATCCCAGCGGCGGCGGTTGTCGCGCCAGATGCCTTCGTACAGGCAGTTGTGAAAATAGTAGTGTTCCAGATGTTTGAATTCCGCCCGCGCGGCGGAAAACAGCTCCTCGACCACCTTTACATGCGGGTCCATCGACCCGCCCACATCCAGAAACAGGATCACCTTGACCGCGTTGCGCCGTTCGGGCCGGGTCTGCACATCCAGATAGCCATGTTCGGCGGTAGCGCGGATAGTGCCGTCAAGGTCCAACTCATCCGCCGCGCCATCTCGCGCCCAACGGCGAAGCCGTTTCAGCGCCACCTTGATGTTGCGGGTACCTAGTTCAACATCGTCGGCGAAGTCCCTGAATTCACGTTTGTCCCAGACCTTGACCGCGCGCTGGTGGCGGGATTTTTCCTGCCCGATCCGCACGCCTTCGGGGTTGTAACCCTGCGCGCCAAACGGCGATGTGCCGGCGGTGCCGATCCATTTCGATCCGCCCTGATGGCGGCCTTGCTGTTCGGCCAGACGCTGTTTCAGCGTTTCCATCAGCTTGTCGAACCCGCCAAGCGCCTCGATTTCGGCGCGTTCTTCGGCGGTCAGATGTTTTTCCGCCAGTTTCGCCAGCCATTCGGGCGGCAGATCGACGGCCTGCACCACGGCTTCTGGCGGGATCGATTCCAACCCCTGAAACGTGGCGGCAAAGGCGCGGTCAAAGCGGTCGATGTGGCGTTCGTCCTTCACCAGTATGGTGCGGGCAAGGTAATAAAATCCTTCGGGATCATAGGTCACCAACCCGGCACGCATCCCGTCCAGAAACGCCAGATACTCACGCAAGGATACCGGAACGGCGTGGCGGCGGAGCGTGTCGAAGAACGGCAGAAACATGCGCCGCTCCTGTCACATCACCACTGCGCGGTGGATCGCGATCGTCACGAACAGCCCGATCAGCGTAAAGGCCAGCCCGTAGATCGCGCCATAATGCAGCATGTCCCAACGGTTGCCTTTGCGACGATAGGCGATCAGGGCGCCAAGTGTGGCCCCGAAGATGGCTCCTGCCAGAACGATCATCGTGCTCAGCTTCTCCCTCTGAGCGGGCTGAGTTGTGAAATTTCACGCTGTTTCGCGCGCACCGCCCAATCCGCCCCGAACCCGTAGCGTGCCCAGCCCAGACTGTCCAGCCGGACGGTCTGCGCCTCGGCGCCGCGCCCTGACAGATCGAGAGCTTCTGCACGCAACAGCATCAGCGTTGACAGCAGCGCCGCGTTTTCATGCCGGGCGGCGGTGTCCAGATGCGGGGCCAGCAGCGCAAGGGCCGCTTCGCCCTGACCGCGTGCCACAGCAAAACCCGCCAGCTGCGACCCGACATAGGCCCGGTGCAGCGCCATGTCGGGCAATATGGCAAAAAACCGGTTGGCTTCGATGAACTGCGCTTCGGCGGCGGCGGGGTCCGAAGTCTGCAACAGACGTCCCATCGCGTAATGCGAAAAGCCGCGGCGATGATCCTGCCAGCCCATGACGCGGGCGATGCTGATCGCTTCGGCGGCGGCGGCCCGACGGTCCATCGGTCCGACACCCGGACCAAGCGCCTTGTGGATCGCATTGACCCAAGGGCGGGGCGTATCGGGCAGCCGACGTGGCGCTGCACTCTGTCCGGCCGGGTTCAACCGCGCCAGCAGGCCGGGCAGCCGTTCGGCCACCTGCGCCCGCGTCATGCCGGACCGCAGATCGGGCGAATAGATCGCCCGCAGGATCAGCATGTCATAGCCGGTCAGCACGGTGTGCACGTTGTCGTCGTTATAGACGCTGTCGGGCAGCCGGTAGAGGTCGTTCAGCGGCCCCAGCGCCTGCGCCAGTTCTTCGTGCAGGCAATCGCGCACTTCTTGCGGGGCGGCATCCGACGGCAGAAACACCGCGATCTGGGTCCGGCGGTCCAGCCGGCCCCAATCGGTTCGCACGGTGCGCCGCGCCAGCGCATATTGCGAAATGTCGGTGATGTTGGGCACCACGAAACATGCCGCCTGCGGCAATGCCTTGCGGATTTCGCTGCGCGGGATTGCCTGAATGGTGATCTGTGCCGCGCTACCTTGGGCCATGTCGATGTCGATGCCGGCCTCGCTCCGCAGGCGGTGCAGCAGACGGCCCAGATCCAGCCCCAGATGCGCCGGCGGCTCGCCGGTGACGCGCACGCGGATCGGGCCTTCGAAACGCGTCAGGATCGGCAAATCACGGCCCGATTCCATCTGGAATACCAGATCCAGAAAATCGCGCGTGATATCGGTATTGGCCTGCACCGGGCGTGACGGGCGCGGGGCCGAAAACGTCTTCATCGGCGGCAGGGTGCTGTTGTTTTCGATCTGGAACGCCGCGCGGGTGGCGGTTTCCGTATTCAGCGACGGCACGCAGGCCCCCAGCATCAGACAGATCGGCAGAATGGCGCGATGCAGGCTCATGCGGCGGTGCCGGCGATACGGCAGGGTGATTGCATTGCGCAACACGCAAGCGGTGCGCCGCGCGGGGGGCGCCGGCTGTGGGTGACTGTCCCGGTCATTTCATGCCTCGGTCGTTCTTGTTGACAGAACTTCGACCCTCTTGGCGTCACGGCTAAGGAGCAATTGAGGCAAATGTGTGGCACCTGTCCGGTTGAAACCGCGGATTGTGACGCCAAAGCCGCGGCTTGCAAATCAATGGCTTGGTCTGCCCGCCAGTGAAAACCGCAGTGCGGCAACACAGGTCAGCGCCGGGCCCACGCGTCAGTCCGGGCCAGACCCGCCACAATCTGGCCACATTCGCCTCAGCCGCCGCGCCGCGCCATAAAGGCCAGCCGTTCGAACAGATGCACATCCTGTTCGTTCTTCAACAACGCGCCGTGCAGTTTCGGCAGCGCGTTGACACCGTCACGTTTCAGATCCTCGGGCGTCAGATCCTCGGCCAGCAGCAGCTTCAGCCAGTCCAGAACTTCGGAGGTCGATGGCTTCTTCTTCAACCCCGGAGTTTCACGAATTTCGTAGAATTGCGTCAGCGCGGTGGTCAGCAGCGCCTCCTTGATCCCGGGGTGATGCACCGCGACGATGGCGCGCAGCGTGCCGGGATCGGGAAAGCGGATGTAATGAAAGAAACACCGACGCAGAAACGCGTCGGGCAATTCCTTTTCATTGTTCGATGTGATGATGACGATGGGGCGGTGTCTGGCGCGGATCGTTTCGCCGGTCTCATAGACATAGAATTCCATCCGGTCCAATTCCTGCAGCAGGTCATTGGGGAATTCGATGTCGGCCTTGTCGATCTCGTCGATCAGCAGGACGACCTTGCCATCCGCCTCGAAGGCCTGCCACAGCTTGCCCTTCTTGATGTAATTCCGCACGTCATGCACCCGTGCCTCGCCCAGCTGGCTGTCGCGCAGCCGCGATACGGCATCGTATTCGTAAAGCCCCTGTTGCGCCTTGGTGGTGGATTTGATGTTCCATTCGATCATCGGCAGACCCAGCGCCATCGACACCTGGCGGGCCAGTTCGGTCTTGCCGGTGCCGGGCTCGCCCTTGACCAGCAGCGGGCGTTCCAGCGCCACGGCGGCATTCACGGCAACGGTCAGATCGGCAGTGGCCACATAGGACCCGGTTCCTTCGAATTTCATGCGTTTCCAGCCCTTTGGCGATGTGGTCGCCGGCAGGTTATCCGGCGTGACCACGATGTGCAATCGCCGGCGCATCCGGGCCTTTCGTGTAGTGACAAGGGGTGAACCTTCGTATAGAGCGCCGCGCAGGGGGTGCCCGATGTCTGACACCATGCCTTTCAGACCTTGCACTTATCACAGGGAGCACGATCGATGAAAGCCGAAGCCTTCTTGCCAGATGCCTATCGCCCGGCTGAAGACGAGCCGTTCATGAACGACCGTCACCTGGAATATTTCCGGCGCAAGCTGATCATGTGGAAGAACGATCTGATGTCCGACAGCCGCGACACGATCGAAGGTTTGCAGGACGGGACGCGCAACATCCCCGACGTCACCGACCGCGCGTCCGAGGAAACCGACCGTGCGCTGGAATTGCGGACGCGCGACCGCCAGCGCAAACTGGTGACCAAGATCGACGCGGCCCTGCGGCGGATCGATAACGGCGAATACGGCTATTGCGAAATGACCGGCGAACCGATCAGCCTGAAACGGCTGGATGCACGCCCGATCGCCACCATGACACTGGAAGCGCAAGAGCGCCACGAGCGGCGTGAAAAGGTCCACCGCGACGACTGATCGCATCGGCCGAATGACGAAATCAGGGCGCCGGGGCTATCGCTCCGGCGTTTTTTGTTGCACCAGAAGTCATGATTGCCGAGCGTAAGATCACCGTTCTGGGGGCTGGTGTCGCGGGGTTGGCCGTAGCCCGCGCGCTGGCGTTGCGCGGGGCGCGGGTCACGGTGCTGGAACAGGCGCCGGCGATCACCGAGGTCGGCGCCGGGCTGCAGATCAGCCAGAACGGGTTTAAGGTTATTGCCGCGCTGGGTCTGGGCGACGCGTTGCGCGCGTGCGGGATCCAGAGCCGCGCGATCGTGTTGCACGATCACGCCGGCGCCCCGGTCATGCGGATGGACCTGACCCGGCGGCCGGACCGCGTGCAATTGCTGGTGCACCGCGCCGACCTGATCGACATCCTGCTGACCGGGGCCCGCGACGCCGGCGCAACGGTGCGCACCGGCTATGCCGTGCAGGTGGTTGACCTGTCCGGCCTGCATCCGCGCCTGACACTGGCCGATGGCAGCCTGTGGGAAACCGACCTGCTGATCGGCGCAGACGGGGTGCAATCGCGGGTGCGCGCCGTCCTGAACCCGGAAACGCCACCGTTTTTCACCGGACAGGTGGCCTGGCGAGCCCTGATCGCCAATCCTGGGCAGGGGCCAGAGGCGCATGTACATATGGGCCCGGGCCGGCATCTGGTCTGTTATCCATTGCGCGACGGCGCCGTTCTGAACATCGTGGCGGTGCAGGAACGCAGCACCTGGGCCGCCGAGGGCTGGAACCAGCCCGACGATCCCGGCCACCTGCGCGCCGCCTTTGCCGATTTCGGCGGCCCGGTGCGGGGTCTGCTGGCGCGGGTCGAACAGGCGCATCTGTGGGGCCTGTTCCGGCATCCGGTCGCGCATATCTGGGGGCAGGGGCGCGCCGCGATCCTGGGCGATGCGGCGCACCCCACCTTGCCGTTTCTGGCGCAGGGGGCAAATCTGGCGCTGGAAGATGCCTGGGTGCTGGCCCGGTGTCTGGACGACGACAAGGACGCATTGCCGCGCTATCAGGCCCTGCGGCGGCCGCGCACGGAACGGGTCATCGCGGCGGCCAATGGCAACGCCTGGAAATTTCACTTGCGGCATCCGTTGGCGCGCGGACTGGCGCATGCGGCGCTGCGGCTGGGCAATGTCATGGCCCCGGACCGCATGCTGGCCCAGTTCGACTGGATCTATGACCACGACGTGACCGCCGCGTCCTCTTGATCCGTCACCCGGCAAGCCGAACCTGATTACTGGACAGTAAATGGGGTGCGGGGGATGGATGATATCGACTTTGCGCTGTCGCTGCAGGCGATCAACCGCCCGCAGGCCGTGATCACCCATGTCGCGACCCGCACTGCCCCCGTCGGGTTTCCCATTGTCGCAATCTGGGCCCTGCCGCCGCCCGATGACCCCTATCCCCGCGACTTTCTGGTGCACAACTTTCCCGCCGAATGGGAACGCCTCTATTTAGAAGACGGCATTGGCCCGCACGACCCCACCCGCCTGTCCGCGCAAGTCGTCGGCGCCCCGATCACATTGACCGAAGTGCTGCGCGGCGAGGCGGGTTTCCTACCTACGCCGCAGACCCTGCATGTTGTGGCCGTCGCCACCTCCTTTGGCGGGTCCGAGGCGCTGATCGTACCGGTGTTCGGCCCGCATGGGTATCGCGGCGTGGTCACCTTTGTCGGCCCCGGACCGGAACCTGATCCGCGCACCCGGATGGCCCTGCATCATCTGGGCATCCACGCCCACAATCATCTGCTGGACCTGCACACCCGCAAGGCCGCCGTCGAAGGCAACGCCGCGCTGTCCCCGCGCGAAATCGCCGTGCTGGCCGCCGCCCGCCGCGGCGCGCGCGACGAAGATATCGCCACCGAACTGGGCATCACCGCGCGCACCGTGCGTCACCATTTCGTGAACGCCCGCCGCAAACTGCACAGCCGCACCCGGCTCGAGGCGATCGCCCGCGCGACAAACCTGCATTTGCTGGGGCGTTAGCGCGACACTGTCAGAACTGACAGCTGTCACTTGTGACAATTGCGGCGGTCCGCAGTTTCCCGCCACCATTAACCCTGTTGTGGGCGTCCGCCCGGGCCGCCTCCCATCATCTGGGTGCGTATCAGGAGAGTTTGAATGACCAGAAAATTGATCGCGGCGCTCGCCGTCGCCCTTCCCCTTGCCGGACCTGCGCTTGCCGCACAGGTAAACCTTTCGGGGTTTACTCCCACGGGTCGGGGCGCGGCAGTCCCCGAAAACTGGGTTTTCAATGATGGCGGCTTTGTCGTCACAAGTGGCCCCTTTCAGAACGCACTGGATCCAGCATTCCTCGGCGGAGCCGAGAACGTGCAGGGCAAGTCGCTGGAGGCGTCGGTGCTGGTACGACCGCCGTCGCCCCAAGCGCTCAACAGGGTTGGCTTCGCCATCGGCATCGACCCCGGCGAGGGCTTTTTAGATCTCGTGCCGGTCGACTACTGGCTGATCGACTGGCAGGGATCTGATCAGAGTTTTTTCGCGGACCAAGTCTTGGCTGGTCTCGCGCTTTCGCATGTGACCGGGCGAGGAGCGGGCACTCAGATCTGGACTCACAACCGGCTCACAGGAAACAACTTCAATAGCGGGCCCGGCTTTGTCGTGGAGGAAGTCGCGCGCGGCACGAACCTCGGCCGAACCGGCTGGACGCCGGAAACGCTTTATGACTTCCGCATCGACTTCACCTCGACCCTGATCGAGGTCTTTGTGGACGACGTGCTCGAGATCAGCCATGCGGGCAGCTTCACCGACGGCAGCTTCGCCTTCCTCACAGCGGGCCAGAAGGGCGCAATTTTCCAGTTGGACTCCAGCGCATTCGCAACGACCGACCCGGTGTTCCCGATTGATCCGCCGAACCCGTCAGTGGTCCCGCTGCCGGCCGGGTTGTCCCTGATGCTGGCGGCCCTTGGCATGTTCGGCCTGTTGCGCCGCAGGACGGTCTGACCGGCACCCGGGCACGGCTGACCGTTCGGGCCTACAGGTCCAGTTCGACCCAGACCGGCACATGGTCCGACGGTTTGTCGTGCCCGCGGATGTCGCGATCGATCCCTACGTCGCGCAGCAGGTCGGCGGCCTGCGGGCTGAGCAGCACATGGTCGATGCGGATGCCGTCATCGCGGTTCCACGCCCCGGCCTGATAATCCCAGAAGGTATAATGGCCGCGACCGTTTGTCCGCGCCCTGAACGCATCCGTCAGACCCAGATTGACCAGCCGCCGGAACGCATCGCGGCTATCCAGCCGGAACAGCGCATCGTCGCGCCATGCATCGGGGCGTTTCGCATCTTCGGCCTGCGGGATGATGTTGTAATCGCCCGCCATCAGGAACGGCATTTCGCTGGCCAGCAACGCGGCGGCGCGCGCGCGCAGTCGCGCCATCCACGCCAGCTTGTAGGCGTATTTTCCGCCCGGCACCGGGGTTCCGTCCGCGCCGATGTCCACCGGATTGCCATTCGGCAGATACAGCCCGCAAACCCGCAGCGCCGATTTGCCAACCACGGTCGCTTCGATCCAGCGCGCCTGGGGATCGGCGTCATCGCCGGGCAGGCCGCGTGTCACATCCTCTAGCGGCCATTTCGACAGGATCGCCACCCCGTTGAAGCTTTTTTGCCCATGAGTGACGACGGCGTAGCCGCGATCCTCCAGCGGTTCGCGCGGAAACGGGGCATCCTCGGACTTGATTTCCTGCAGCACGACCACGTCGGGGCGGGCAGCGTCCAGCCACAAACACAGCGCATCCAGCCGCGCCTTGATGCCGTTCACGTTGAATGTCGCGATCTTCATGCCGGGAATCCCCTTCTGGCTGCGCCTTAATGCCTGCCCGACCACGCTTAGACAAGCCGGTGACAAGCCGGTCCGCTGCCTGCATCGGGGGACGATTCGGGAGACGATTCGGGGGACTGTTCCGGGAATCTCGGAGGGCATCCGCCTGTTGCGCGACCAACGGGTGAGTTATCCACAGAAAAATCACAACTTAAAGGAGAGTCTAATCCATTGAGTTTTCATCGGCTTATCGCTGACTGCCCCGGGGATCGCGATTCGATTACCCGTTAAAGACGAATAAAATTCGTTGCGCAACACGCTACACGTGCAATCCTCGGGTCATTCGCAACCGTCACTTCTGACACACCTGGGAGACTACAATGACCGCACTGCGCCAAACTGCCCCGCTCGCCCGCCACGTAGCCACCTCCGACCTGTTTTCGGGTGAAGGTTGTGCAATGTTTTCATCCGGTTCCGCCCTGCGGACCACTGCCCTGATGACGGGTGACGCGGTCGAGGCGTTCTCGTCCGGTTCCGCCCCCCGCGCAGCCACAGGCGACCTGACAGGCGCGTTTTCGTCGGGGTCAGTGCATACCGCATCCGCCACAATGACCGGTGACGCGGTCGAGGCGTTCTCGTCCGGTTCCGCCCCCCGCGCAACCACAGGCGACCTGACAGGCGCGTTTTCGTCGGGGTCAGCCCCCACGAGCCTGGTGGCACAGCAGGGCGATGCCACCGGCGCGTTCTCGTCCGGATCGTGATGAAGTGCGGGCGCCAAGCTGCTGATAGAAGGAGATGATCCAATGTCGAATATCCTGACGTTTCGCGCCCGCCCCCCACACCAAACCGATGATCAGCGCCGCGCGGCGCTGATCGCCACCTTTGCCGACCATCGCCGGGGACCCGATGATGTGTTCTGGCTGAAGGAAAACGCCGAAATGCTGAATATCCTCGAATGCACCGGCCTTGGCGCACCTGCTGCGGCGCTGGCACCGTTTGACGAATTTCATGCCACGCTCGAACGCCGTCTGGGGTTCTTCCCGCAATACTACCGGTTCATGTTGTCGATCGCGCTGGACCTTGAAGCACTTGGTATATCTGGCAACAAGGCCGAGATTCTGGTTGAATGGGCCTGGCGTCAGGGTCTGGCACAGGCGGAAATGTCCGATCTGCAACGGGCAGAGGCGCGCCGGCTGATGCTGCGCCGGGGCCGCGATCCGATGACGGGTGATGGCGGGCTGGATGACCGGCTGCGCGCGTTCACGGCCCGCACGGCGACCTTTGCCATGCCGAACAAGAAAGCCGCCTATGAATTGACGCATATCGTGTTCTACCTGTCGGAATATGGGCGCCACGCCCCGAACCTGCCGCCAGAGACGCGGCAAAGCCTGCATTTTGCCGGCACGCTGGCGTTTCTGGATCAGAACGCCGATCTGCTGGCCGAGGTCTGTGTGGCAATGCGCTATGCCGGTCTGGTGCCGCCCACGTTGTGGGAGGCGTGGATTGCCGATGAAATGCGGCTGTATGCCTTGCGCGGGCCCGACGCCGGGTCGGTTCTGGATGATTATCATGAGTATCTGGTCGGAAACTGGGCGATGACCCAGTCGGGACGGCCAGCCTTTGCCGCCGAGGTGCCCGACGGGCAGGTGATCTTTCATGCCGCCGACGGGCGATCGACGGCGCTGCGGGAAATGTCGGAACGGATGTTTGCCACCACGGCGGCGCGGTCCGATGACTGGGGCCACATGCGGTCGGTGATCACCAATGGCATGACCGAACCGGCGCAAGAGGTTCTGTTGGCTGCAGAAACCGCCACACCCGATTTTGCTGCGTTCTTTGTCGGCTTTGCGCGCGCGGCCCAGCCCGGATCAAACGCGTGACCCGCGCGTCGCTCCCGCACGCCGTCGCGATGGGGGCGATGCTGGTGGCCGGATACACCCTGCTGATCGCGGCGGCCGACGCCGTGACAAGGACGGTCGGGGGCAGTTTCGCCGCACCGCAGCTGTTTGCCCTGTCGGGGCTGATCGTGGCCGGTCTGGCGTTTGTGACGGCGCGCGCCCGTCCCGGTCTGGGGGGCATCGCCACGGCGTATCCCCGGCTGATGGCAGCCCGGACGGGGGCCACCATTCTGGCGGCGCTGGGGTTTTTTCAGGCGTTCCGGATGCTGCCGTTTGCCGGGGTGTTCGTGTTCATCGGCGCGATGCCATTGATCGCGGCTTTGCTGGCGGGACCGGTGCTGGGCGAACGGGTGCGGCCGATGGTCTGGGCCGTGCTGGGCCTGACCACGCTTGGGCTGACGTTTATGCAACCCGCCAGCATGGACAGTTTCGGGGCCGGCGATCTGGTCGGATTGGCGGCAGCCGGTTTCGGCACGCTGTCGATGCTGCTGGCCCGCCGGATGTGCCGCACGGAACCGCGCCTGCTGGCGCAGGTGTTCTGGCCCAACCTCGGGCTGGGGGTGTCGATGGCGCTGGTGTTGCCGCTGTACTGGCAGCCAATGTCGGCCGGCGATCTGGCGCTTGTCGGCACTTATGCCGTGCTGCTGTTCGGCGCGCGCTGGTTGACGGTGGCGGCCCTGCGGCTGATCCCGGCGCATGTCGTCACGCCGTTGATGAACCTGCAATTCGTCTGGATGGTGATCATCGGTGCGGTCATCTGGCAGGAAACGCCGGATCCACACGTGTATCTTGGGGCGCTGCTGGTCGTCGCGGCCGGGGCGGTTCTGGTCTGGGACGAGGTTCACCCGGTCGCGCACCGCGCCACGTCACGGGGATCGTGACGCACGGACGGGCCAACAGCACAGCGGTCAGACCGAGAACGAAATCCCGCAGCCGCAGCTGGACGTGGCATTGGGATTTTCGATCACGAACCGCGCGCCGATCAATTCGTCCGAAAAATCGACCACCGCGCCGGTCAGAAACGGCAGCGACACGGTATCGACCGCAACCCGCTGTCCGGCGCTTTCAAGGATCATGTCGTCCGCCGCCGGATCATCCAGCCGGATATCGTACTGAAATCCCGAACACCCGCCCCCCAATACCGCAACGCGTAGCGCCTTTGGAGCTGCGTCGATTTCCGACAGACGGGCAAAAGCGCGTTCGGTAACCCTTGGGGGGATCTGCATGGTGTTTATGTTTCCCTTCCGATGTGACTGAAATATAAGCGCCGCAAGCCGAAGTCACAAGAGACCCGCATCATGACCGCGAACTTTGCTTGTGTGCCGGGCGACAGCCGGGGCCGGCTTTACCCCGAAGAGGAAAGCATCTTCCGGTCCGCGTTCCAGCGCGACCGCGACCGGATTATCCACGCCTCGTCGTTTCGCCGGCTGAAACACAAGACGCAGGTGTTCATCGAACACGAGGGCGATTATTTCCGCACCCGCCTGACCCATTCGCTGGAGGTGGCGCAGGTCGCGCGCACGTTGGCGGGCACGCTGGGGCTTAACCCCGATCTGACCGAAACCGTGGCGCTGGCGCATGACCTGGGTCATCCGCCCTTTGGCCATACCGGCGAAGACGCGCTGCAGGCCCTGATGACGCCCTATGGCGGGTTCGACCACAACGCACAGGCGATCCGCATCGTCACCGCGCTGGAACGGCATTATGCCGAATGGGACGGGTTGAACCTGACCTGGGAAACCCTTGAAGGCATTGCGAAACACAACGGTCCGGTCATCGGGGACATCCCGTGGGCGCTGGCGGATTACCAGCGCCGCCACGATCTGGAACTGCACACCCACGCCAGCGCCGAGGCACAGGCCGCCGCCCTGTCCGATGACATCGCGTACAACAACCACGATCTGCACGACGGGCTGCGGGCGGAACTGTTTTCCACCGATGAACTGGCGGAACTGCCGATCCTGCACGACTGTTTCGCGGCCGTGGACCGCAAATACCCCGGGCTGAACTACTATCGTCGCCGCCACGAGGCGCTGCGGCGGTTCTTCGGCATTCTGGTCGAGGATGTGATCGCCGTCAGCCGCGCCAATCTGGCCGCGCTGGACCCGCAGACGCCCGCCGACATCCGCGGTGCGGGGCGGATGATGGTGCAGTTTTCGCCGGGATTGTGGGCTGATCTGAAGGTGATCCGCGGCTTTATGTTCCGCCGGATGTACCGCGCCCCGTCGGTGCTGGAAATGCGTGAACATGTGACGCAGGTGGTGCATGACCTGTTTCCGCTGCTGATGGCCAACCCGGCCCTGTTGCCGAAACAATGGCGCAAGGACGTGGCCGAGGCGCAGGATGAAACCACATTGGCCCGCATCGTCTGCGATTACATCTCCGGTATGACCGACCGGTTTGCCCTGCAGGAACATGCACGCCTGTTCCCGGCCGCCGCCCGTGCGGTGCGGGGCACCTGATCACCCGCAGCAATCATCTCCTGCGGTCGGGTGTTCCTGTTGACACCCCATGGGGGCAGGATGCTACCGGTGCGGGGCAAGGCGGGTTGACAGGTGATTTTGGGGTAAGGGTGGTCCGCGTGGCGGATATCGGTGCAGTATTGTCCGAAAGGACCGTGTTGATCGCCGGGGCGGCCTGCGCCACGGGCTGCGCCCTGACGGCCATTCTGGCCCGCCACGGGGCAACGGTGATCGCGCTGGATCGCGACATGACGCCGTTGCTGCCCACGGCCATCGCCTTTCCCGAACAGGTTGAATTGCTGAAACTGGATATGCGCGATACCCGCCATGCGCAGGTGATCGGCGCAATTTGGGCCGACGAACAGCTGCATGGATTTGTGTCACTGCTGGCATTGGCGGCCGCCGATGATCTTTTGCTGTCATGCCGGATGCCGGTCGCCTTGGCATCGGCCTTTGCGCCGGGACTGCGGGCGGGGCAGGGGACCGCGCTGCTGGTCTGGCCCGAGCGCGGCCACGGTCCCGCAGACGCCGCCTATCGTGCGGGCGCCGACGCGCTGATCGACGCGCTGGACCGCGAACCCTGGGCGCCGCCCGGCGGGGTCCACATGGCGGAATTGACCGGCCCCGCCGATGTGGACAGCATCGCGGCCATTCTGGCCCTGCTGATGCGTCCGCTGGCGGCACGGGTGCGCGGCGGCCGGTTCCGGCTGGTGCATGCCGGTTGACCCGGACGGCCTGAACCAAAGGCTTAGCGACGCGCCGTGATTGACGTGCCCGCCACAGGTGCTAAACCGCCGATCAGCCGAAAGGATGCCGTTTATGAACCTTTTTCAGGACCTGCGCACGCTGGTGATCGCGGAACTGGCCGCGATGGCCGATGCGGGCGAACTTCCCCCGGGGCTGGATACGTCGGGCGTTGCAATGGAACCGCCGCGCGACCCGCTGCATGGCCATATGGCCACCAATGCCGCGATGGTGCTGGCAAAGCCCGCTGGCATGCCGCCGCGCCGGATCGCCGATGCGCTGGCCGTACGCCTGATGCGCGATCCACGCGTCGCCGTAGCCGAGGTTGCCGGGCCGGGATTTCTGAACATCACCCTGCAAACCGTTGTCTGGCAACAGATGATCGGCGCCGTGCTGCACAAGGGCACTATGTTCGGCCGGTCCACGCTGGGGCAGGGGCGGCGGATGAATGTCGAATATGTTTCGGCCAACCCCACCGGGCCTCTGCATGTCGGGCATACCCGCGGCGCGGTATTCGGTGATGCGCTGGCGGCGGTGCTGGAATTTGCCGGCTGGGACGTCACGCGTGAATATTACATCAACGACGGCGGCGCGCAGGTCGATGTGCTGGCGCGGTCGGCCTATGAACGCTATCGCGAGGCCTGCGGCCATGCCCCCGAAATCGCCGAGGGGCTGTATCCCGGCGATTATCTGGTGCCCGTGGGCGAAGCGCTGAAGACGCAGTTCGGCGACAGCCTGCTGGACCGGCCCGAGGCCGATTGGCTGGACACCGTGCGCGACATCGCCACCGCGATGATGATGGACATGATCCGCGAAGATCTGGCCTTGCTTGGCGTCAAGATGGACGTGTTCTACAGCGAAAAATCGCTGTACGGCACCGGGCGGATCGAAGCGGCGATTGCGGCGCTGGATGCCAAGGGCCTGATCTATCGCGGCATACTGGAACCGCCAAAGGGCAAGCTGCCCGAAGATTGGGAACCCCGCGAACAGGTGCTGTTCCGGTCCACTGCGCATGGCGACGATGTGGACCGCCCGATCATGAAATCCGATGGCGCCTGGACTTATTTCGCGCCCGATATCGCCTATCATTACGACAAGGTGACACGCGGGTTCGACGCGCTGATCGACGTGTTCGGGGCCGATCACGGCGGCTATGTGAAACGGATGAAGGCCGCGGTTTCGGCGTTGTCGGATGGCCGGGTGCCATTGGATATCCAGCTGTGCCAGCTGGTCAAACTGATGAAAAACGGCGAAGAATTCAAGATGTCGAAACGTTCCGGCAACTTTGTCACGCTGCGCGATGTGGTGGGCGAAGTCGGCGCCAGCGTCACGCGGTTTGTCATGCTGACGCGTAAAAACGATGCGCCGCTGGAATTCGATTTCGCCCGCGTGCTGGAACAATCCAAGGAAAACCCGGTCTTTTACGTGCAGTACGCCCATGCTCGGGTCCATTCCGTGCTGCGCCGCGCGCGCGAAGCCGGGGTGGACGTGAGCGATACAGCGCTTGCGGGGGCAGACCTGTCGCGGCTGGACCATGCGGCGGAATTGAAACTGGCGCGTCAGATCGGCGAGTGGCCGCGACTGCTGGAAATCGCCGCGCGCACGCATGAACCGCACCGGATCGCATTCTATCTGTATGAATTGGCGTCGGATTTCCATTCGTTGTGGAACCGGGGCAATGATGAACCCGCGCTGCGTTTTCTGCAAGAGGGCGATCCTGCAACAAGTCAGTCCAAAATTGCGCTGATCCGGGCTACCGCGGTTGTCATTTCGACCGGCCTCGGTATTTTAGGCGTCGAGCCATTGGACGAGTTGCGCTGAACGACAACCGCCGCGGCCTTGAACGAGCAGAGCGATCCGACACGGCATGTATCGTGCGGACAAGTCATGAGGCGATATATGGCGATCTACCAGCAAACGGGCGCAGTGCCCGAGCAATCCGGCTTGATGGCGGCAAAACGGACCCTGCGTGATGGCACGACGGTACTCGGTGCGGTTCTGTCGCTGGGGTTGCTGCTGGGCGGCGGCATCTGGTCGGTCAAGTTGATCATTCGTGATGTGTCGGGCGTGCCGATCGTGCGGGCGATGACCGGCCCGGTACGCGAACTGCCCGCCGACCCCGGCGGCACGGCGATGGACAACATGGGCCTGTCGGTCAATACAATCGCCGCCGAAGGCATCGCGGCCCCCACGCCGGATGCGCTGACGCTGGCCCCGGCTCCGGTCGAATTGACCGAAGAGGACGCCACTGTTGCCGCCCTGATGCAGGGAAAAGCTTCACCGGCAACCGTCATCAACGCCTCCGTCGCGGCGATGGTTGCCGAATTGACGCGGGGATCGGCGCCGCTGGACGTGCAAGGCCCGGCGGACCTGCGTCTCGTCGATCCGTCCGCCGCTCCGGCGCTGCAGGCAGCGCCGCTGACCGAGGTCGCAGCGCTGGACTCTGAAACCGACATTGATCCGCAACCCCTCGACGGGGCGCGGGTTGCCCCGCTGGACGATGTTGCGCAATCCTTGCGGCCGCGCGAACGTCCGCAACGTCTGGGCTGGGATGCCGCGCCGGCGGACAATGCCGCCGTCGCGGCCGCCATCGAGGCGGTCATCTTCGCCGCCCTCGATACGATCGACCCCGAAAACCTGCCATCCGGCACCCGTCTGGCGCAACTGGGGGCGTTCGAATCGCCCGAGATCGCGGCGCGCGAATGGGACCGGCTGGGCCAGCGGTTCGGCGATTATCTCGACGGCAAATCCCGCGTCATCCAGGAGGCGCAATCGGGCGGGCGGACATTCTTCCGGCTGCGCGCGCATGGCTTTGACGATCTGGACGCGGCGCGCCGGTTCTGTGCCGCGTTGCAGGCGGAACGCGCGGAATGCATCCCGGTCGTCACGCGGTGACCTTTGGGGCGACCATCCTTGACGCCGAGGGGCTGCGCCTGACACCCGCCGAAAAGCGGCTGTTCGCGCAGGCGGACCCTTTCGGTTTCATCCTGTTTGCCCGCAACATCGCCACCGCCGATCAGGTGCGGGCGCTGTGCGCCGACATGCGCGATGCGGTCGGGCGTGCGGCCCCGATCCTGACCGATCAGGAAGGCGGCCGTGTGCAACGCCTCCGCCCGCCTCTGGGCCGCGACTGGAACGCGCCGCTGGATTTCGTCACCGCGGCCGGGGATCAGGCCGAAACGGCGATGCGCCTGCGTTATCAGATCATCGCGGCTGAACTGCGGGATCTGGGCATCGATGGCAACTGCGCGCCGCTGGTGGATGTCGCCGGACCGGACACTCACCCGTTCCTGCGCAACCGCTGTTATGGCACCGATCCCGCCACTGTCGCCCGTATGGGCCGTGCGGTGGCGGACGGGCTATTGGCGGGCGGGGTGCTGCCGGTGGTGAAACACATCCCCGGCCATGGCCGCGCCACCGCCGACAGCCACCATGACCTGCCCCGCGTTGACACCGACCGCCGCACGCTCAGTGTGACGGATTACGCCCCGTTCGCGGCGCTGGCCGACCTGCCGATGGCGATGACGGCGCATGTGGTCTACTCGGCGGTCGATGATCGCCCGGCCACATTGTCGCCGCCGGTGATCGCGGCGATCCGGCACGAAATGGGTTTTGACGGCCTATTGATGACGGATGACTTGTCGATGAAGGCGCTGGCGGGCACCTTGCCCGACCTGACGCGAGCGGCGCTGGACGCGGGCTGCGATGTGGCCCTGCTGTGCAACGCCACGCTGGCCGAACGCACCGCCGTCGCCGCAGCCGCGGGCCGCATGACCCCTACCGCGCAGGCGCGAGCCACAGCCGCGCTGGCCGCGCGCCAGCCGGCCCGGGATGTTGACATCGACGCGCTTGCGGCGCAGCTTTCTGCGGTACTGCAAGGGCGGGGGCAACATTCGGGCGATGTCTGACGCGTTTGAAGAAGACCGCCCGGTGCGGGTCGCGGACCGGCTGGAAGCCGAAGCGCTGATCGTGGATGTGGACGGCTTCGAAGGTCCGCTGGACCTGTTGCTGACGCTTGGCCGCACGCAAAAGGTGGACCTGCGCCGCATTTCCATCCTGCAGCTGGCACAGCAATATCTGGTGTTTGTCGAACAGGCCCGCGCGCTGCGGCTGGAACTGGCGGCAGATTATCTGGTGATGGCGGCCTGGCTTGCCTATCTGAAATCTCGGCTGCTGTTGCCACCGGACCCAACCCGGGACGGCCCTTCGGGCGAGGATCTTGCAGCGCATCTGGCGTTTCAACTGGAACGGCTGGCGGCGATCCGCGAAGTCGCGGCACGCCTGATGGCGCGCGACCGGCTTGGGCAGGATTTCTTTGCGCGCGGTCTGCCCGAAGACGTCAAGCGCCACCGCCGGGTGCAATTCAGCGCCACGCTCATGGACCTGTTGCACGCCTATGCCCGCATCCGCACCCGCGACGAATTTCGTCCTTTTGTGATGGACCGCAACGCGATCCTGACCATGGAAGAGGCGCTGGAACGCATGCGGGGACTGATCGGTCATGCCGGCGACTGGACCGATATTCTGGCGTATCTGCCCGAAGGCTGGCGCGCCGATCCGGTCCGCCGCCGGTCAGCCACCGCAGCCACCTTTGCGGCCTCGCTGGAACTGGCCAAGGCCGGACGGGTCGAATTGCGCCAGTCCGATACCTTTGCGCCCATCCAGTTGCGCCGGCGCGAGGGCCGGGATGGCTGACACCCCCGACACCGAAGGGCCGCGTGAAACCCTGTTCGCTGCCCCGCCGATGGGCGATCAGGAACGCATGGTCGAGGCGATGCTGTTTGCCAGCACCGCCCCGCTGAGCGTTGCCGAAATGGCCGCACGGATGCCGCATGGCTGCGACCCCGCCGAGGCGCTGGCGCATCTGCGCCGCCGCTATGACGGGCGCGGCGTGCATCTGGTGCGGGTCGGCGATGCCTGGGCGATGCGCACCGCGCCGGATCTGGGATTTCTGATGCATGATGCGGTGGTGGAAACCCGCAAACTGTCGCGCGCCGCGATCGAAACGCTGGCGATCATCGCCTATCACCAACCGGTGACGCGGGCCGAGATCGAGGAAATCCGTGGCGTATCCGCCAGCCGGGGAACCCTTGACCAGTTGATCGAACTTGGCTGGGTGCGGCTGGGGCGGCGCAAACTGACGCCGGGCCGGCCGGTGACATTCGTGGTCACCCCGGCGTTTCTGGACCATTTCGGGTTGGAATCGGCGCGCGATCTGCCGGGCGTCGCGGAATTGCGGGCGGCGGGGCTGCTGGACAACCGGCCCCCGCCCGGCATGGGGCCAAGGCTGGGTGACGCCGATGAGGATGACGGCGACACACCGCAAGGCCAAAGCGAACTTTTTGAGGATTGAAGCGGGCCTGCCATGAAATCCGCCGGATTTCATGCTATGTTCAGCCCAACTGCGAGGGATTATGCCATGAACTTCGACCAGATCATCAACATGATCCTCAGGCGCCTGCTGGGCCGGGCGATCAACGGCGGCATAAATGCGGGGATTAACGCGGTCTCAAAAGGCGGCAAATCTCGCGGCGGCAACGTCGGTCAACCCGGTTCCAGCGGGCAGGGCCGGTCCGGGATCACCGACGACGACGCGATCCTAGCCCAGCAGAACAAGGACTCGGTGCGCAAGGCCCGTCAGGCGGTACGGATGGCGCGGCGGATTGGTAAGCTCTGACACCGCGCCATGAGTTGATTGGCCCTGCCGCGCCCGGCCACGGAGCTGCAAACAGCGTTCACATCCGGAAATGTTTCGACAGTTTCAGGCCCTGACCCTGATAGTTCGACGCGATATCAACACCATACAGCGTGGTGGGCACCGCGGACATGCGTTCATAGACCAGCCGCCCGACGATCTGGCCATGTTCCAGCACGAACGGGGCTTCGTGGCAACGCACCTCCAGCACCCCGCGCGCGGGCAGCCCATGCCCGAACCCGGGATCAAAAAACCCCGCGTAATGCACCCTGAATTCACCGACCATCGCCAGATAGGGCGCCATTTCGGCGGCATAGGCCGGCGGGATCGCCACCGCCTCGCGGCTGACCAGAATGTAGAACGCGCCGGGGTCCAGGATGATGCGGCCTTGATCGGTGTGCACCTCTTCCCAATAATCGGCCGGCGCGTAATGCGCGATGCGGTCCAGATCGATCACGCCGGTGTGGGGTTTCGCGCGATAGCCGACCAGCGTGCCGGTCGCGGGTCGCAGATCGACCGAAAACCCCAACCCGTCGCTGATCACGGCAGGGCCATCGACCAGCGGCGACGCGGCATGCAGCGCGGTCAGGTCGGCATCCGACACGACTGATTGTCCATCCCGCAACCGGATCTGGTTCAGACGCATACCGGGCCGAACCAGCACGGAAAACGACCGCGGGCAGATCTCGGCATATAGGGGGCCGGTGTATCCGGCGGGGATGCGGTCAAATTCGACACCGCCATCGGTGATGGTGCGGGTCAGCAGGTCCAGTCGCCCGGTCGAGGATTTGGCATTCGCCACCGCCGATACGCCGGACGGCAGCGCCAGTCGTTCCATCAACGGCACGACATAAACGCAGTTCTTTTCCAGAACCGCGCCAGGGGTCAGGTCCATCCGGTGCATTTCGAATTCCGCCAGCCGGTCGGCCACAGACCGGCCACGCCCCGCCAGAAACGAGGCCCGAACCCGATGGGCAACCGAACCCAGCCGCAGATCAAGGCTTGCCGGTTGCACCTGTCCAGGCAGCAGGCCAGCATCGCTGCTGATGACGCCCGTTTCGAACAAATCGGCCAATTGTTGGCAGGGAAGAACACCGGTCATGTTGCTGCAACCGTCGCAGTGAATATCCCGAAGGATAGGGGGAAGATATGGTCGGGCTAGCAGGACTTGAACCTGCGACCTCCCGCCCCCCAGACGGACGCGCTACCAGACTGCGCTATAGCCCGACGGTGCGCTCCTCTTAGCGGTTTTGCGGACGGGAGCAAGAAGATTCGGGCCGCCACGCGCGTCATTCCTGACCGGCGAATCCTGCCCGCATCCTGCGGGCGAGGGGCACCAGGCGCTGTACCAGCGGCAGCAGGGCCGCGCGGCTGGCAGCGGACAGCGGTGCCGCCTGACGGGCAACCTTCGCCAGCACGCCGACTGCCAGCGGCGGCGGACCGCCACCTTTCGGGGCTGCGACTGTTACAAGAGTGGCGGGCACAGGGGCAGGGTCGGCCGCAAGCGGCGCTGCGTCAGCGCCGGCCTGCGGCAGATCAAACGGCAGACTGGGCTGATCCCGCACGGTCGCCGGTTTTGCGTCGACCTGCGCCGGTGCTGGCCGGTCTGCCGGCGGCGGCGTGACCTCGGACGGGTCAGGCGCGAACCGGACCGGCGCGGGTGGTGCCGACCCCGACCCGCGTCCTGACAAATCGGCGAACTGCAGAACACGACCACCGTCCGCGGTTTCAACTGTGTCATGAAACAGGTATTCGTCCACGTCCTGATAGATTTCACCCGTCATGACGGCCATCGGCGCTTCGTCGATGCTGACGGCGACTCTGGCCTGATCCAGCACCGCCCGGGCCGCCATTTCGTCATCCAGCGGATGCGATAGCGCAACAACCTGCGCAATCCCTTGTTCGCGCAGAATTTTCTGTACGCCCTTGATGGTCATCCCGTCATCGTGCAGCAAACGTTTGATACCGCCCAGCAACAGCATGTCCTGCGGCCGGTAATACCGCCGTCCGCCCGCACGCTTGACCGGTTTTATCTGTGGAAATTTCGACTCCCAGAAGCGCAGGACATGCGTCGGCCGGTCAAGCCAGTCCGCCACCTCGGAAATGGTGCGGAAGGCATCGGGCGACTTCATCACCTACGGTGCCCCGGTGCGGGACCGGGTTCCGGCGCAGCGCTGGCCCGACACCGCCCGTGTCATGGCCAGCCCGATCATTTCCGCGGGCCGATGGCAACACGGTCCTTCAGCAGATGCGAGGGCCGAAAGGTCAGAACGCGGCGCGGCTGGATCGGAACCTCTTCGCCGGTTTTCGGATTACGTCCGACACGGGCCGATTTGTCCCGCACGGAAAAGGTTCCAAAGGACGATATCTTGACCTGTTCACCATGTGACAGGGCGTCCGACATGTGGGTCAGCACGCTTTCTACCAACTGCGCGCTGTCATTGCGCGACAGGCCGACCTCGCGAAATATCGCTTCGGACAAGTCCATGCGCGTCACGGTCTTTTCACTCATTCTATCCCCCTGTTTTCCTCAACATAGGGGACAGGGTTTTTCCGAGTCAATATCAATGACTTGGCACGCAGCGTCGAAGCAGGGCCAAAGTGGTCTGCGGCTACCAGCGCAGCGTCACCGCGCCCCATGCCAGACCGCCGCCGATCGCCTCGGTTACGATCACTTGACCGGGCTGCAATTGGCCGCGCGCCTTGCCGACCGACAGGGCCAGCGGGATCGACGCGGCCGAGGTGTTGCCGTGATCTTGCACGGTGACAACCACATTATCCATCGGAAGGTTCATCTTGCGGGCGGTGCCCTGAATGATGCGGATATTGGCCTGATGCGGCACGATCCAATCCACGTCACCGGCGGTCAGCCCGGCCTTGTTCAATGACGCATGCGCTGTTTCCGCAAGCTTTTCAATGGCATGGCGAAAAATTTCCGGGCCCTCCATGCGCAGGTGGCCGATGGTGCCGGTGGATACGCCGCCGTCCACATACAGCAGGTCGCGGTGGCGGCCGTCGGAATTGAGGTCACAGGCCAGAATGCCGCGATCTGCGGACGTGCCGGTGCCGGGTTGTGATTCCAGGATCAGGGCGCCCGCGCCATCACCGAAAAGCACACAGGTGCTGCGATCATCCCAGTCCAGCAACTTGGAAAAAGTTTCGGCCCCGATCACCATGACGCGCCGCGCCTGACCAGCGATAATCAGCGCATTGGCCTGCGCCAGCGCGAAAATAAATCCGGCACAGACCGCCTGCACATCGAACGCAAAGCCGCGCGTCATGCCGATCCGGGCCTGCACCATGGTGGCGGCAGACGGAAATGTCAGGTCGGCGGTCGAGGTGGCCACGATGATCGCGTCCAGATCGTTCGGGGTCAGCCCGGCATCGGCCAGAGCCGCGTTGGCGGCCGCTGTGCCCATGTCCGACGTGGTTTCGTCCGGTGCCGCGATGTGGCGCCGTTCGATACCCGACCGCGACACGATCCATTCGTTCGACGTGTCCAGCCGTTCGGCAAATTCCGCGTTTGGCATTACGCGCACCGGCAGGTAATGCCCGCATCCGATCACCACGGCCCGCGTCGTCATGGCTGTCTGTCTCCATCCGGTCCCGTCAGCGCGGGGTCATTCTGTGTCATTTGTTGTACCGAGGCCACTCCGGCCGCCAGCCGCGCCCCAAAGCCCGACCGTGCCAGTTGGAACGCCAGCTTGACCGCAGCCGATACACCCAAGGCGTCCGCTGCGCCATGCGATTTCACCACGGTGCCGTTCAGCCCAAGAAACACCCCGCCATTCACCTGCCGCGGGTCGATGCGTTTCTTCAGCCGCTGCAGGGACGTGTAGGCCAGCAGCGACGCCAGCCGCGACAGCGGCGAATAGGCAAAGGCCGCCCGCAGGAAATCACCAATCAATCTGGCGGTGCCTTC
>JBBRCF010000046.1:0-24828 GCA_038205135.1 Rhodobacterales bacterium
GGCCAGCCCCTCGCGCTCCCCGGAGTATTTCGGAACCGAAGAAGCCGGAGGCGTCTTGCGGCATGTCAGAACCGGATCACGCCGGGGGCGTCAGCATGCAGCGCGTCCACCAATGCAGCGCGGCGTTTCAGCACCGCGCGCAGGTTCAGGTTGCCCTTGGCAGTGATTTCATGGGCGCCAAGGCTGGGCGGTTCGGCCAGTACCGCGATGCAGGCAAGCCGTGTGGAGGACCCGGTTGCATTGGCCACCAGAGGGGCGAGGCGCGTGCGGATATCGGCCAGCAGCGCGGCATCGGTGGCCAATCCGTCGTCCCCCGCCGGTTTGACCGGAAAGATCAGCGCGCCCAGTTCATTGCGGCCTTCGCCGGTGATGACCAGATCGGCGGCAATGCCGTGGAGCGCGGTCAGGATCGCGCCCCTGATCTGCGCGACGCGGACCCATGTGCCAGACAGCAGTTTGAAATCCTCGGAGATACGGCCATCGAAGGCCAGACCGCGGTCGGGTTGCGCCGGGTCCACCCAGGTGACCGCATCGCCGGTGATGAAGAACCCGTCGGCGTCGAAGGCCTCGGTGGTCTTGGCGGGCGCTTCCCAGTAACCGGGCATGATGTTCGGGCCTTTGGCGCGCACTTCAAACCGGCCGCTTTCCGCATCTGGGATCAATTTCACCTCGGTCCCCGGGAGCGGCGCACCGATGATGCCGGACCGCGTGACCCGTTCATGGGTCAACAGCACGGCGGGCGCGGTTTCGGTCAGGCCCCAGGACGATACCATCAGGGGAACCGACCCGGTGATTTCACGCGCCATCCGGTCGATGGCGTGCCAGACCTCTTGCGGCAGCGAGGCCCCGGCATAGAACGTGAAATCAAGCCCGGTGAAGAACCGCCGCCGCAAATCGGCATCGCGGTCCAGAGCCTGCAGCATGCGGGCAAAACCCACCGGCACGTTGAACGCCAGCGTACCGGTGTGCATCCCCATGTTTTCAACGGTGCGGGCGAACTGGGCGTCGGTAGGTTTGCCGTCGTCGATATAAAGCGCGCCACCGTTGGCCAGCATCATGTTGAAGTTGTGCGACCCGCCGAACACATGGTTCCAGGGCAGCCAATCGAGGATCTTTGGCGCACGGGCGGTCAGCAGCGGCATCACGGCCGCGATCTGCGCCTGGTTCACGCACATCATGCGATGCGTGGTGATCACGCCCTTGGGCAGCGACGTGGATCCCGAAGTGAAAAGGATCTTTGCGATCGTGTCAGGGGTGACCGCGGCATGGGCGGCAGCGATCTCCGCGCCGCCTTTCACCGCGTCCGCCATGACATGTACCTGTCGGCGCGCACCGGTGGCGGTCGTGGCCAGCACCGGCAGGTCGGCCAGAGCGGGCAACGCCAGCGCCTCGGCATAGCGGGCCGGATCATCGGCAAAAACCATACGTGGGCGCACGGTATGGGCGGCATAATCCAGCCGGTCATGCGCGCCCCGGATCAACGAATACTGTTCCGCAACCGGCACCGCCACCAGCCCGACGTATTGCGTGGCCAGTGCCAGCAACCCGTGGTCCACCGCATTGCCCGACAGGATCAGCACCCGGTCGCCGGGTTCCAGCCCCTGTGCCAGCAGCCAGCCGGCCAGACCGCGCACCAGATCCAGCGCCTGCGCGTAACGCACCTCGCGCCAGCCCGGCCCGGACCGTTCTGCGATGAACACCGCATCCGGGGTGGCAGCTGCCCAGTGATGCAGCCAGTCTGCAGTGGTCGCGGCCAGCGGGCCAAGGGTGTGCATGGACCGCAGGATCAGCGTGCCATCCGGCTGCGTTTCGACAGCGACCCGGTGCGGCAGGGTCAGCGTGCCGGTCATCCCTGCCCCCCCGTCCGGATGCAGCGCAACAGTCTGGACAATTGGCGGCGTTCATCAGGTGTCAGCGCCACCAGTTCCCGGTCTTCGTTGGCCATCAGCGCGGCCAGAGCGGCATCGCGGCGGCGCAATCCTTTCAACGTGGCGCGCAGCGCGTAGGCCCGGCGGTCGCCGTCCATCCGGTGGCGCGCGATCAGTCCGGTTTCTTCCAGCGTGTCGATGATGACGACGATGTTGGACCGTTCCATCGCCAACGCCTGAGCCAGCGCGCTTTGCGTGATGTCGGGCGCGTCACAGATCACCGAAAGCGCCGAAAACGTCGTCACGCGCAGCCCGTGCGGGTCCAGCACGCGGGCCGCATCCGCCATCATCGCCGAGGACACCCGTTTGACCGTATAGCCCAGCAACCCGTGCAGCCGGGCATCGACATCATCCGGGGTCTGGGCGACGGTGCGAGCGGGGTCTAGGGTCATGATCTACCTGAATGTTGGCGTGCGTTTGTCAAGAAAGGCGCGCAAGCCTTCCTGCGCGTCGGGGCTGGTCTGGGTCAGCGCGGCACAGAGCGATTCGGTGAACAGCCCGTCGGCCTTGGACATGTCCTCGATCCGGGCCAAAGCGTGGATCATCACGTAATTCGACAGGCCAGCGTTGCTGGCGATCTTGCCCGCCAGATCCATCGCCATCGCCAGCGCCTCGCCCTCGCCGACCGCATAGTGGCACAGACCCAGCCGCAGCCCGTCGTCGGCGCCGTATCTGCGACCCGTCAGCATCATTTCGATCATGCGGTCAGCGCCCAGAATGCGCCCGACGCGGACGGATGCGCCGCCGCCGACGTAGATGCCGCGCCGCCCCTCGGGCAGTTGAAAGATCGTCGAGGGTTCGGCGATCCGGACATGGGTGGACGTGGCAAGTTCCAGCCCGCCGCCGATCACCGCGCCGAACATCGCCGACACCACCGGCAGGCCGGAAAACTGGATGCGGTCCATCACGCCATGCCAGTTGCGCGAATGACGCATCGTGCCTTCGGCGTCGCGCGCGACATGTTCTGCCAGATCAAGCCCCGAACAGTAATGCCCAGCCGTGCCGGTCAGCACGACCACCTTTGCGCCCACCGGCGGGTGGCTGAAAAACCTGTCAAGCGCCGCCAGCAGCGCATCATTCATCGCGTTGCGTTTGTCCGGGCGGTTCATCGTCAACACCGCGACGGGGCCTTGGAGGTCGATGGTCAGGATACCGGTCATCAGGGCCTCATGCAGCATTCATGATTGTTATAGCACATAACAATATAGCGCGAAAAGACCCCCCGGTGCAAACCGGGAGGCAATGTCACTGGAAAACGCGCAGTGCGAACAGGGTGATGCCAGGAAAGAGCACCAGAATGATCGTCCGGACGATATCGGAGGCCACGAAATACAACACCGCCTTGTAGGTTTCGACCATCGGCGTCAGCCGGTCCATCGAATTGATGACGAACAGGTTCATCCCCACAGGGGGCGTTATCAACCCCACTTCCACCACGATCAGCACCAGAATGCCGAACCAGATCGCGGTTTCCTCGGGCGTCAGACCGAAATCCAGCACCTGCATGATCGGCCAGAAAATCGGCACGGTCAGCAGGATCATCGACAGGCTGTCCATGAAACAGCCCAACACCAGATAGATCACCAGAATGATCGTCAGGATCGTCCAGGGGCTGAACCCCTGATCGCCAACCCAGGCCGCCAGCGATTGCGGCACCTGCGACAGCGCCAGAAACCCGTTGTAGAACCCCGCGCCCAACACGATGAAAAAGATCATCGCGGTGGATTTCGCGGTGGATGTCAGGCTGGTCAACAGGGTGCTGCGTGTCAGCCCGCCATTCAGCAGCGCAATCAGCCCGGTACCCAGCGCGCCGACGGCCGCGCCTTCGGTGGGCGTGAACACCCCGCCGTAGATGCCGCCCACCACGGCAAAGAACACCACCAGCACCGGCCAGACCTTGAACAACGCCGCAAATCGTTCGGCATAGGGCTGGCGCGGGCGTATGCCGGCGGACCCGGGGTTCACCCGCACATAGATCGAGATCACGATGATGTATCCGATGGCGGCCAGAATGCCCGGAATGAACGCAGCCAGAAACAGCTTGGCGATGTTCTGTTCGGTCAGGATGGCATAGATCACCAGCACCACAGATGGCGGGATCAGGATGCCCAGCGTGCCGCCGGCCGCCAGCGTCGCGGTGGAAAACCCGCCGGCATAGCCGTAGCGGCGCAGTTCCGGCAGGGCGACCTGCCCCATCGTGGCCGCCGTGGCCAACGACGATCCGCAGATCGCGCCAAAGCCCGCACAGGCCCCGATGGATGCCATGGCCACACCACCCTTGCGATGGCCCAGCCACGATTCAGCCGCCTTGAACAACGCCTGGCTCATGCCGCCCAGCGTGGCGAACTGCCCCATCAACAGAAACATCGGGATGATCGACAGCGAATAGCTGGAAAAGGTCGAATAGACCTCTGATTTCAGCTTGCCATAGGCCATGTTCATGTCGCCGTTGACAAAATACAGCCCGCCCAGCCCGGCAAGGAACATCGCCAGACCGATCGGCATGCGCAGAAAGATCAGCAGCAGAAGGGCCGGAAACGACCACAGCCCGATTTCGATATTGCTCAATGGTCTGCTCCAGCGGCAAAAGGAAGCATAGGGGTCCCGGTTGCAACTTCGCGCACCCGCGTCACGGCCATGTAACCGGCGACGATCACCGCCAGGATCGCGGGCACCATGCAGGCCGCATAGCCCCACCAGACCGGAAATTGCAGCAGAAATGTCGTTTCGCCATTCCCGAACTTGGACATCATGCCGTCCCCCATCCGCCAGGCGATCAGCGCCAGAACGCCAAAGAACAGCACGTCGGAAAACAGCGTCAGCATCCGGTTGACGCGTTCGGACATCATCGCGGTGAACACGTCCACCGTGGCATGGGACTGCGTGATCTGGCACAGCGGCAAAAAGGCAAAGATGGCAAAGGCGATGCCGGCCTCGACCACCTCGAAATCACCCAGAATGGGCCCGACACCGGTCGTCAGCAACGCATCGGCCAACCCCTTGGCCGAACTCTGCATCATATCACCGTACAGGAACGTATTGATGCCGCGACCCAACACCGACAGGCACATCAGCGCGATCAGCGCGATCAGCACGAACCCGCCGGTCACCGCCATCCAGCGGCTGAGAGTTGTCAAACTGCGATACATGCCCGCCCTCTTTGGTTGATGGGCGGGCCATTGTTGCGGCCCGCCCTTAGTGTCCGGTTACTTGCCGGCGCAGGCCCCGACCTGCAAATCCTGCGCTTCCTTGATCAGGGCTTCGCCGTCGATGCCCTTGCCTTTCATGTCGGCGATCCAGGTCGCGTAGATCGGCGCGGCTTTGTCGCGCCAGACCTGGGTTTCCGCCTCGGTCAGGGTGACGATGTTGTTGCCGACGGCGACGGCTGCCGCCCGCGCCGGGCCATCCGCGCCTTCCTGCGTCTTGCCCCCGAACACCGAGAATTCCATCCCGGAGTTCTTGTCGATCACCGCTTTCAGATCGGCGGGCAGGCTGTCGTATTTCGCCTGGTTCATCGCGAACACGAAGGGAATGTTATACAGCGCGCCGCCGGTGAATTCGGTGTGGTTCTTCACCAGTTCCGGCACTTTCAGCGATGCTGTCACTTCCCACGGGATCGTGGTGGCATCCAGAACGCCCTTGGACAGGGCCTCGGGAACGGCGGTCACCGGCATGCCGACCGGCGTTGCACCCAGTTGTTCCAGCATCTGCGATACCATGCGCGAGCCGCCACGGATCTTGACGCCTGTCAGATCCCCGGGGGTACGGATTTCCTTGTTGGCATGGATCATGCCGGGGCCATGAACCCAGACGCCGACCACCTTCACATCCTTGAACTCTTTGTCCAGCATGTATTTTTCGGCCATCGTCCAATAGGCGCAGGACGCGGGACCCGCCCCCAGCGTCATGAAGGGCAGCTCGAACACCTCGGCCTGCGGGAAACGACCGGGGGTATAGCCCAGCACGGTCCAGACCACATCGGCCACGCCATCGATGGCCTGGTCATATAGTTCCGGCGGTTTGCCACCCAGCGCCATCGCGTGGAAACGGTCAACCTTGATGCGACCGCCCGAGTCCTTTTCGACAGCGTCCGCCCAGACATCCAGCACCAGTTTCGGCACGTTGGCTTGTGCCGGCAAGAACTGGTGCAGCTTGAGCGTCACCTCCTGCGCCAGCGCGGCCCCTGCCCCAACGGTCAATGCCATCGCCGAGGCTGCCATCAGTCCCAGAAATTTCGTCGTCATATGTCTCTCCTCCCTGAAAGATTTGCTGTCGACAGGGGTGCCCCCTGCCGTCTCGTGGTGCCGGTCACGACTTGTGGGCCGCCATCAGCGCGCGCGCCTCGTCGATCAAGGCCTGACCGTCGATGCCCTTGGTTTTCATGTCAGCGATCCAGGAGTCATAGACCGGGCGGGCGATCTCCTCCCAGACTTTGGCGTCTTCGGCACTGACGGTGACGATGGTGTTGCCGCGGTCCACTGCGATCTGACGCGCCGGGCCATCGGCATCGGCCTGCGTGCCGCCGGCGAACACCGACAGGTCCAGCCCGGAATTGGCGTCGATGACCGTTTTCAGGTCATCGGGCAACGCGTCGTATTTCGCCCGGTTCATCGCCAGCACGAAGGTCAGGTTATAGATCGCGCCGCCCTGAAATTCGGTGTGATGGCCGACCAGTTCCTGCACCTTCAACGAGGTTGTCACCTCCCACGGGATCGTCGCGCCGTCGATCACGCCCTTGGACAGCGATTCCGGGATCGCCGTCACCGGCAGGCCGACGGGCACCGCGCCCAGCCTTTCCAGCAACTGGTTGACCATGCGCGACCCGCCGCGGATTTTCATCCCCGCCAGATCGGCAGGCACGGCCACTGGTTTCTTGGTGTGCAGCATCCCGGGGCCATGCACCCAGGTCGCCAGGATTTTCACATCCTTGAAATCGGTGTCTTTCATATGGGTGTTGAACATCTGCCAATAGGCGGCGGATGCGGCGCGCGCATCCTGCACCATGAAGGGCAGTTCAAACACTTCGGTGCGCGGGAACCGTCCGGGCGTGAACCCGTTCACCGCCCAGACCAGATCGGCCACGCCGTCGATGGCCTGATCGATCAGTTCCGGCGGCTTGCCGCCCAACGCCATGCCTGCAAAGCGGTCAATCTTGATCCGCCCCTTGCTGTCGGCCTCGACCTTGTCGGCCCAGACATCCAGCACCAGCTTTGGCACATTGGCCTGCGCCGGTAGGAATTGGTGCAGCTTGAGCGTCACCTCCTGCGCCAGCGCCGCCCCCGACCATGCGGCCAACAGGGCCGCCGTTGCAATTCCCTTCAACAGTGTCCGTCTTGCAGTCATGTCGGTATCCTCCCAGTGCAACATGAACCCGGCGCTTTTACCGCGTCTCGGGCAATTCCCTCGTCATTCCTCCCAATCCGGCTGGCGACGCGGATGCGCCGCGGCAAAGGCCGGGATGGTCTGGCATTCATCATACACGGCATTGACACGCGGCAGATACGATATATCCACCCCGAACCGCTGCGCCGAAAATACCTGTGGAATCAAGCATATATCTGCAATGCCGGGAGTGTCGCCAAAAGCAAAGCGCGTGGCGGGTCGTCGCGCAAGCAGCGCCTCGCAGGTGGTCAGCCCGTCGGTGATCCAGCGCGCAATCCAGGCCTGAACGGCCGCGTCGGACTGTGCCAGCGGGCCGCGCAAATAGGCCAGCACGCGCAAGTTTTGTAACGGATGAATTTCGCAGGCGATCACCTGCGCAAAACCCCGCACCTGCGCGCGCGCCAGCGGGTCGGCGGGCAACAGCGGCGGATGCGGGATGGTTTCATCCAGCCATTCCAGAATGGCCAGCGACTGGATCAGCACGTCACCTGCGTCGGTTTCCATCGCGGGCAACAATTGCTGCGGGTTCACGGCGGCGAAATCCGTCGATTTCTGCGCGCCGTTGCGCAGATGCACCGGGACGAATTCCGGCGCGACGCCTTTCAGGCCGAAGGCGATCCGGCACCGGTAGGACGACGACGACCGGAAATAGCCCCAGTATTTCATGCGGGTGCCCCGATGGTCAGGTCGATGGGCGCAAGCCCGGCGATCGTGCCGTGGATATGTTCACCCGCGACCACGGCCCCCACGCCCGACGGCGTGCCGGTATAGATCAGGTCGCCCGGCATCAGATGGTAATAGCCCGACAGGTGACTGATGATCTCCGGGATTGACCAGATCAACTCGTCAAGCGTGGCGGTCTGGCGCGGCGCGCCGTTCACCGTCATGTCGATGCGTTGTGCGCCAATCGTGAAGTCCGCGGCAGGCGTGATCGGGGCGATCACGGCGGATTGCTCGAAATCCTTGCCCAGATCCCAGGGGCGGCGTTTGTCCTTGCCCTCTTGCTGACGATCACGGCGCGTCATGTCCAACCCGCAGGCATAGCCGAACACCACGCCCATCGCGTCGCCTTTCGCGATCCGGAACGCCGGCGCACCGATGGCAACCACCAGTTCCATCTCGTGGTGATAGTCATTGGTGCCCGGCGGATAGGGGATGGTAGCGCCAGTCAATACGGTGGCGGATGGCGTTTTGGTGAAATAGAACGGCGCCTCGCGGTCCACCTCATGGCCCATTTCGGCGGCATGCGCCGCGTAATTGCGCCCGACGCAAAAGATGCGCCGCACCGGGAAAGTGCGGTCGCTGCCCACAACCGGAACCTGCGGGTGCGGCGGCAGGTCAAACAGCGGCGTTTTCTGAGCGGTCATCGCGCGCGTTCCTCGTAATAACCCAGCTTTTCCTGCAACGGCCGGTCATGCACCCGGATCAGAAACGCGGGATCGGTCCCGGTATTGGCATGATCCACGGCGGCGAAAACCGGCGCAGTAAAGGTGTCCTTGGCAGTCCAGTCAAAACTCACGCCATCGACCATGCTCTGCCCCTGCCCGCCGATCACATGGTAAACCGAGCTATCCGACGTCAGCACCGGCCGCAGGGTTTCGCCCGGTCGCAGCATCATCGCGGTGAACCCCATCGTGGGCAGCACGTCGCCGCCGGTTTCCGGGTTCACATAATCCATTTCCACCGCGCCATCGGTGTACAGCGCCATCTGCCGCAGCGCAGCCTCGGTCCGGTCCCAGGGAAACCGCGTCATCGGATAGCGCCGCGCGGTGCGGGTGCGGCGCGACGGCACCAGACCTGCAGCGGCATATTCGACCAGCGCGGCGTCAGGCCGGTTGCGTTGCGCCTGCAACGGCGCCTCGACGGCATAGGACCCTTCCAGATAGACAAACAGCGGCAGATCCAGCGCATCTAGCCAGATCACCGGTTCGGTGCCGTCATGGCCATGGTCGTGCCAGTCGCCGCCGGGCGTCAGCACCAGATCGCCGCGGTTCATCGGCAGTTTTTCACCATCCACCACCGTATAGCCACCGGTACCTTCGACGATGATCCGCGCGGCGGACGGCGTGTGGCGGTGCGCCGGCGCGGTTTCGCCCGGCAACAGCAGCTGCATGCCGATGTAGATCGAACTGGTCGCCTGCATCGCTCCGGTGCCGCGGCCCTGATCGGACATCACCAGCACGCGGCGTTCGGCCTTTTCCACCGGGGTCAATTCGCCGGCACGCAGCAGCAGCGGGCGCAGGGCCTGAAAATTCCAGTAGCTGGGCCGGGTCTGCGGTACGGGTTTGCCATGCGGCAGAACCTTGCGCATCATTGGCCACAGGGGCGCAACCCCCGCTTCCGTCATTGCGTCACGATAATCCTGCGGCAGCTCTTCCAGCGTGCCCAGTTGCTGCGACATCCTAACCTCCCTGTTGCATCCCCGGATATAAGATGCATACATATCATCTGCGGACCGGTCAAATAGAATGCGTGCATACTATCTGTGGTTCGCTGCGGCATTGGCCGTTCATTCGTTATGGAATATAGCAAAGACAGCGGCCCGTCTGTCAACTGCTTAAACCGACCGTACGGTCAAGTTTGTGCAAAGGCAAAGCAAAAGTGATGGACAGCTTCCGCAGGATGCCCGGTCACCTGATCCGCCGCGCCCACCAGGCGTCCAGCGCGATCTTTGCGCAGGAAATGGCGCGCGAAGGTCTTGATCTGACACCATTTCAGTTTGCCGCCCTGTCGACCATCGCAGCCGAACCCGGTCTGGATCAGGCCAGCGTATCAGCCCGCGCCGCCGTCGATCGCGCCACCATCGGCGGGGTCATCGACCGGCTGGTGGACAAGGGGCTGGTGGCCCGGCAGGTGTCGCAGGCCGACCGTCGCGCACGGGTGCTGACCCTCACCGATTCGGGTGCGGATGTGCTGATGCGGGTGCAGGCCGCGATCATCGCGGTGCAGGATGCGTTGTGCGCAGGACTGTCAGACCCCGACCGCGCGACGCTGACTGCGCTGTTGCAGCGCGTCGCCGACAATCACCCAAAGGCGGCGGACGGCTAGACCACCGCCGAAAAACACTGGATCGCGCCGCCGTGCACGCCGATGTCCAGCGGGCCGAAATCCGACCCTACACACAGGCTGAAATATCCGGCATTCGGCAGGTAGATCACCTGATAACACCCGTCCGACCGCGTGACCGTCCAGCAGGTCTGCATGATCCCGCCGGAAAACTGCACGCGGACCGGGCGGGGGCGGGGCACCCGCAGCGCCTGAAAATGCGCCAGCGTGTCGGGGTGGCCGGCATGCCCCGCCACTTCGGCGTCAATCAGGCGCGTGATGGTGGTCGCCAGATCGGTCAGGTCGGTCATGCATCCGCATCCGTATGGACCCGCACGCCCGGCCCGCCGGCATAGCACAGCGTCACTGCATCGGGCCTGTTGCGGATCACGGCGCGCTGGTTCACCGAGCCTTTGTCCGTCATTTCGCCCTTGTCGAGGCTCAACGGCCCCGTCAGCACCACGGCGCGGGCCACCTGCGTAGCCGACCCAGTGGCGCGCGCAGCAAATTCCGCCAGCCGCAGCGCGATCTGCGCCACATCCGCTCCCGGCACCGAAGACTGCACCGGGATCAGCAGCGCGCCCAGTTCGTCGTGACCCTCGCCCAGAATGACTGCGTCCCGCACCAGACCGCCCAGCGCATCGACCAGCGCAACGCGCAGCGCGCCCACGGCCACCCAGGTGCCGGTCGCCAGCTTGAAATTCTCGGCGATCCGGCCGTCAAAAAAGAACCCCCGCGTCAGGTCATCCGGGTCGGCGGGCCGCAGTGCGTCGCCCAGACAATAGAACCCTTCGGCGTCGAACACCGCCGCCGTGGCGTCAGCCGCGCCCAGATAGCCGGGCGTGACCGAGGGCGACCGCAACCGCGCCTCCAGCTTGCCTTCGTTCGGCACCAGTTTGAGCGTGATCCCCCGCGCGGGCACGCCGATGTTGCCCGATGACATCTGTTGGTCGGTGCACATCAACGCGAACGGCCCGGTTTCCGTCGCGCCCAGCCCCGTGGTCAACAGCACCTCATGCCCCGCGTGCTGCCGCGCCAGCGCGCGGATGTCATCCCACAGATGCTGGGCCATGCCCGCACCTGCATACATTATCATGTCCATCCGGCTGAAAAACCGGTCGGCCAGAGCCGCATCCGACTTGAACGCCGCCACCAGCATGTCCCACCCGGCAGGCACGTTGAAATACCATGTCGGGGCCACGTCGTGCAGATTGCGCAGCGTTTCCCCGATCAGGGCCGGCGCGGGTTTGCCGGCGTCAATGTGATAGGCCCCGCCGGCGCACAGGCACATGTGGAAAACCTTGTTGCCGCTGGCGGTATGGCTCCATGGGGCCCAATCCACCAGAACCGGCGGATGTGCGGCCAGAAACCGAAAACAATCCGCCACCATGTCCTGATTGCGCATCAGCATGCCCACGGTGTTGATCACCGCCTTGGGGCTGCCGGTGGACCCCGAAGTAAACAGGTATTTCGCTACCATGTCCGGGGTCAGGGCGGCAAAGGCCGCGTCCGCCAGCACAGGGTCGCCGTGCAGATCGGCGGCGGTGGCGACATTGGGCACACCGACGGCGGCAATCGCCCCCGCGTAGCGCCCCGGATCGGCGGCGAACACCAGCCCGGGCCGCAGCAGCGCCGCCGCATCGCGCAGTTTGTCATACGTGGTGGACACCAGTGAAAACGCCGTCGACATTGCCGCCGTTGGCACCCCCACCATATGCCCGGCCAACGCCACCACCGCGTGATCGACCGAATTTTCCGACAGGATCATCACCGGGCGATCCGGCCCCAGCTCGCGTTCCAGCAACCCGCCCCCGACGCGGCGCATCGCGTCCCACAGGCCCGCATAGGTCACGCGCCGCCACCCGTCGCCCGCCCGTTCGGCAATCGCCACCGCGTCAGGGCTGATCTGCGCCCAATGCGCTATACGGGCCGGTATGGACGGGGCCAGCACCGGCGCTGTGCCGCGATGGGTCATCAGGATCGTGCCATCCTCGCGCCGCGTGATGTCGAACTCTGGCGTCCAGAATGTTGCCATCACTTTCCCCCTCCTCAGGCTTCGCTATGATTGATAACAATTCCCGGCCCCCGATCAACGGAGAACACGATGACCGCCAGCTTTCCCGCGCCAGCATGACCCATGTTTGCGACCTGTTCGTGGACCTAGACCCGATCCGCACCATGGGCGCAGGTCGCGCCGGGCAACGCCGGATCATCCCGGTCATCGGCGGAATTGTCGCCGGGCCACGCCTGAATGGTCGTGTCCTTAATCTGGGCGCGGATTGGCAGACAATCTGGGGCAATGGCGTGGCTGAACTGGACACGCGCTATGCGCTGGAAACCGATGATGGCGCGACGGTGGAAATCTGCAATTACGGCTATCGCCACGGCCCCGACGCCGTGATCGCCGCGATTGCGCGTGGCGAAAACGTGCCCCATTCCGCCTATTACATGCGCACCCAGGCCCGGCTGGAAACCGGCGATCCGCGCTATGAATGGGTCAACCGCACGCTGTTTGTCGGCACCGGCGCGCGTCGGGCAGGGCAAGTCGTGGTGTCGCTGTTCGCGGTCGAATGACGATAGCGCCGCCCCTGCGGGCATGGTCCGGACCACAGGTCCGGACCATGCCCGTCACGGGTTTGCAGGACGCGCCGTTGGTTCCGGATTTTCGTCTGTCGCAACATGATCCGCAGCAGCGCGGCCCGCATGACGCCCCCGCTGCTGGCGCCACAGGAACGCCGCCACGAAACCCGCCGACAACAGCAGGATGATCGTGGGGGCCGGCGCGCTGTCGATCCAGAACGACAGATACACCCCGCCCTGCATGGCCGCCACCGTCACCGTTACGGCCACCGCCAGCATGGCCCGGAATTGCCGCGTCAGCAGAAACGCGATGGCCCCCGGCACGATCAGCAACCCGATTGCAAGGATCAACCCGACCGCCTTGAGCGTCGCCACGATGGTCAGGGAAATCACCGCCAACAGGCCATAGTGCAGCACACCCACAGGCAACCCGATGGCGCGGGCATGCGCGGGGTCAAAGGCATGCATCAACAGGTCTTTCCATTTGGCCAGCAGCACCGCCGACACGCCCAGCGCCACCAGACCTGCCGTCCACAGATCCGCTGGCCCCACACCCAGCATGTTGCCGAACAGAATGTGGTCCAGATGCACGTCGCTATCCGCCTTGGTGTACAAAACCATGCCGAAACCGAACATGCCGGAAAACACCACCCCCATCACGGTATCGCGTTTCACCCGGCTGTTATCGCCCAAAAACCCCACTGCCAGCGCACAGAACATGCCCGCGACAAAAGCCCCGATGACCAGCGGCAGGTTCAGGATATAGGCGATGACGATGCCCGGCAGGGTGGCGTGGCTGATCGCGTCGCCCATCAGGGACCAGCCTTTCAGCACCAGAAAACATGACAGCAACGCGGTGGGCGGAGCGATGAACAGCACGATCCAGAAGGCATTCTGCATGAATGGAAATTGAAACGGGGACAGCCAATCCATCATGCTGGACCCGCCAAAGCATCTGCGGCGCGGCGGCGGGAGGCCAGCATGCCATGTTTGGGGGCGAACACGAAGGCGGTCAGGAACAGCGCGGTTTGCAGGCAGATGATCACGCCGCCCGTCGCACCGTCGAGGAAAAAGCTGATATAGGCCCCGAAAAAGCTTGTGACCGACCCGATGGCTACTGACAGAACGATCAGGCGCGGAAACCGGTCGGTCAGCAGATAGGCGGTCGCCCCCGGTGTGACCACCATCGCCACCACCAGAAACGCGCCCACCGTCTGCAACGCGGCCACACAACAGGCCGACAGCAGTACAAAGAACATGAATTTCAACCGTTCTGGCCGCAACCCGATGGACCGCGCGTGGTTTTCGTCAAAGAACGCCACCATCAGGTCTTTCCATTTCGCCAGCAGCACCGCCAGCGACACAAACCCGATGATCGCCAGTTGCAGCGTGTCGGATGGCGAAATCGCAAGGATGTTGCCAAGGATGATCGTTTTCACATCCACCGGCGTGGGCGAGACGGAAATCATGAACAGCCCCAGCCCGAAGAACGAGGTGAATATGATGCCGATGATGGCATCTTCCTTCAGGCCGGTGCGCGCGTTCAGAAACAACATCGCCGCCGCCGCCAGCCCGCCCGACAGAAATGCGCCCAGCGCAAACGGCAAGCCCAGCATATAGGCCCCCGCCACACCCGGCACGATGGCGTGGGACAACGCGTCACCAATCAGCGACCAGCCCTTCAGCATCAGATAGGCGGACAGAAACGCGCAGACGCCGCCCACCAACGCCGACACCCACATCGCATTGGTCATGTAGCCATAGGCGAACGGTTCCCACAGCACGCTCATGGCGTGGCCTTTCGGGTGCGGTCGTCATAGATCACCATCGGGCGTTCATCGTCGGTCAGGATGGTGACATGGCGCGCGTCGGCATCGTCATGCAGATCAGCCCCGCCCAGCACGAAATGCCGCAGCACGCCGCCAAAGGCGCTTTCGAGGTTTTCGCGGGTAAATGTCGCCTCGGTCGGGCCGTAATTCAGCACGGTGCCCTTGACCAGCACCACCTGATCGCAGAATTCCGGCACCGACCCCAGATTGTGGGTGGACACCAGCATCACCCGGCCTTCGTCGCGCAATTCGTGCAACAGGCGGATGATCGCGTCTTCGGTCTGCACATCGACGCCGGTAAACGGTTCATCCAGCAGGATCACCTGCCCGTCCTGCGCCAGCGCGCGGGCCAGAAACACCCGTTTGCGCTGCCCGCCGGACAATTCGCCGATCTGACGCTTGCGGAAATCGGTCATGCCGACACGGGTCAGCGCCTGCGCCACCGCCGCATGATCGGCCGGTTTGGGGATGCGCAAAAACCCCATGTGGCCATAGCGGCCCATCATCACCACATCCTCGACCAGCACCGGGAATGTCCAGTCCACCTCTTCGGCCTGCGGCACATAGGCCACGATCCCGGCCTTCAGAGCCGATTTCACCGATTGGCCCAGAATGCCAATTTCGCCGGTGCTGACCGGCAAAAACCCCATGATCGCCTTGAACAGCGTGGATTTGCCCGCTCCGTTCACCCCCACCAGGGCCGCAATCGATCCACGCGGAATGGCGAAACTGGCATCGCGCAGCGCGGTCAGGCCGGTACGGTAAGTCACGCTGACCCCGCGCGCCCACAAGCCGGCGTTGGCGGTGTCAGACATGTCGATGCGGTCACTCAAGATTCAATTTCCCATGTTTTCCGTCAGGCCCTTGACGATCGTTTCGGTCGTCACCCGCAACAGATCAAGATAGGTCGGCACCGGACCATCCGCCAGCGAAAGGCTGTCGACATACAGCACTCCGCCAAAGGCCGCCCCGGTTTCGCGCGCCACCTGTTGGGCGGGGTCGGTGTTGGCGGTGCTTTCGCAGAACACCACCGGGATGGCATTGGCGCGCACTGTGTCGATCACGCCGCGCACCTGCTGCGGCGTGCCAGTCGCATCGGCGTTGATCGGCCAGAGATACGCCTCGCGCATCCCCAGATCGCGCGCCAGATAACTGAACGCGCCTTCGCAGGTCACCAGCCAGCGTTTGTCCTCCGGAATGGCCTGAATGGCGGCTTTCAGCGGGGCCAGCACACCATCCAGTTGCGCCTTGTAGGCAGCGGCATTGGCGGCGTAATCGGCGGCGTTGGCCGGGTCGGCGGCGGACAGTGCGGCGGCGATGTTGTCGACATATATCTGTGCCGAAATCGGCGACATCCAGGCATGCGGGTTCGGCTTGCCGGCATAGGAACCTTCGCTGATCGGCATCGGGTCCACCCCGTCCGACAGCGTGGCCGACGGCACATCGCCCAGATTGCCGATGAACTGTTCGAACCAGCGTTCCAGATTCATCCCGTTCCACAGGATCAGGTCGGCATCCTGTGCCGCCACCAGGTCGCGCGGCGTCGGTTCATAACCGTGGATTTCGGCCCCCGGCTTGGTCACCGACACCACCGTCGCGTGGTCGCCCGCTACATTCCGCGCCATGTCGGCGATCACGGTGAACGTCGTCACCACCTTGAATTCATCAGCAACGGCGGTATGGCCGGCAAATAGGGCCAACAGGGCGGCAGCAGGCAGAAGGCGCATAAGCGTATCCTTTGATCAGATCATGCATGAAAATGCGAATGATTTGCAAAATGTCAAGACAGATGAGAATCTTTCGCAATCTTGATCGCCTGGCCGGCTTCGTGTTACGCTATCCGGATGACGCAATCGACCGACGATCCCATCACCGACCTGCGCAGCGAAGGCGTGCGCGTGACCCGCCAGCGGCTGGCCATCCTGCACGTATTGCGCGAGGCGGCAGACCATCCCCGCGCCGAAGACATCCTGACCCGCGCCCGCCAACAGGACCCGTCCGTGTCGCAGGCGACGGTGTATCGCACGCTGGCCATGCTGGAAAAGGCGGGCTCGGTTCTGCGCAACGAATTCGATGGGTCGGGTGCCCGGTTCGAATTGGCCGACCGGCATCACCACGACCACCTGATCGATCTGGATACCGGTGCGGTGGTCGAATTCCACTCGCCGCGCATCGAACAGCTGCAGGCCGAAATCGCGGCTGAACTGGGTTATGACATCGCGTGGCATCGGCTGGAACTGTACGGGCGCAAGACAACCTGACCCGATCAGCCGGGCTGTGCGGGTCCGCGGGCAATGGTGAAATAGCGCGGCAACCGCTGTGCCTGCCCATGCGGTTGACGGGGTGAAACAGGTTTAGCACGGTCAACTGGCGATCCCGGGAGGACTCGAACCCCCGACCCGCTGCTTAGAAGGCAGCTGCTCTATCCAGCTGAGCTACGGGACCGCATGTGACGGATATGCTGCAACTGCGGCTTTGGCGCAAGTTTCTGATCATCCGGGCTCAGATGGATTTCGTCATGAACACAGAATTGGGGTCCGGGCCATAGCCCTGAAACGGGCCACATTCCGCGAATCCCATCCGGGCATACAACGCACGCGCCGCCATGAAACTGGGCTGCGCGCCGGTTTCCAGCGACAGCCGCGTGATGCCATCCGCGCGCGCCACCGCGATCAGGTGATCGACCATCTGCTGCGCCAGACCGCGACCGCGGTCTTCGGCCAGTATATGCATCGATTTCACCTCGGCATGGGTCGCATCGATCCGCTTGATCGCGCCCATCCCCACCGCGCGGTCCGTGTCACGCATCACGAAAAACCGGATACCGGGCGCGGCCAGCCGGTCGGCGGGCAACATATGTATCGATTCGGGCGGCGTGTCGGCGTGCATCGCCTGGGTATGGCGCTGATGCAGCAGGATCAGATCGTCCTGCACCGGGTGTTCATCTGCGATGGTGATCATGGCGGCTCCTTCCGCCCTCTTGATGCCATTTTCCGCGCCAAGGACAAGCTGCGACACCCGGCCACTGGACAGCAACAGGCGCGACTGCCAGTTTTCGCGCCACACTGATTTGCGCGCAACGCGTTCCACCGATGTCACCGGGACCGCCCCCAGCGCCGACCGATGACCCCAACCGCACAAGGCCCCATGACATGCGCCGATTTCCCCCTGACCGCATCGTCTGCCTGACCGAAGAAACCGTCGAAACCCTGTATCTGCTGGGCGAAGACCAGCGCATCGTCGGCGTATCGGGCTATGCGGTGCGGCCCCCGCGGGTGCGGCGGGAAAAGCCGCGAGTGGCGGCGTTTACCTCGGCCGATATCCCGAAGATCCTCGCGCTCGAGCCCGATCTGGTGCTGACATTTTCCGACCTGCAGGCCGACATCGCTGCCGCGCTGCTGCGGGCGGGCGTCACGGTGATGGCCTATAACCAGCGCGACATCGCCGGGGTTCTGGCGATGATCCGGCATCTGGGCGCCACGGTCGGACAGGACGCCCGCGCGGCAGACCTTGTGGACGGCTACCGCCGGCGGCTGGACGAAATTGCCGCGCGCACCGCGTCCGATACCCGCCTGCGGGTTTATTTCGAGGAATGGGACGACCCGATGATCTCTGGTATTCATTGGGTATCCGAACTGATCGAAATTGCCGGCGGCCGCGATGTATTTGCCGACATCGCCGCGCAAAAATCTGCCCGTGACCGCATCGTAACCCCGGATCAGGTCATCGCCGCCGCGCCCGAGGTTATTCTGGGATCGTGGTGTGGCAAGAAACTGCGGCCCGAAAGGATTGCCGCGCGGCCGGGATGGCAAACCATCCCAGCGGTGCGCGACGGTCGGATCATCGAAATCAAGTCACCGCTGATCCTGCAACCCGGCCCGGCGGCGTTGACCGACGGGCTGGATGCGATCGCTGCGGCGCTGGCAACCTGCCGCGCCTGACGCCGGATCAGTGGGTCCAAACGCCCCGGCGATTGGTGGCAAAATTTTCGCCATATCCCATCGCGCGCAGGTTCGGTTTGCGGGTTTTCGGCGCGACCACGACAAAATCCAGCCCATTGGCGCGGGCATAGTTTTCCGCCGCCTCGCAGGTGTCGAAATCCAGCCGCACCTGCGCCTGCGTGTCATTGCTGGACGTCCATCCCATCAACGGGTCCACTTCCCGCGCGGTTTCAGGCACAAATTCCAAAACCCAGTTCTGGGTTTTGGCCGTGCCTGACGACATCGCGGTCCTTGCCGGGCGGAAAATGCGTGCGCTCATGGGTAACCTCTTGGTCTGCAGGTCGGTTATGCGTCAGGGGCGGCGCAATTTCAACTGTGGCGCGGGGTCAGAAATCGAACAGTTCATCCAGAAACCCGCCGCGCTTTTTCTTGCGGTAACCGTCACCGTCCTGCGACCCACGGTCGTCCTGACCACGCGGAGCCTGAGCCCCTCGGTCATCATACCCGCGCGGAGCGGGCGGCGCAGCCTGAGCGCTGGCGCGGTCGATGATCTTGTCCAGTTCGCCCCGGTCCAGCCAAACGCCCCGGCATTGCGGGCAATAATCGATCTCGACCCCCGACCGGTCAGTGATGGTCAGCGGGGTTCCGTCGATGGGACATTTCATGGCGGGCTCCTGTCAGTTGGTTCGCGATCTCAGATAGGAAGCCCAGTACGGGAATACACCCCCGGCCCGCGCAATATCGCGGCTTGAACCCTGCCCCGAACACATCACATTGTATACATAGCGCCCGAGGGAGCCCGCCCGATGCACAACAACCGTGCTGATCATCTAACCGTCTTGCCGCCCGAAGCGATCCGGTCGTCCAATCCCCGCATGGCCCGCGAAAAGCTGGAAGGCGGACGACGCTTTGTATTGCATACGGACTTCACGGCCGCCGGCGACCAGCCGACGGCGATCGTGGAATTGACCGATGGCATCCGGTCCGGCGAACGCAATCAGGTGCTGCTGGGGGCGACCGGGACCGGCAAGACCTTTACCATGGCGCGCGTGATCGAGGAAACCCAGCGCCCCGCGATCATCCTTGCTCCGAACAAGACGCTGGCGGCGCAGTTGTACGGCGAATTCAAGGGGTTCTTCCCGGATAACGCCGTGGAATACTTCGTCAGCTATTACGACTATTACCAGCCCGAAGCCTACGTGCCCCGCACCGACACCTACATCGAAAAAGAATCGCAGATCAACGAACAGATCGACCGGATGCGCCATTCGGCAACCCGGGCCTTGCTGGAACGCGACGATGTGATCATCGTAGCCTCGGTATCCTGCATTTACGGTATCGGGTCGGTCGAAACCTATTCCGCGATGACGCAGGATCTGTTCGTGGGACAGGCCTATGATCTGCGACAGGTGATCGGTGAATTGGTAGCGCAGGCCTATCGCCGCAACGACGCCGCGTTTCAGCGCGGCAGTTTCCGGGTGCGCGGCGATGCGGTGGAATTGTGGCCCGCGCATCTTGATGACCGGGCCTGGCGATTTTCGTTTTTCGGCAATGATCTGGAGGCGATCGTCGAGTTTGACCCGCTGACCGGCGCAAAGACCGATACCTTCGACAAGGTTCGCATCTATGCCAACTCGCATTACGTGACCCCGCGCCCGACATTGCAACAGGCGACCAAAGGCATCCGGCTGGAATTGATGCAGCGGCTGAAACAACTGACCGAAGAAGGCAAGCTGCTGGAGGCGCAACGGCTGGAACAGCGCACCAATTTCGATCTGGAAATGCTCGAGGCGACAGGCGTCTGCAACGGGATCGAGAATTACTCGCGCTACCTCACGGGGCGCGCGCCCGGCGAACCGCCACCCACGCTGTTCGAATTCATTCCTGATACGGCGATTGTCTTCGCCGATGAATCCCACGTCAGCGTGCCGCAGATCGGCGGCATGTATCGGGGCGACTATCGGCGCAAATTCACCTTGGCCGAACACGGGTTCCGCCTGCCATCCTGCACCGACAACCGCCCGTTGAAATTCGAGGAATGGGATGCGATGCGCCCGCAATCGGTGTTCGTGTCCGCCACTCCCGCGGCGTGGGAACTGGAACAGGCCGGCGGTGTGTTCACCGAACAGGTGATCCGACCCACCGGCCTGCTGGACCCGATGGTGGAAATCCGCCCGGTGTCGATGCAGGTCGATGACCTGCTGGACGAAATCCGCAAGGTCGCGCTGCAGGGTCTGCGCGTGCTGGTCACCGTTCTGACCAAACGCATGGCCGAGGATCTGACCGAATACCTGCACGAACAGGGCATCCGCATCCGGTACATGCACAGCGATATCGACACCATCGAACGGATCGAAATTCTGCGCGACCTGCGGCTGGGCGCGTTCGACGTGCTGGTCGGCATCAACCTGCTGCGCGAGGGGCTGGATATCCCCGAATGCGGGCTGGTCGCCATTCTGGATGCGGACAAGGAAGGCTTCCTGCGGTCGGAAACATCCTTGATCCAGACGATCGGCCGCGCCGCGCGCAATGTCGATGGCCGCGTGATCCTGTATGCCGACCGCATCACCGGCAGCATGGAACGCGCCATGGGCGAAACCAATCGCCGCCGCGAAAAACAGCACGCTTATAATGTGAAACACGGCATCACGCCGACGACGGTGAAAAAGAACGTCGAGGATGTTCTGGCGGGCCTCTGGAAAGGCGACACCGATCAGGCGCGCGTGACGGTCAAGGTCGATCAGCCGATGTTGGGGGCGAACCTTGCCGCGCATCTGGACGCGCTGCGGCTGCAGATGCGCAAGGCGGCCGAGAACCTGGAATTCGAAGAGGCCGCGCGCCTGCGGGATGAGGTCAAGCGGCTGGAAGCCGTGGAACTCGCCATCGCTGACGATCCGCTGGCGCGGCAGTCGGCCGTTGATGAGGCCGTCGAAGACGCCGTATCGCGCAAGGGGCGCAGCACTGCCGGCCGGCCGGGGCAGCGGGGCGGCAAGGCGCGGCGGGTGCGGTAGGGTCGCAGCTTGCCCCCCTGTCGATGGTGCCGGCTCACGCCGCCGCAGTCAGTTCGACCGGGACTAGACCGTCCAGAACCACGCCGTTCCCATCCATCCGCCCCCGAATCATCTGCCCCGCCAGAACATCGCCAAAATTCGCCTGCCAGTCGCGGAACCGGTCGTTGCTGACCACCGCGGCCTTCAGGTCCCGTGCGCCCGCCAACAGCAGCGGGTCGGCGGGGGTGCCCTTGGGTACCACCACGACCTGCCGCGCGGACAAACCCAGCGCGCGGGCCAATTCGCCGTCATGAGCGTAGCAACCGATCAGGTGAAAGCCCGCGTTGGCGTCAAACCAGACGACCGGGCGCAACCCCTGCGCCTGCAAGGCACGGACGACCACGATCAACGTGCCTATCCGAGGGGTATTATCGCGCCAGAACATCACGTTCGACCCGTCCACCACCACAATGGCAAGCGGCATCAGGCCGACGGATCGCTGACGCCGGAGGCGCAGCAGCAGATACAGAAACGCCACGATGGTGGGCGACAGCAGGACAAGAATATCAACCATGAAATGCAGCCCCAACATGCAATTTCGACAACATCATGGCCAGACGCGCAAAATCGCAGCAGCACGCTGATGCAGCAGAACGTTGATCCTGACGTCTGAACGAGGCGGGGATGGCTTCACGATGCTGTGGGAACCGGTTCGCCTGAAAGGCGCGGCCTGCTATATTGCGAGCGTGACAACGCAGGAGACAGCCATGCCCGTATTTCACCCCACGCGCCGTACCGTCCTGACATCGGCAACAGCGTTGCTGGTCACCGGGATGGCCGGCCTTGCGGTGCCGGCCCGCGCGCAGGGCGTCACGCCGACCCCCACGATGCGCGGCGGTGCGAACAACTATCGTCCCGGCGCGCCGATCGTCGAACGAATCGGCGGCGGCGGGTTCTGGATGACCGGCACAGTGCGCCGCGCTGGCGACGGGGCCCCGCTGCCCGGCCAACGCATCCAGATGTGGGCGCATACCACCGAAGGCCACGAACGCGACGAACGCAGTCACGGCGCGACCCTGACCGCTGCCGATGGCACGTTCCGGCTTGAAATGCCGCAGATCATTCCCGCCTTCGGGCAGGCCCATGCCCATCTGGCCTATGACAGCGGCGCATTTCAGACGGTGTTCCTGCGCCCGTTGCTAAAGCGCGCCGGCGACACCAGCCTGAGCGTCGAATTCGTCCTGCAACCCGCATGACCGCCACGGCCTTGGTGCGATCTGCGCTGATCTGGGCGGCGCTGGCGCTGGCAGTCTTCGTGCCGCTGGCGGTCGCCGCAACCAGCCCGCTGCTGGCCTTTCGACAGCCGATCTACGGGATCGCGGGTTTCGCCGGGGTGGTGGCACTGGCGCTATTGCTGATCCAGCCCTTGCTGGCCGGGGGGTATCTGCCGGGTGTTGCCGCGCGGCACGGGCGGCGGGTGCATCGCGCGACGGGCGTCGCTTTGGTGACCTGCGTGGTGCTGCATGTCGTGGGCCTGTGGATCACCAGCCCGCCGGACGTGATCGACACGCTGCTGTTCGCCGCGCCGGCGCCATTTGCGCCCTGGGGTGTGATCGCGATGTGGGGGATGTTCGCGGCAGCGGGTCTGGCCGCGTTCCGGCACCGCCTGCGCCCGCGCTATTTCCGCATCGGGCATGGCGGTCTGGTGCTGATCGTGGTCCTGGCCACCGTTGCCCATGCGATGCTGATCGACGGCACCATGGGCCTGATTTCCAAAACGCTGCTTTGCGTTCTGGCGATCACGGCGACGTTCAAGGTGCTGGCCGATCTGCGGGTCTGGCGATTGATCCGACGCAGCGCCTGAGAACGCAGTTTCTAAACACGCCGCCCCAGCGCACGCAACGTCCGATCACGACGAAAAACGCGGCCCCCTTTCGGGAGCCGCGCCAAATCTCGTCCGTGCGGACTGGCTTATGCCAGTTGCAGGTTCGACGCGCTTTCGCGGCCATCACGGCCCGATTCGACGTCGAAAGTAACTTTCTGGTTGTCGGCCAGGCCGGTCAGGCCAGCGCGTTCAACAGCGGAGATGTGGACGAAAACGTCCTTGCCGCCGGATTCAGGCGCGATAAAGCCGAAGCCCTTGGTGGAGTTGAACCATTTCACAGTGCCCTTGGCCATCTGTGTATTCCTTCTGTCTTGGTCACCGCTCGCAGCATGCAGCGGTCTGGCGAAGTCGCAACCGGATCGAAAGACTGCTCGCCGTAAGGAAGACAGAGGATCGAATAGGGAGTCTTTAGCCACTCTTGTATGACATGTTCGCACCGGTCCGTAAACATAATTCGTTCGGCACCGGCAACACACCGCGCGGTCACAGCGCAAAACGGCGACCCCGGGGGCCAGCCCTGCGACCCGATCGCATGCGACACCTCTTGCCCTGACCGATGATTTCGCCTCCCTTGCGTGCAAGAAAAAGGGAGGCGGACATGAACGATCTGGCGGCGTGGTTGGTGGGCGTCCTGAACGTCGAACCGGTCGAGCGCGATTTCTTTCGCGGCCCCGCGACGCCGGACGGCAAGGGGCGCAGCTTTGGCGGGCAGGTCATCGGGCAGGCGCTGATGGCGGCGACAGGGACGGTGGACCCGACGCGCCCGGTGCATTCGCTGCACGCCTATTTCATCCGTCCGGGCGATGCCACCGCCCCGGTGATGTATCAGGTCGAACGCGACCGCGACGGCGGCAGTTTCACCACCCGACGTGTGGTGGCGATCCAGAATGGCGCGGTGATCCTGAACCTTGCGGCGTCGTTCCACGTCAAGGAACCGGGGCTTTCGCATCAGGACGCGATGCCCGACGTGCCCGGCCCCGACGCCATCGAAACCGAGGAAATTCAAGCCGAACGCATGGCCGATCAACTGCCCGAGGGCTACCTGCGCTGGCTGCGCACGCCGCGCCCGGTGGATTTCCGGCCGATCGAACCGCGCCCGCCGCTGAACCGCAGCCCCCGCCCGCCCGAGCAACGGGTCTGGATGCGCGTTGCAGGCCCGCTGCCGGATGATCCGGCGGTGCATCGCGCGGCGCTGGCATATGTGTCGGATTACGGCCTGCTGGGGACCTCCGTTGTCGGCCACGGCAA
>JBBRCF010000047.1:0-24716 GCA_038205135.1 Rhodobacterales bacterium
ACCTGATAGCCGGGATAGGCGATCACACCGCGCCCGTCGGGTTTCGGGCGCACCGCCGTTGCCGTTTGCGCGGCTGCGGCCGTTGACAGCGTGTTGTCGCCAAAAGCCCCGCGCAGGTCGATGTCGAGCGGTTGCGAACAACCGGAAATGACCAGTGTCACATGCAAAATCAGCGCAAGCGGGTGGGTACGAAAATAACGGGTCATGACGACAACCTCTGCACGATGTCCTCGGATGGTTCCTTGTGCGTGCGGAACCTTTCGCAGAGTTCTACCCGGTTTTGCGCGTCCTGTCACGTCTTGCCGGCAACCGAACGCGGCGGGCCGGCCCGTCAGGCCTCGCGGGCAAGACCTTCGACCAGCGGTACGAACCGCACCTTGCGCAATTCGTCGTAATCATATCCGGTTGCGGTCCGGCGCACCCGGATCAGGCTTTGAACATGGTCGGACTGGCCGACGGGCAGGACCATGATCCCGCCTTCCTTCAGTTGCGCCAGCAAGGGGCCGGGCGCATCCTCGGCTGCCGCCGTCACCAGGATCCGGTCGAACGGCGCCTGTTCCGGCAGGCCGAACGACCCGTCCGCCGTGATCGCCATGACATTTGTAAGCCCCAGTTCGTCAAAGATCTGCCGCGCTTCGCGCACCAGCCGGGCGTGGCGGTCCACGGTATAGACCCGCCGCGCCAGTTGCGACAGGATCGCGGCCTGATAGCCCGACCCGGTGCCGACCTCCAACACCTTGTCGCGCGCGGTGATCTGCAAAGCCTCGGTCATCAGGCCCACCACCGACGGCTGGCTGATCGTCTGCCCGCAGGCAATCGGCAACGGCATGTCTTCGTAGGCGCGCGCGGCGAATACGCCGCGGATGAACGGACCCCGGTCGATCTTTTCCATCGCTTCCAGCACGCGCCGGTCAGTGATCCCGCGCGACCGCAGCGCGTACAGGAATTGCATCCGGCGCTCGGCTTCTTCGGGCGTCATCCCAGATCGCCCAGCTCCGCCAGAGTGGCATGGTCGGTCAGGTCGACGCGCATCGGCGTGACCGACACGTAGCCATCCAGATTCAACGCCGCATCGGTGCCGGGCGCGGTCGGGCGGTGTTGTTCACCCCCCTTGATCCACAGAAACCGACGCCCTGACGGCGACAGGTGCGGTTCCACCGAAAACCGGGTGTCGCGTCGAAACCCTTGTGCGGCAGCCCTCACGCCCTTGACATTCGCGGCCATCACAGGCGGGAAATTCACGTTGAAAAACAACCGGTAATCGGCGGTATCGCCGGTCATGTGCGGCAGCAGACGGCGAATGATATCGACACCCATTACCTCGGCGGCCTCGAACGGGTTGTCGGCCTGCACGTTGTTCGGCCCCAGATACTGCGACAACGCGACGGCGGGCAAACCTTGCAACGCCGCCTCGATCGCCGCGCCCAGCGTGCCGGAATACAGCGCGTTTTCGGCGGAATTGTTGCCCCTGTTGACCCCGGACAGCACCAGATCCGGTGGCGCATCCGTCATCACGTCATGCAGCGCCGCCAGCACGCAGTCGGCCGGGCTGCCTTCGGTGGCGTAACGGCGGGTGTCCAGTTTGGCGATCATCATCGGGTGAGTGTAGCTGATGCAATGGCCGACGCCTGATTGTTCGAACGCCGGGGCCACGGTCCAGACCTCGCCGGCGGGCCCGGCCAGTTCGGTTGCGATGCGGTGCAGCACAGCCAGCCCCGGCGCATTGATGCCGTCGTCATTGGTGATCAGTATGCGCATCGGGTCCCCCGCGGGTTTCCTATTGACTAGCCCGCAAGCGGCGGCACGGCAAGGGTCGCGCGGCGATATCCGCACCCTGCGCCGCGCAGCACCTCCCGGGCAGCCGTGCGGTCACAACAGCGCCAGCAACCGCGCGGCTTCTTCGTGCGGATGGGTCAGCGCCCTGCGGTCTTCGCCGGGAAAGAACCGCGCGCGGGTCGCGGTCGGCATCGGCCGGGGTTCGACCACCAGAACCCGCGGCCCGGTCTTGACGGTTTCCGCCGCCCAGCAGCGGGCCAGCCCGATCTGTGCCGCCTTGGTCGCACCATAGGCCCCAAAGAACGGCGTGCCGGCGCGCGGATCGTCAAAGAACATCGCGGTGCCGGTGTCGCCCAGCAACGGCGCGATAAAAGGGATCAGGACGCCGGTCGCCTGCACGTTGACCGCGACCGATTTGTCCCAATCCTTGGCATCGACGAATTGCGCCGGCGACAGCGGCGCGGCATGCACGGCCGCATGCACCCACAGATCGATCCTGCCCCAGCGGTCATGGATGGCCCGGCACAGCTGCGCCATCGCCTCGGTCAGCGTGATGTCCATCGGCGCCAGCGTGGACTGGCCGCCCCGCGCCTTGATCCGGTCGTCCAGTTCTTCCAGCGCACCGATGGTGCGACCGACCGCCACCACGTGGTAAGCGGGCGCAAGGGCTTCGGCGATGGCCGCTCCCAGGCCGCGCGAGGCTCCGGTGACCAAGGCGATTTTGTGTGACATCCTGCTCTCCTTCGGACCGGGTGTTGCGTCAGCCTGCCCGCTAGGTCAAGAGGCCGCGCAGCCGCAAGTCAGCCCTGGCTCAGTTCGGCACGCAAGTCCTGCCCGAGTGCCGCGTAAAGGTCCAGCAGAGCATCAAAACTCAGCGGCGCGGCAAAGGCCGGAAGCCTTGCCGCCGGACGGGCCTCGGGCGGAAAGGTCAGGTCAAGCGCCGCCCCGATCCCCGCCAGCGCAAGATCATTTGCCAATGTGCCGATGGCCGGTCCCGGTGCATCGGCCCCGTCGGTCGCATGCGCGACATAGGCATAGAATGTCGGGTGATCCACCTCGGCCCAGGGCGCCAGCCAGGCACGTTCGTCGCTGCCGAGGATCGCCACCTCGATCACCACCCGCAGGAACCGCCGGTCCGCCAACCGGCACAGGTCAGAGGCCAGCTTGTCGTCGCCTGCCGCCACCACGGGCGCATCGCCGCGTTCCCCGTGCGGCCAGTCTTCGGGTTCGTCGAACCCGATATCGACCGGCCCGCCCAGGTCCATCAACCGCCGCCAGCGGGCATCCAGCATCAGAATGGACATGCAACGCCTCCCCGCTTCTTCGGTTCCGCAATACCCCGGGGGTGAGCTCCGGACCAGATCCGGGGCAGGCCCCGGACCTGATCCGGGGCGAGGGGGCAGCGCCCCCTATTCCGCCGCCTTCAACTGAAAGCCCTTTTCGATCATGTCCGACGGCGCCACCGGATAGTCGCCGGAAAAACACGCGTCGCAATAGGCCGGCGCGTTGGCATTGCGGCCGGACGCCTCGCCCACGGCACGGTAAAGCCCGTCCAGCGTGACAAACCGCAGGCTGTCCACGCCCAGATGCACGCGCATCTCATCTTCGGTCATGGTTGCCGCCAGCAGCTTTTCGCGTTCGGGCGTATCGACGCCGTAAAAACACGGCCAGGCCGTGGGCGGCGACGCGATACGGAAATGCACCTCGGCAGCACCAGCGTCCAGGATCATCTCCTTGATCTTGCGGGACGTGGTGCCGCGCACGACGCTGTCATCCACCAGCACCACGCGTTTGCCGCGGATCAGCGCGCGGTTCACGTTCAGTTTCAGCCGCACGCCCATGTTGCGGATCTGCTCGGTCGGCTCGATGAACGTCCGCCCCATGTACTGGTTACGGGTGATGCCCAGACCAAACGGAATGCCGCTCTCGGCGGCATAGCCGATGGCGGCGGGCGTGCCGCTGTCGGGCACCGGGCAGACCAGATCGGCCTCGACCGGGGCTTCGCGCGCCAGTTCCACGCCGATCTGGCGGCGGGTCTCATAGACCGACCGCCCGCCGATGATCGAATCGGGTCGCGAGAAATACACATGTTCAAAGATGCAGAACCGCGAGGCACGGCGGCGGAATGGAAAATGGCTTTCCAGCCCGTTTTCCAGATCGATCACCACCATCTCGCCCGGTTCGATCTCTCGCACCAGGTCGGCGCCGATGATGTCCAGCGCGCAACTTTCCGATGACAGCACCCAGCCATCCGTCCCGACGCGGCCCAGCACCAGCGGGCGCACCCCCAGTGGATCGCGCACGCCAATCAGCTTGGTCCGCGTCATCGCCACTACGGAAAACGCGCCTTCGACACGGCGCAGCGCGTCTTCCATCCGTTCGGTGATGGTGCGCTGCAGCGATCGCGCCATCAGGTGGATGATGCATTCCGAATCCGACGACGATTGAAAGATCGATCCGCGCTCGATCAGTTCGCGTCGCAGGCTGTCGGCATTGGTGATGTTGCCGTTATGCGCGATCGCCGCGCCGCCCATGGCAAATTCGCCAAAGAACGGCTGCACGTCGCGGATCACCGCGCCCTTCTTGCCGGCGGTCGAATAGCGCACATGTCCGATGGCCAGATGGCCGGGCAGGGTCTGCATCAGCGTGGCGTTGGTGAAATTGTCGCGGACATAGCCAAAGCGGTGCGCGGAATTGAACCCGTGGTCGGCATCATGCGCGATGATGCCGCCCGCTTCCTGCCCGCGATGTTGCAGCGCGTGCAGGCCAAGCGCCACGAAATTCGCCGCCTCCGACAGACCAAGAACGCCGAAAATTCCGCATTCCTCGCGCAGTTTGTCGTCGTCGAATGGATGGGCGGGCGGCAGCCTGTGTTCTGTCGCGGGACGTTCGGTCACGGGATGTCTCCGAATCCGGCTGTGGGGGTCGCTCTCGCTATAGGCCTTTGTCATCGCCCTGTCACGAAGCGATGCTGCGTGGCGGCATGCACATTGCGCTCAGGTCCCCGCTTCGCAGACGCTGACGAGGCCTTCGTACTGCCGGGTCACCCAGCCAAGCGCCTGATCGGGGTTGCGGTTTTCGATCTGGCCGGTCAGGCGGGCAAACACGCGGGCCGACCGGCTGTCGTCGACCACGGCGATATCCTGTGCGGTGACGACTGTCTGATAGACGAAAAACGCCACTGCGATCAGCAAGATACCGCGCAGCACCCCAAACAGGAACCCCATGCCCTGATCCAGGCCGCCCAGAATGGACCGCTGGACCATGCTGGAAAACAGCGGTGAAAACAGCGAAAACAGGATCAGCACCACAGCGAACACGGCGGCGAAACCGGCCAGCACCGACAATTCGCAGCTATCGGCCAGCAACCCGCCCAGCACCGGGACTTCCTTGACCAGAGGCGCTACCTGTCCGGCGAACATGAAACCAAGGATCGCCGCAACGACCCAGCCCGCGATGGCCAGCGCCTCGCGCACCAGACCGCGCGAATACGCCAGCAGCGCCGATACGACGATGACCAGCGCCACGACGCCGTCGATGATGGTAAAGCCGTCCATGCCCGCCCCTTGTATTCTTTTCGTGTATTCTTTTCGTGTATTCTTGCCGCGTATTCTTGCCGCGCAGTCTGGTCGTCCAGTAGTCAGGTCGCGCGGTTCAGCCCGCGCCGAAGGTTTCGCCGACAAAGGCGGTCAGGTCGCCATGTTGGGTCAAGCTCATGCCCGCAACCGCAACGCCCTTGCCACCCGCCGGCACGATCGCGCGTGAGAAACCAAGTTTTTGCGCTTCTTTCAACCGGTTTTCCATCTGGCCGACCGGGCGCAGCGCACCCGACAGGCTGATTTCGCCAAAGATCACCGTGTCGGGTGGCACGGCAGCGTCCTGGCGGGCGGAAAGCAGCGCAGCAGCGACCGCCAGATCGGCGGCGGGTTCCGAAATTTTCAGCCCGCCCGCAACGTTCAGATACACATCCAGCCCGGCAAAGGGGATGCCGCAGCGCGCCTCCAATACCGCCAAAATCATCGCCAGCCGCCCGCCGTCCCAGCCCACCACGGACCGGCGCGGTTGCGATTGCGGCGTGGGCGCGACCAATGCCTGAATTTCCACCAGCACCGGGCGCGTGCCTTCGATGCCGGCGAACACCACCGACCCGGCGGTGGGTTGCCCGCGTTCGGACAGGAACAACGCTGACGGATTTGTGACCTCGGCCAACCCGGCGCCGGTCATTTCGAACACGCCGATTTCATCCGCCGGGCCAAAGCGGTTCTTGACCGCGCGCAGAATGCGGAACTGATGCCCGCGTTCGCCTTCGAAATACAGCACGGTATCGACCATGTGTTCGACCACGCGAGGGCCGGCGATCTGGCCATCCTTGGTGACATGGCCGACCAGCACCACAGACGTGCCCCGCCGTTTGGCGAAGGTGACCAATTCATGCGCGGCGGCGCGGACCTGGCTGACCGATCCGGGCGCGGAATCGACGGTATCGACCCACATGGTCTGGATCGAATCGATCACGACCAGACCGGGGCGCTCGGTGTCCAGCGTGGCCAGGATGTCGCGCAGGTTGGTTTCCGCTGCCAGCCGCACGGGGGCCTGCCCCAGCCCCAGCCGGTGCGCCCGCATGCGGACCTGTGCGCTGGCCTCTTCGCCGGATACATAGACCACCGGCAACCCGGCCTGCGCAAATCGCGCGGCGGCCTGCAACAGCAGCGTGGATTTGCCGATGCCGGGATCGCCGCCAACCAGAATGGCCGACGCCGCGACCAGCCCGCCGCCCAGCACCCGGTCCAGCTCGTCCATCCCGGACCGGGTGCGCGGCGGCGGGGTTTCCGAAGTGGCCAGATCGGTCAGCGTGATCCTTGCGCCGCGCTTTGCCCCCATGACGCCCGATGCGGCGGCCAGCGGGCGTTCTTCGGACAGCGAATTCCACGCGCCACAGGCGTCACAACGCCCGGACCAGCGCGTGTGGCTGGCACCGCATTCGGCGCAGGTAAAGGATGCGGTCGCCTTGGCCATGGGTGGGGGTATCGCCGATCCGTGCGGGCAGGTCCAGTGCGCCCGGCACGCACCGTCAGCGGCGCGGCGCAGGCTTTGTCAGCATGCCGATCACCAGCGAGGCCAGAATGCAGGCGGTGAACAGATACAGCCCCCACGCGACCTCGATCCGGCCGACACCGATCCCCTTGGCCAGCGTGATATACAGCGCGATCAGAAATATATCCGCCATCGCCAGCTTGCCCAGAACCGCCAGCACCGGTTGCACGCGCCCATCCAGCAGCCCGAATTGCACCAGCGCCAGCGCGGCGGTTTTCAGCATCGGTGCCACCAGCGCAAAGAACGTGACCACCAGCGCCAACACGACATCGCTGGCCCACAACGATTGCAGCCCGGTGATCACGCTGATTTCCGACAGGCTGAACAGCGGCAACAGCCCGGCCCGCAGCAGGGGGGCGAACCATGCCAGCGGAAACAGGATCAACAAGCACAGGTTCAGCCAGCGCAGCATCATGGGCCCCATCATCGATTGCGGCGCAGGTAACCCCGGCGGCCGGTTGGTGCAAGGATCAGAAACTGCGCAGCCAATCGACAATCCCGACCACCAGCCCCACCAGCGCCATCATCGGGTCGATCTGCAACAGCCGCAGGATCCCCACCGCATCCAGTAGCACGAACAACACCGCCGCTACCGTCAGGTTTGTGGACCGAAACTGTCGCCGCGCCTCTGGCTCGATCTTGCCACCGGCGCGTTTGTGCAGCCACAGCGGCAGGCCAGTGTACAGCAGCACCGCCGTTTGCAGCGCCACAAAGGCGAAGAACGAGACCCACAGCGGAACGGCGTCGATCATCGGCGGTCTCCCTCCGGGTCAGGTTAACGCCCCGCCAGCGGCGCGCAAGGTTCAGCGCAGCGTTTCGATCGGCCCGGTGGCGCGGCCGTGGATGAACTGATCGACATACGGGTCACCGCTGTCATCCAGCCGGGATACCGGCCCGATCCAGCGGATAACCCCGCCGTGCAGCATGGCGACGTTGTCTGCGATGGCGCGCACAGACGTCATGTCATGCGTGATGGTCATCGCGGTGGCGCCCATTTCGGTGACGATCTCGCGGATCAGTTCATTGATCACGCCCGCCATGATCGGGTCCAGCCCAGTGGTGGGTTCGTCGAAAAAGATGATCTCGGGATTGGCGGCGATGGCCCGCGCCAGACTGACGCGTTTTTGCATGCCGCCAGACAGTTCGGCCGGGAATTTTTCGGCCACATCGGGGGTCAGGCCGACACGGCGCAGTTTTTCGATGGCGATTTCGCGCGCCTCTGATGGCGGCCGTTTCAGCGCGCCGTGTTGCAGCCGAAAGGCGACGTTTTTCCAGACCGGCAGCGAATCAAACAGCGCGCCGCCCTGAAACAGCATGCCGAACCGTTGCAGGAACCGGTCGCGGTCGCCCGATGCGACCGGCGTACCATCGACCGTGATGGTGCCGGAATCCGGCGCGACGAGGCCGAGGATGCATTTCAGCAGCACCGATTTGCCGGTGCCCGACCCGCCGATGATCACGCAGGACGTCGCGCGCGGCACGTCAAGCGTTACGCCGCGCAGGACGTGATTGGCACCAAACGCCTTGTGAACATCCTGCAGCGCGATCATGCCGAGAAAAACAGTTCTGTCAGGACGTAATTCGCCGCGAGGATCAGCACGCTGGCCGCCACCACCGCCGATTTCGTCGCGCGGCCAACGCCCTGCGCGCCGCGCGCCGACCGCATGCCGTGATAGCAGCCCATCAGGGCGACCAGAAACCCGAACACCGCGCCCTTGATCAGGCCCGAGGTGATGTCCCAGGTTTCCAGAAAATCGACGGTGTTTTTCAAATAGGTGGCCGAGTTGAATTCCAGCCGCGTGATGCCGACCAGCCAGCCGCCCATGATGCCGATGGCGTCGCCCGCCGCCACCAGCACCGGCACGGCTAGTGTCGCGGCCAGAACGCGCGGCAGGGTCAGGTATTTCATCGGGTGGGTGGACAGGGTGACCAGTGCGTCGATCTGTTCGGTGACCTTCATCGTGCCGATTTCCGCGGCGATGGAACTGGCGACCCGGGCCGCCACCATCAGCCCGCCCAGCACCGGGCCCAATTCCCGCACCATGCCGATGGCGACGATCGAGGGCACCACGGCTTCGGCATTGAACCGGGCGCCGCCGGCGTAGATCTGCAAAGCCAGCGCGCCGCCGGTAAACAGCGCGGTCAGTCCCACCACCGGCAGGGACAACCACCCGATCTGGATCAGCGCATTGCCGAATTCGCGGCCATAGAACGGCGGGCGGGCCAGATGGCTGACGGTTTCAGCCGCAAACAGCGCAACGCGGCCCGTACTGGCCAGCGCAGCCAGCACCGGGCGGCCCAAAGCGGCAAGGGATGCGGCAAGCCAGCGCTTCATGCCAGCCCCACGTAATGGCGGGTGTACCGCGCACCCAACGCGGTCAGGATTTCATAGCCGATGGTGCCGGCATTTGCGGCCAGATCATCGGCACGCTGGTGGATGTCGAGGATGGTCAGGGCGGGCGGTACCTCGGGCAGATCCGTGACATCGACGGTGATCAGGTCCATCGACACGCGTCCGACGATGGGGCAGGGCCGGTCGCCGGCCCAAAGCGCGGTTTTCGGCCCCATCATCCGGTGCAACCCATCGGCATAACCGGCGCTGACCGTCGCGATGCGCGCGGGACGATTGGCGGTCCAGGTCGCGGAATACCCGACGGTATCGCCCGGGGCGAGCTCGCGGATCTGGATCACCGGCAAGGACAGCGTGACAGCCGGCAAACCGGCCCGGAAAGGGTCCGCACCATGCAGCCCGATGCCGGGGCGGGTAAAATCAAAATGATAATCCGGACCCAGCAACAGCCCGCCGGTCGCGGACAGGGACCGGAGCACATCCATGCCCTGGGTCATGTTCCGGAACGCGCGCAGTTGCCGCGCATTCATCAGATGGCCAGGGTCATCGGCGCAGGCCAGATGCGACATCACAAAGGCGGGGTGCGGCAGGGCGATCTGGCGCAGATGGGCCCATTCGGCGGGTGCCAGTCCCAGCCGGTTCATGCCGGTATCCAGTTGGATGGCGAACGGACGGTCGGGCATTGCCTCGAGGTGGCGCAGAACCTGATCCAGCGAATTGAGGCAGGGCGTCAGGTCGGCGTCCCGCAGCCGATCCGCATCGCCCGCCATATGTCCCGACAGGACCGCGATCTGCGGGCCAGGGCCAAGGGCGGCGCGCAAGGCGACACCTTCTTCGGCCAGCGCTACGAAAAATCGCCGGACGCCGCGGGCGGCGAGCGCCCGGGCAACGGGGCCCGCACCGCAACCATAGGCGTCGGCCTTGACCACGGCGGCGGTTTCGCAGCCGGTCATGGCATCCAGCGCCGTCCAGTTGGCGGCGATGGCGGCAAGGTCGATGGTCAGGACGGGCGCGGTCATGGCGCGTTGATGGCAGAGGGCGCGCAGAGGTCAAGCCGGAAAGTCGGGCGTGGCGTCGCGTTCAGAGCGCGGATTGAGGGGGCTGTCTGCCCCCTCAAGCTCCCCCGAGGGTATTTGCGAACCGAAGAAGCCGCATGCGGCGCGGGCCAAGCCGGGGACGGACCCAGTGGAGCCGGTTTCAGGGTTCCGACCAGTAGATCTGGTTGCGTTGCCAGATCTTTTCGCCGACCTCGCAATCATAGCCTGCCTGCGGCGCCATCTGGGCCTGCAGCAGCCCGTCGGCAGCGAGGCCCGAGATTTCCAGTACCAGTTTGCGCCGGACCGCATCGGCGAATTCCGGCCAGGCCCGCACGGGCAACACAAAGGCACCGGTGCCGCCGATCACGCAGGCTGCGTAATAGCGGTCGAGGTCCGGGATCGACCAGCGGGCGCTGCCGCTTTCGTCGGTCATCAGCGGCAGGCCGTTGATGGTGATGCCCTGAGCCAGCAGCGCGTCGCGGGCCGCCACCACCTGACCGCCCTGATTATTCGGCCCGTCGCCCGAAATATCGACCACGCGGCGCCAAGAGGTATGCGGGCTGTCGTCCAGCAGGCCGGCGGCGGCGCGCAGCGCTCCCGAAATCGACGTGCGGCGAAACGCGACCGACGGCGCGTTCTTGATGGTTGCGGCGAGCGATGCGGCATCTGCGGCGCCGGTCACCACGGTCCAGCCGGCGATCACGCGCTGGCTGTCGGTACCGGCCCATTCCATGTAGGTGATCGCGACGGCGCCGATCGGCCCGCCGGTGATGGCGGCGATCACCTCGGGCGCGATCAGGGCCTGGGCATAGCCGGTACGTTGCAATTCAAGCTCGGCCGGCGACATCGACCGCGACACATCGACCGCCAGCACAAGCTGCAGATCGACCTCTGCGGCGCGCGCGGTGGTCGCCAGGACAGCGGATATCAGCACGGCAGAGGCGAGGGCTTGCATGACCACAGGCTGCGGTGCGGCGGGCGGCCTGTCCAGTCACATGACTGTCAAACCGCAGACTCCGGGGCTGATTGCCTGCTTTTCAGAACCGCCGTTCGGCGTCCTGCTGCCATTGCCGCACCAGATTGCCAAATCGGGTGAACTTGCCCTCGAAACTCAGGTCCACGCTGCCGATGGGGCCATGGCGCTGTTTGCCGATGATGACCTCGGCCTTGCCATGCAGGTTTTCCATCCGCTGCTGCCATGCCGCCATTTTTTCCAGCGCGTCGTCGGACGGTTTTTCGCGTTCGGCGTAATATTCCTCGCGGAACACGAACATCACCACATCGGCGTCCTGTTCGATCGAGCCTGATTCGCGCAGGTCCGAGAGTTGCGGGCGTTTGTCTTCGCGGGATTCCACCGCGCGCGACAGTTGCGACAACGCGACCACCGGGATGTCCAGTTCTTTGGCGATCGCCTTCAGCCCTTGGGTGATTTCCGACACCTCGTTGACGCGGCTGTCCTTGGCGGACGCAGGGCGCACCAGTTGCAGGTAATCGACGAACAGCACATCCAGCCCATGCGTGCGTTTCAGCCGCCGGGCGCGGGCGGCCAGTTGCGAGATCGGCAACGCGGCGGTGTCGTCGATGTACAGCGGGCAGGATTCCAGCGTCTTGGCCGCCTCCAGAAATCGGCGGAATTCCTGTTCCGTCATGTCGCCGCGGCGGATCTGTTCGGACGGGATTTCGGCCGCTTCGGACAGAACGCGGGCGGCCAGCTGTTCGGCGGACATCTCAAGGCTGAAGAACCCCACCACGCCGCCATCCAGCGCGCCGTCGCTGCCATCGGGCAGGCGGCCGCGGCGATAGGCCTTGGCGATGTTGAAGGCCATGTTGGTGGCCAGCGACGTCTTGCCCATCGACGGTCGCCCGGCGAGGATCAACAGGTCCGACCGGTGCAGCCCGCCCAGTTTCTTGTCCAGATCCAGCAGCCCGGTTGACAGCCCTGCCATGCCGCCATCGCGTTCATAGGCGGCATTGGCCATCTTGACCGCGTCCGTCACCGCCTTGACGAAGGATTGAAAACCGGTGTCGGACGAGCCTTGTTCGGACAGTTTGTAAAGTTTCTGTTCCGCCTCGACGATCTGTTCGCGGGGTTCGGAACTGACTTCGACGCGGCGGGCCTTGGCGGATATTTCCTGCCCCACCGCGATCAATTCGCGCCGGATCGCCAGATCATGGATCAGTTGCGCGTATTCCCGCACCGCATAGGCCGAAATCGCAGCGCCGGCGAGCCGCGCCAGATAGGCCGGTCCGCCGAGTTCGCGCAGGCCAAGGTCATCTTCGAAGAACGCCTTCAGCGTGACCGGCGAGGCCAGCGCATTCTTGGCGATGCGGGATGACGCGACTTCCCAGATCCGGGCATGCACGGGGTCGTAGAAATGCCGCCCCGTGATGATGGCCGCAATGCGGTCGAACACCTCGTTGTTGGTCAGCACCGCCCCCAGAAGCTGTTGTTCAGCCTCGATGGAATGCGGCACTGAATCGGGTGCCTCGACACCCGGCTGAATCGGCGCGATTTCATTCATCTTCGTCCCCTTCGTGGGGCTGTCGCATAGCGCGGTCAGGCGCGGCGGTGCAAATTGTATCTTTCGGTGGGTAAGCTGTGGGTAACTTTTCGCTACCACGGATGGGGGTGCGGGACCAAGCAGCTTGCAGATGTTGTGACATAAGATCGGCAGTTGCCTGCGCATGCGCCAGAAATTCAGCCGCCCTGACGCGCGCGCCAGCCGTCGGGGTCGGTCAGAAAGCTTTCGACCTGCGCCAGCGTCGCCGGCGAGAACCGTGCCTGGGACTTGGCCTCGGCCAGCACGTCCCACCAGGTGCAGAGGTAATGCAGTTCGATGCCATGTTCGCGCAGCGTCGGCACGGTCTGCGGAAAGATGCCGTAATAAAAGATCACCGCGGTATGGCCGCAGGTCGCGCCGGTTTCGCGGATGGCATCCACGAATGACAGTTTCGATCCGCCATCGGTGGTCAGATCCTCGACCAGCAGCACGCGCTGCCCTTCGGACATCGCGCCCTCGATGCGGGCGTTGCGGCCATAACCTTTTGGTTTCTTTCGGACATAGGTCATCGGCAGCGCCATCCGTTCGGCCACCAGCGCGGCAAACGGGATGCCGGCGGTCTCGCCGCCCGCGATGTTGTCGAACGCTTCGAACCCCGCCGCGCGCATCACAGTGCAGGTCAGGAAATCCATCAGCGTCGACCGGATGCGCGGGTAGGAGATGAGTTTGCGGCAGTCGATGTAGACAGGCGACGCCAATCCAGAGGCAAAGATGAAGGGTTTGTCGTCCATGAAATGCACCGCGCCGATTTCCCACAGCATGCGGGCAGTCAGATGGGCGATTTCGTCCTGCGGCGGATAGGTGGCGGGGATCATGGCGGGCCTCCGGATGGGTTGGACGGCGGTTTAGCGGGTTTGCGCGGGGTGGGGAAGGGCGGGGGCGTCCAACGCCCGCGTGCTGTTGCAAGCCGGCGCGGAGATCCGGATCGGAACGTCTCGCATTTCGTCATGTCGCGGTTTATGCTGCGCCGCAGCAAGGGGTGATCCGATGGCCGTGATCCTGATCTTTTTCGTGCTGGCCCTGTTGGTCGTGGGGGCGTGGCGCGGGGTGACGGTGCTGATCCTTGCGCCGTTGCTGGCCGTGCTGGCGGCGATGGCGTCAGGCGCGCCGGTGCTGGCGGGCTATACGCAGGTGTTCATGCAGGCGGCGGGCGGGTTTGCCATCGCGTTCTTTTCCGCTGTTTCTGCTTGGCGCGCTGTTTGGCCGGGTGATGGAGGCGTCGGGCGCGGCGGTGCGGCTGGCGACAGCGATTGCCACGGCGCTGGGTCCGCAGAACGCCATACCGGCCGTGGTGCTGGCCTGTGCGGTGCTGGCCTGTGCGGTGCTGACTTATGGCGGGGTGTCGCTGTTCGTGGTGGCCTTTGCGGCCTGGCCACCAGCGCGGGCGCTGTTTGCCCAGACCGGGCTGCCGGCGCGCCTGATCCCGGCCAGCATCGCGTTGGGCGCGTTCACCTTTACCATGACGGCGCTGCCCGGCACACCGTCGATCCAGAACGCCATTCCGATGGCCACATTCGGCACCACGCCCTTTGCCGCCCCCGGTCTGGGGCTGATCGCGGGGGCGGTGATGCTGGGGCTGGGGCTGATCTGGCTGCAACTGCGGGTGCGAGGTCTGGCCGGCGACGTGCCGCCGGATCGGCCGGATGCCGAGCCGGGGACGCAGCCGGCTGATGCGATCCCGCTTTGGGTCGCGCTGGTGCCGATCCTGTCGGTGGGCATGGTGACATTGCTGTTGGACAGCGTCATCCTGCCCGCGCTGGATACCAGCTATCTGGCCGATCCGGCCTATGGCGCGACCAGCCTTGCGCGGGTCAAGGGGCTGTGGGCGGTCATCACCGCGCTGGCGGTTGCACTGGCGCTTGCGTTGCTGCTCAGTCGTCCGGCCAACCTGATGCAGGTGCTGAACACCGGCGCAGAATCAGCGCTGCTGCCGATGTTCAACACGGCGAGCCTCGTGGGGTTCGGCGCGGTCGTTGCCGGTCTGCCGGGGTTCGAGGTGCTGCGTCAGAGCCTTGACGGGCTATCCGGCGGCAATGTCCTGATCACTGCGGCGCTGTCGTCGGGCGCGCTGGCGGGGATCACCGGGTCGGCGTCAGGCGGCATGTCGATCGCGCTGGATGTGCTGGGTCCGTCGCTGCTGGCACAGGCCGCCTTGCAGAACGTCGATCCCGCGCTGTTGCACCGGGTGGTGGCGGTGGCGACCGGCGGTCTGGATACCTTGCCCCATAACGGCGCGGTGATCACGCTGTTGGGCATCTGCGGCATGACGCACCGGCAAGCCTATGGCGACATCTTTGTCGTCGCGGTGCTAGTGCCGACATTCGCCTGCGCCTTGATCATCGGGCTGGGCAGTGTGTTCGGCAGTTTCTAGGCGTTGCAGTGGCGGGTCACGCCACGCGCCAGTGCAGCGGCATCATCGGATCGAACACCGTCACCGGGCCTTCGCCGGTCATGATCTGGGCTGGGTAGGTCACCGGGTCGCCCTTGACCAAGGTCACCGTACCAGCATTCATCGGCACGCCATAGAACGCCGCGCCGTTGCCTGATACATACGCCCCCAACCGGTCCAGCGCGACGGCGTCTTCGAACACCTGCGCCACAATCGACAGCGTGTTGGTGGCAGTGAAACATCCGGCGCAGCCGCAGGCGGTTTCCTTGTTCGCGTCCGTATGGGGGGCGCTGTCAGTGCCCAGAAAGAACCTTGGATCGCCGGATGTGGCGGCGGCAACCAGCGCCAGCCGGTGGACCTCGCGTTTCGCCACCGGCAGGCAGTAATAATGCGGACGGATGCCGCCCGCGAGGATGTGGTTGCGGTTTATGATCAGGTGATGGGTGGTGATCGTGGCGGCCAGTCCGGTGTCAGCGGATCGCACGTAATCCGCGCCGTCCTGCGTGGTGATATGTTCCATCACAACCCGCAGGCCTGGTGTGGCGCGGCGGATCGGGTCCAGCACACGGTCGATGAACACCGCCTCGCGGTCAAAGATGTCGACGGTCGGGTCCGTGACTTCGCCATGCACGCACAAGGGCAGGCCGATGTCGGCCATACGGTCCAGAACGGCGCGGATCCGGTCAAAATCCGCGACGCCGGAATGCGAATTGGTCGTGGCCCCGGCGGGGTACAGCTTTACCGCCGCGATGATCCCGTCGGCATGGGCGCGGGCGACATCGTCGGGGTCGGTCGCCTCGGTCAGATACAGCGTCATCAGGGGCGTGAACGCCGCATTGTCCGGCATGACGGCGCGGATGCGGTCGCGGTAGGCGGCGGCCTGCGCGCCGGTCACCACGGGGGGCACCAGATTGGGCATTATCAACGCACGGGCGAAATGCCGGGTCGTTTCGGGCAGAACCGCGCATAACATCGCGCCATCGCGCAAATGCAGGTGCCAGTCGTCGGGGCGGGGGATCGTCAGGGTCTGGGTCATGACCTGTGATTACACGATCCGGGTCGCGTCTGCCAGTCAGGTCAGGTCAGGTCCGGACGGGTCAGTTCCGGGCGGGTCAGTTCCGGGTGACGGCGGCGGCGCGCGGAACCGCCCCTCGGCAGCGCTTTTTTCCAGCGCCTCCAGACGGCGGCGTATGCGCGGCGCGTTCATCCGGGCCACGACGTTGCGTGACAGCAGCATGGCCAGATAGGGCCGGCCGCGCGCGTCCAGATCGGTCAGCAGGTTGCGCAGGTATCCCGGGTGATCCCGGCGTGCGCGAAACAGCGTGGCAAAGGACCGCCGGTTCAGATCGCCCGCAGCAGCCAGTTCGAACAGGCGGTGCAGCACGTCCATGTCCAACAGCCCGGTTTGCAGCGCGTCCCCCATGTGGCGCAGGCGGAATTGCTGCACATTTATGCGGGTGAACAGCGCCGCGTGCATCGCGTCGATCTGTTCTTCGGGGTCGTACAGCACGAAGGCCGCCACAGCTGCATCCAGCATGTCGGGCGCGTAACCATAGCGCGAGGTGAAATCCAGCCGCCGCCGGTCACGGAACCGGTCGTCCCATTCGGTGACGCGCGGGTCCAGCGTGGCCTGCGGTTGTACCGCCACCACGGTCGCCCCGGGCGCGGCCACCGAAAAGGCCGCCGCCGCATAGCCGCAGGGGCCGGCGCCGTAAAAGATCACGGTGTCGAAATCTTCGAAAAAGCCATCGTCGATCAACCGGTCGAAATAGGCCCAGACCTTCCGCTCGCGGAACCAGGTGTCGCCATCGGACAACAGACACAGATGCGACCAGTCGCGCCGGCGCACCATTTCCCAGCCGATGGGATGGCCGTCTTCGGACAGGGTCTGAATCCCGGCGATGGTTTCAAAGGTGACCAGCAAGGTGCGGCCGGCGTCGATGAACGCCGCCATATGCCGTTTTCCCAACGGATCGATGTGGCCCGCCGCGTCGACGACGCTTGCCAACCGCGCGATCCAGTCGGCCTTGGTCAAGCCGCCCATCGGGGTGTCGATGGCTGCAAGCGTGTCTGCCATGCTGTTGATTCCTTTGCAGTCCTTCAGACGCATACCAAGGTTAAGCAGGCTTTGCGGCGGAAATGCGAAATAACAGCGGGGTTTTCTGGCTATTGACCTTGCGGCAGACTGCGCGCGCGATTGGCGTAGGACAACAGGAACCGCGCCGAATCCGGCGTCACGACCCGTGACGGCGGTGTCATTAACAATCGCCCCATAAGGGCCCGGAACGGTTCCAGCAACATCAGCGCGTCGAACCGGGCGTGCCGCCAGGCGACCGTCGCGGCATGCAGGCGCGCGACCTCCGGGTCGGCGTGCAGCGCGGCGCGGCAGTCGGTCACCTGCGGGTCCAGTTGCAGGATCGAGCGGTCCGTGTCGGTGTTGAAATTGCGTTCCACCCAGTAATCCAGCCCCAAGGCATGATCGGCATGCACGGCGCGGCCACGGTCGGCTTTCAGAACATAGCTTTCCATCGCGCCCAGCGGGTAGTGGTTCAACTGCACCAGCCGGTGGTTGGGCCGGCCAAAGGGCGAAAACAGCCGTGTGGTATGAAATTCGGAAGGTAATGTGCGGCCTTCGCCATCAAACCAGCGCGCCTGCCCGACCCGTTCGGGGTCGGGGTCGCGCGGGCGGTGGACGCCGGGTTTGCGGTAGGTACCATCGTTGCGGTACAGCGTCTTGAACATCGCCGCGCGCCAGGGCCAGGCCATGATGGCAGGGGCCGCGCGGGTGAATTGCGTGGTCACCGGCGTGTCGGCGTAGCGCACCACATCCGCATTGCCGAACAAACGCCAGGTCAGCGTGATCGCGGTGGCATCGGGCAGGGCTGCCAACAGTGCTGTCAGCGTGAGGTCGCCGGTGTGGATGTTGACGAATTCGTCGATATCCAGCGATAATATCCAGTCGGCCGCGCGTGTCAGCGGATGTTCGGCCGCAGCTTTCAGCGCGGTGAACTGCACCCCCGCGGCGTCATGGGGGGCATCATTGCGGGCATGCGTCACCACCCCCAAGGCCGCCAGCCGGTCCAGCAACGCAACACTGCCGTCGTCGCAATCGTTGGAATAGATCAGAAAATCCGTGAAACCGACCGCCTGATGGTGTGCGATCCAGTCCAGCAGAAACGCGCCTTCGTTGCGTTGGCACAAGATCGCAAGCGCGCGCATGCTGCCCTACCAGCCGCGCAAAAACGTGACGACCTTGGCTTCGGAGGCCTGTGGGAAATAGGTCAGGCCGGCGGCGGCAAAGGCGTCGAACACCGCGCGAACACCGGCCTCCCCGATCCATTGCGGGTGCAATTCCACCACCGCCGCGCGCAAACCGTCCAACGGCAGGAACGGGATCACCTGCGCCTCGGCGCCTTCGATGTCGCAGACCAGAACGGTGGGGTTCAACGCGGCAAACACATCGCGCGCCGCGCGCACCTCGACCCGGGTGACGGCCACATGGGGTTCGCTGACCAGTTCCGCCATCGACGAGGCGAGAATATTGCGCCGGATGTAGAAATCGGCGCTGCCGGCCGCCTCTCCGATAAGGGCGTGATGAATGGTGGCGCGAGTGGCCTGATTTTCCGCGTGCACGCGGCGAATATAGGGGATCAGATCGGGGTTGCCCTCGAAGGCGTGCACGGTGGCGCCGCATTTCACCGCCATCAGCGTGGACATGTAGCCGATGCCGCCGCCCAGTTCGATCACGGTGTCGCTAGGTTTGACGATGCGCAGCACCGCGTCGGTTTCCTTGCGTTCATAGCCATCGGCCTTAAGGGCCTGTCGGATGCGGGGCCGCAGGATCGCCGCATCAACGGGAAACCGCAGGCCATGGCTGCGGATCACGCGGTCCGGGTCGGGGTGTGGAGGCTGGGGTCCGGTGTCATCCGGATCGGTGGCCGGCGGGACATCGCGGCTCCGGGCTTTGCTGCCGGGCTCCGCCGATTTCCGCACCAGCGCCGGACGCTGCGCCACCGGGGTGGGCGCAGAAAATTCGTCCGGGCCGGGCCGCAGGGCTGCAGCAGGGGTCTTGCGTGCCATCATCAACTCTCCATGTCCAGCGCCAGCGCATAGGCGACGCGTTCGGTTGTTGTCAGTTTCACTTTCAGGGCCTGATCGTACAGGTCCTGAAATTCCGGCGTTGCGTGCAGTTCGGCGGCCTTGGCGCGGTGCCAGTCAAGCCCGGCGTGATGCCATTTGCGCAATTCAGGGTCCGCCAGCAGCCGGTCGTATTCGGCCTGCAGGCGCGGGATATTGCGTTTGATGGTGATGTCGCGATGATCGCTCCAATCCATCCGGATCCAGTAATTGATGCCGATGGACCGGTCGACATGCAATGCGCGGCCGCGTTGACGCTTGATCAGAAAGGATTCAGCAGACCGCAGCGCATAATGATTGAGTTGCAGAAGGTCATATCCGATGGATTTCACCGAATTGCGCCAGCCGTTTTCGGCGGCCTCGCGCGTCATGTCACGACCGGACCCGTTGACCCATTTCACCCGGTCCTTGAACCCGTCGTCCAATTGGTTCGGGCGATGGCACGACATCTTGGCATAGGCGCCGATATTCTTGAACATCGTCTTGAAACCCCAGACGGTATGGGGCTTCGGGCAGAATTTCGGCGCGCAATGGTCGAATTGATCGATGACGAAATCGTCGCTGAGATCGGTCACACCATTATGTCCAAACAGCCGCCAGGTCATCGCAACATTGGTGGCATCCGGCGTGGCGGCGAAAAAGTCATCCAATGTGCCATTGCCGCAGCGGATGTTCATGAATTCATCCACGTCGATATGGATGATCCAGTCGGCATTCCGGATCACCGGTTCCTTCAGGGCCTGATTGAGCGCGTATTGCTGCGGCGAATTGCCTTTCCAATCGTCATTGTTGCGATGGTTCACAAGGCCCGTGGCATCCAGCCGGGCAAGGATTTCTGCCGTGCCATCTTGGCAGCCATTGGTATAGATCAGGAAATTATCCACGCCGATCGCGCGATGATAGGCGATCCATTCCAGAATATAGGGCGCCTCGTTCTTCATGCAGCCGACGATGACATTGCCGGTCGATCCGGGTTTCAGAACGCGCGGCGGCATCGGCGCATAGGCGGCGGCCAGATCGTCTTCGTTGACCTTACCCAGCTTGTTATGCGGCTTGAACGACGAGGCGCGCAGTTTTTCGAAATTCTGCACCGCAAGCGGCGGCATGATCGCAAGGGCCGCCGGCGACAGGCCGTCAACCTCCGGCATCGGTCCTGCGGCGGCGGCAGGCGGGCTGGTCGATCTTAGCCGCGCCAGATCACCGGCCAGTTCCCTGCGCGCAGCTTCGGTGGCATGATCGATGCGCCACAGGAAGGCCAGCAGATATTGCGAGGCGCGAAATCCGCGCCCGGGCGTCGCCTCGGCCCAGATTTCCTTGGCGCGCGGGCGTTTCAGGCTGGTGTCGGTCAATGCCGGGTGCGCCGCGATCAGGCGCTTGTTCATCGCCGCGAACCCCTTGGCGATCTCGGACAAGCTGCCCTGGTCGATCGGCGGGCCGTCTTCGCGAATCTCTGCCATGAACTTGCGCCACAAGGGGCGTGGCAAGATGCGGTTCGATGTGGCCAGAACCTGCAGCAGCAACGCGTTCAACTGCCGCCCCCGCGCGACCCATGCCGCCGATGGCGCGATCTGAGGCGCAGCAGCAGCAGTGGCACGGCCAATGCTGTCCGCCAGCCCGAACATGGCGCGGATTTCCTCGGTCACGCCTTCGCCGTCGAACAATTCGGGGTCGTAGGGTCGAAAGGTCAGCGACCCGACGCCGAACGTGCCTTCCCAGAACGCCTGCAAACGGGCGTAATCCAGCCAGAACGGCGGCGTCTGGGTTTCGAGGAAAATCCCGCGGGCAGGGGTGATCCGATGCGCATCCAGCAGGCAATCGTCCCACCAGTCGGTGCTGCCGGCCAGATCCATTTCGACGTCAAGCGTGGTGCCGCGCCCTTCCATCACCTGTTCGGCGTAATGCCGGGCCAGCAGCCGGGACTGTTCGTCGACATGTGCGATGATCCGGATATCGTCGGACAGGGGCGCCAGCAACATGCGCAGCCGGTCCAGTTCGGACACCCGGTGCAGCGACGCGCCCAGCTGGCTGGCCGACAGGATCAGCGTGTGCGGGGCCGTCGCTGCGATATCACGTTGCAATTGCTGCACGATTTCGGTGCGCAGGGCGGTCTGTTTGTCGGGCATCATGAACCCGCGATTGAACCGCAACGGATCGACGTGGTCGGGGTCGGTCACGGCCATATACAGCCGTGTATGGTTGCGGGGCCCCAGACTGCGCGGAAACAGGATGCCGCGCGCGGCCAACTGTTCGCGCTTGTCGGCCAGCACTTCTTGCAGGCGTCCGGCGCCGACCTGTTCCAGCCCGATATGCAGGTGGATCCGCATCAGGCGGCGTCCTCTTGATCGTCGTCTTGCGGATTGCGGTTCGCTTTGCCCCACCACGGCAGGTCGCGCCCGATGTGGGCTGCGATGAGTGCCGGGGCGTCGGGTTCGGCCGTGTCATAATCCAGAAACGCCGGATCGCCGGCAAAGACCGCGCGCAGATGGGCGTAATGCCCGTCGATCCAGGTGATGCGTTCACGGGTCGTGGCCCCGTAACCCGCCGGCAGGCCGGGCACATCGCCAGCAGGCAACCGTTCGGTCCCAAGGTTGGACCAGCGCAGCATCGAATCCGACATTGCCCGCGCGTCGCGCCGAGAGGCGACAAACCGCACGCCGGGATGTGTGCCGCGGATCGCCTGGATCAGCGCGAAATCGGTCTGGGGCCACAGCGTGCGGGTCGGCGTCAGGCAGGACACCTCGGAAAACCCATCGAAATCATCCATATGCGCCAACGGATCGCCGGTTTCGAAGTAACCGCGATACATCAGGTCGGCGACATAGGCGTTGTGGCGTTCGACCTCTGGCGTCTGGCGGCGGCGGATGCGGTAATCGGCCACCTTCAACCCCGCCAGTTTCAGCGCGTGCGCCAGCGTCGTGGTGCCGGATTTCGGCAGGCCGAGGTTGACAACCCGCAGCCTCATGACCCGACCGCGTCCAGCAGACCCAGTTCCGCCAGCATCGCTTCTTCTTGGGGCGGCAGGGTGGACGCGGCGCGCAACTGCGCCTGCATTGCGATGTATTCGTCGGTGTTCAGCAATGCGTCACGCCGGGCGATATGCAGCGCCACTGCCGCGCGGTGCAGCGCGTCGATCTCAGGGTCGACGCGCAGGCGGTCGATTTCGGCCTGCAAGGCAGGCAGATAGCGCTGGATCGACAGGTCTTGCCACGCGCCGTCATTGCGTTCGCGCCAATAGGTATCGTCGAAGGCGCGGTTTTCGCGGTTCACATCGCCGCGGTCGTTCTTGACCAGATAGCTGTCCAGCGACCGCAGCGCATAATGGTTCAGCGTCGCGTGATCGCGCGCGCCGGCGGCCGGAAACTTGCGTATGCGGCGCGGGTTGGCGGCAACAAGAAACTTGTGCGGCACGGCGCGACCCGATCCGTCGGTCCAGACGGGCAGACGCTTCTTCGCCAGCTTGTCCTTGAAGAACGGGCGATGCGCGCCGTAGTACTGCAAGGGAAAATCGTTCCGCACCAGCGACTTGACCTCGATGGCCGTTTCGCCGCACCACAGGTCCGGATTGTGGCAGCGGGTGAACTGCGCGATCACCGGCCGATCGGAAAAGCCGTCGATCCCGGCATTGGCAAAGAATTGGAACGTCACCGAAATCGCCTGCGGATTGCCACAGGCGGCAATCAGCGCCGGGATAGTGTGGTCGCCGACATGGATGTTCAGAAATTCGTCCACATCCGCGATCGAGACCCAGTCGGCGTCGGTCACCACGGGCTGTTTCGCGGCGTCCTTCAACGCCTCCATCTGGTAATTGCGTCCCTCGGCCGGGTTCGGCAGGTGCTGCACGATGCCGCGTGCGGCCAGCGCATCCAGCAAACGGTCCGTGGCATCGGTGCAGTCGTTGGAATAGAACAGAAAATCCGTGACGCCGATCACACGGTTGAACGCGATCCATTCGATCAGGAACGGGCCTTCGTTCTTGACACAGGTCACGGCGGTCACGCGCATGGGATGCGGCCCCCTGCCAAATGTCTGCTCATCCTGCGCCTCTGTCCTTCATGACCGTGTTCATCGGGTGATGCCCGCGCACGATCCTATCATTGTATTATTACTGTCGATCATGGCAGGAACGGGAATCTGCGTCAATCTTTCCCCATCCGCCGGGGTACCCTGCGTTGCGAATCGGCCACCATGGCCTCATGCCATACCCGGGACAGGTCTGATACAGGGCCAGTGCAGGGGCCAGTGCAGGGGCCAGTGCAGGGCCAAGTGCAGGGCCAGTGCAAGGCCAGTGCAGGGGTTGACGCGCCGCGCCGGCAATGCAGTCTGGGCGACACGACCAGGGAGGGTCAGCATGACAGATATCGCCTCGATCGACGGGGTCCAGCGGACCCTCGCCACCCAAGGCTACGTGGCCGACCGCGCGCTGGCCACCGTGGTGTTTCTGGCGCTACGCTTGGGCCGTCCGCTGTTTCTGGAAGGCGAGCCGGGCACCGGCAAGACCGAAATCGCCAAGGCCATCGCGGCTGCCCTGGGCCGCCGCCTGATCCGGCTGCAATGCTATGAAGGTCTGGATGCCGCCTCTGCGGTCTATGACTGGAATTTCGCCGCGCAGATGATCGCTATCCGCACCGCCGAAGCGGCGGGCGGCGCCGACCGCGACGCGCTGCGCGCCGAATTGTTCACCGAAGACTACCTGATCGAACGCCCGCTGCTGGCCGCGATGCGTCCGCAGCCGGGCGGTGCGCCGGTGCTGCTGATCGACGAACTGGACCGGACCGATGAACCCTTCGAGGCGTTCCTGCTGGAGGCGCTGTCAGATTTTCAGGTCACCATTCCCGAACTGGGCACCATCCGCGCCCCGGAACCGCCCATCGTCATCCTGACCTCGAACCGCACCCGCGAAGTGCACGACGCGCTGAAACGCCGTTGCCTGTATCACTGGGTCGATTACCCGAACTTCGACCGCGAAATGGCCATCCTGACCGCCCGCGCCCCCGAAGCGTCCGACACGCTCAGCCGCGAAATCGTGGCCTTTGTGCAGCGCCTGCGCACCGAGGATCTGTTCAAGAAACCCGGCGTCGCCGAAACTATCGACTGGGCGAAATGCCTGCTGGCGCTGGATGTGCTGACGCTGTCGCCCGAGGTCATCGCCGATACGCTGGGCGCGGTGCTGAAATATCAGGACGATATTGCAAAACTGCAGGGCTCCGAGGCGAAACGCCTGCTGGACGAGGCCAAGAAAAGCCTCGTGCCAGTGTGAGGGCCCGCATGACCATGCGCCCCGGACTTCTTCGGTTTCCAAATACACTCGGGGGGCGTGGGGGGGGGTAAAACCCCCCCCCCCCCGGTATGTGCCCAAAAAATTCCCCCCAAAT